>NZ_JALJRL010000015.1:0-152555 GCF_024519675.1 Mesorhizobium sp. Mes31 | reverse complement strand
TGCCGCCATTCTATGTCAAGCTTGCCTCGATCGAGGAAATGGTGGTCGAGATGGCTGCCCGGCTGGTTGGCTGGGCGGGCGTGGACCCTGGCGACAAGCTGACACGCTGGGGCGAAGATCGCGTCAGCGTCGGATGAGCTTCATCGATGCGCACTTGGGGCATCCCTCATTCGAACCTATTTCAGGAATTGGCGAAAGCGGCGGAGCGAAAAGGCAAATAACCCAGTGCCGATGGCCAGCAACGCCGCAAGCTGCGGCCAGACGACGTCCAGGCCAGCGCCGCGAAACAGGACGGCCTGTGCCAGTATGACAAAGTGGGTGTTTGGCGCGGCGAACATGATGGCCTGGATGATCTCGGGCATGCTCTCACGCGGCGTGACGCCGCCGGACAGCAACTGAAGCGGCAAAAGCACCATCATCAGCAGCAAACCGAATTGCGGCATCGAGCCCGCGATGGTCGCAAGGAAGATCCCCAGACAGGTCATGGCAAAAATGTCTAGGGCCGCTCCGGTCATGAACAGCAGCGCGGATCCGTTCGTGGGCACGGAGAGCAGGCCCTGCACGACAAAGACCAGCGACAGGCCGGAAGCCACCAGCACGACGAGCCCCATCGACCAGACCTTGCTCATCATGATTTCGAACGGCTTTACCGGCATGACCAGCAGATGCTCGATCGTTCCATGCTCGCGCTCGCGGATGAGTGCCGCGCCGGTCAGGATGATCGAGAGCATGGTGATCGAGGAAATCACGTCGGTGATGGCGCCAAACCATCCCTTGTTGAGTTCGGGATTGAAACGCGCACGCAAGTCAAGATTGACAGGCAGCACGGTTTCGGCGCGATATCGATCCAGAAATTCACTCACTTCCCCCGATACGATCGACTGGACATATCCGCCACCGGTGAAGGCCTGCGACATGCGGGTCGCATCGATATTGAGCTGGATCGTGGGCGATCTGCCGGCCAGGAGATCGCGCTGGAAGTTCGGAGGGATATCGAGCGCGAATGTGTCCATGCCGGAATCCATGCGCCTGTCCATTTCGGGCTGGGAGATGAGCCGGGGCGCCGTGAAAAAGGGAGGGTAGAACGCGGTTACGATGCGCGAGGACAGCGGCGACTGATCCTCGTCGACGATCGCGATCGGCGCGCGATTGAGGGTTTCCGGCATCGCCTTGGACGCTGTGTAGATCGCCAAGGTGAAAGCATAGGCGATCAGCACGAGCAGCATCGGATCGCGCGCAAGGCCGCGCAGTTCCTTGATGCCGAGCTGGAAGATGTTGGCGAAACGCATTTCAGCGGGCCTGTTTCCTGAGAAGTGCCGCTCCGAGGCCGAGCAACACGGGGATGGCGATGAGGAGTGGCAAAAACGCGCCGGAAAGGTCGTCAAAGCCGAGTGCCTTCGAGAAGGCGCCACGCGAGATGATGACAAAATAGGTCATCGGATAGATCTGGCCGATGAAGGCACCCACGCCCTGGAGCGACGAGACGGGATCGATCATGCCCGAATATTGCGAGGCCGGAATCATCGTGATGAGCGCGGTTCCGAAGATCGCCGCGATCTGGCTGCTCATGAAAGTCGAGAGCAGCAGCCCCATCCCCGTCGTGACGATGACATAGAGAAACGCGGCGGCGGCGAAGGTCGCAAAACTACCGGTGAACGGCACGCGAAAGATGAAGATGGCAAAGCCCGTCAGCAGCAGGAAATTCAGCATTGCGAGCACGACATAGGGGATCTGCTTGCCGAGCAGGAACTCGAACCGCGTGACCGGCGTGACGTAGAAATTGATGATCGAGCCGAGTTCCTTTTCGCGCACGACGCTCAGCACGGCCAGCATGGACGGTATCAACAGGAGAAGCATCGGGATCACTGCCGGAACGATGGCATCGAGGCTCCGGACATCGGGGTTGTAGCGGTAGCGGATCGCCAGCTGAAAATCACCGACCGTGGCCGCGTCACCATAGATCTCGCGTGCCTTCTGGGTAAGCCAGCCTGCGTGCATGCCCTGGACGTAACCGCGCACGGTCTCGGCGCGCGTCGGCATGGCGCCGTCGATCCACGCGCCGATGGCAACGTTGCGGCCGCGCGCCAGGTCGCGACCGAAGCCGGGCGGAATCTCGATCGCCAGGCTGAGTTCGCCGTCTCCCATGCGCCGGTCAAGATCGGCGTAGTCCGAGATGGGCGCCTTTTCGGTGAAATATCGCGAGCCGGCGATTTGCTGCACGTAGTCGCGGCTGATTGCCGTATCGTCGTGATCGAGGACGGCGAAGGTCATATTCTCCACGTCCATGTTGATGCCGTAACCCACGACGAGCATCAGGATGAGCGTGCCAACGATGGCGAGCGTGGCGCGGATCGGATCGCGCAGGAGTTCGAGCGCCTCGCGCCGCGTATAGGCGAACATGCGGCGGGGATCGAAGAAGCGATTGCCACGCTTTTCCCGCGGATGCTTCGTCCACCCTTCCGGCGCCCCGGCGGCATGTCCCGGTTCAGTCCCGGCATCTGGCGGTGCGGTCTCCATCGCGGCGGCGGCGCTCTCCAGATAGCGGATGAAAGCCTCTTCGAGCGTCGGCGCCGCGCGATTCTTGACGATCATCGCCGGCGTATCGGTGACAAGAACCCTGCCGGCATGCATCAACGAGACACGGTCGCAACGTTCCGCCTCGTTCATGAAGTGCGTCGAGACGAAGATCGTCACGTTCTGCTTGCGCGATAGTTCGGAGAGGATCTGCCAGAACCCGTCGCGGGCGACCGGGTCGACGCCGGATGTCGGCTCGTCGAGGATCAGGATATCGGGGGAGTGGATCATCGCCACGGCAAGCGACAGGCGCTGCCGGATTCCGAGCGGCAGGGCATCGGGAAGCGCGTCCATATGATCGGCGAGATCGAAGCGCTGCGCCATCTCCGCGATCCTTTGCGCGATGGCGTCGGGAGCCAGGCCGAAGAGCCGGGCATGAAGCTCGAGGTTCTGACGGACCGTCAGCTCGGAATAGAGCGAGAATCCCTGCGACATGTAGCCGACGCGCCGCCGAACTTCGATGTCGTTCGGGTCTATCTCGCGTCCGAAGAGCCGGGCCTTGCCTTCGCTGGCCTGGAGCAGACCGGTCAGCATCTTCATGGTGGTCGTCTTGCCGCAGCCATTCGAACCCAGGAAGCCGAAGATCTCGCCACGCTCGATACGGAAACTCACGTCGTCGACGGCGGTGAAATCGCCGAATCGCATGGTGAGATGTTCCGCCTCGATGGCAGTTTCGCCATCGGTGCCCGCGGATCGGGGCGGGATCACCACCTGCTGATGGCCGTCCCGCCTTTCCCGCGGAAGGAGTGCGATAAAGGCCTCGTCGAGGTCAGGCGCGCCGGTCCGCTCAAGCAGCTCCGACGGCGATCCAGAGGCCAGCACGCGGCCCCCGTCCATTGCGATCAGCCAGTCGAATCGGGCGGCTTCCTCCATGTAGGCGGTTGCAACAATGACGCTCATTCCAGTGCGACCGCGGCGGATCTGGTCAATCAGCTCCCAGAACTGGCGACGCGACAAAGGATCGACACCGGTCGTTGGCTCGTCCAGGATCAGGAGGTCGGGATCATGGATAAGGGCGCAGCAGAGGCCGAGCTTCTGCTTCATGCCGCCGGAAAGCTTGCCTGCCTGTCGGGCAGCGAAGGGCGCCAGCCCCGTGCTCCGCAGAAGCTCGCCAATGCGACGCTCCCGCTCATCCCGGTTATGCCCGAACAAGCGGCCGAAGAAGTCGATGTTGTCGAAGACGGACAGCGTCGGATAGAGATTCTTGCCGAGGCCTTGCGGCATATACGCAATCCTGGGGTACGTGGTCTGTCGATGGCGGACGTCGGCCATGTTGCCGCCAAGCACTTCGATGCGTCCTTGCTGTATTGCCCGTGCTCCCGCGATCAAGGAAAGCAGGCTGGACTTGCCGACGCCGTCGGGCCCGATCAGGCCAACCATGCAGCCGGCAGGTATGTCCAATGTGATGCCTTCGAGCGCCCGGGTCCTGCCATAGGAATGGCCAACTCCCTCCAGCCGTGCGACTGGTTGTGAAAGAAGACTTGCGGTGGCGCTCGGCCGCGCGCTCATTGAGCGAGCTTTCCCTGGAGTTTGGCCGGCCACGCAACCTGCGGATCCAGCCGGATATAGGCCACGCCCGGCAAGCCGGTCTTCACCTGCTGGATGTACTTGCGCAGCAGGTCCGGTGAAATCTGCGCCTTGATCCGAAACATCAGCTTCAGGCGCTCTTCCTCGGTCTCGACCGTCTTTGGCGTGAATTGAGCGACGTCGGCGACGTAAATAGCCTTGGCAGGGATCACATATTGCGGGGCGGCGTCGAGCACGAGGCGGACCTCCGTGCCGATAGCCACACGGCCTGCCTGGGCCGTCGGCAGGAAGAAGGTCATGTAGACGTCGCCGAGATCCACGAGATTGAGCACGCGCCCACCGGCGGACAGGACTTCTCCAGGCTCCGCCACCCGGTACTGCACCCGTCCGTCGCGCGGAGACTTGAGCGTGGAATCATCGATGTCGGCGTCGATGCTCTCGATCGCGGCCTGGGCCGCGTCGACCGCCGCCTTGGCGTCGATGACCTGAGCCTTTGCCGCGTTGATGGCGGCATCGCTTGCGGCTTGCTGAGCTTGTGCCGCAGCCACCGCTGCCTTTGCCCCCTGCGCGGTTGCCCGGTCGTTGTCGAGAACCTGCTGGGAAATGGTGTTGTTGGTGGCAAGCTGCTCAGTGCGCACCAGCGTGCGCTCGGCGGCGTCCAATTGGGCTTCGCGCTGTGCGACCACCGCGGCCGCGGCCGTTTTTTCGGCTTCGCGCTGCGTTACCAGGCTATTGGCGGTCTCAACGCCGATCACAGCGCGTTGCAACTGCGCTCCGGCCTGACGGCGCTGAGCCTCTAGCTGCACCGTGTCCATGCGGGCAAGCACTTCGCCGGCTTTGACGAAATCGCCTTCATCGACAAGGATTTCCTTGATCCGGCCCGCCGCCTTCGTCGACACGTCGATCTCGACCGCTTCTATGCGGCCATTCCCGCTCGCTATGCCTTCCGGCAGATCGCCATCCTTGGATTTCTGCCATGCGTAGTAGCCACCCGCGCCAAGAGCGATCAGAAGGCCGGCGATCAGCCATGTCCGCCGAGAGTTCATCACCGAAGGACTCCCGTGGCACCGGCCGGCTTCGGAAAAGCTCTTCCCGGGTTCGGGGCCTTTTCCTGCACAAGGGCGCGTGCGACCTCGTGCCCCAGCCATCGCCGCAGTTGGGGCGGAGCGGATCTGATTTGTTCAGGGCTTGATGTGATGTCGACCATGGCGAGGGACTCCGCTCGGGGGGCTGATTTGCACGAAGCCAAAACAGAGAGCAGCCGCGACGGCCTTGATCCGCGTCAATCGTGGGCGGGGCCTGAACTGCCTGGACGCCGACATCGTTCGCTGCGGCGCTTCGATGTTGCCTCAAGCTGGCCGATTTGAGCCATATCAAAGGCTCGTGGCCGATAAGGCCTAACTTCGGGTCTCCGATGGCGCCTCGTTGCCGTCGATCCAATCAAGGTCTTGACCCGTGAAATTGCAGGCGTTTCTCCCTCTTGTCACACACCCTCACGGCAACTCGGATGCGATCGCATCCAACGCGACGGCGATTGCGGCATATTTGGGCGCCGAACTTCATGCCGAAGTCATCAGCGCCCATATTTCAAACGCCTCGACCGTCATGTCGCGGCTACTGCCCAAATTGCCGGAGCTCATCCGCGAAGCCGAAGCGGCGAGCCGCCAGCGCGGCGAGCACCTGCTCGAGAAAATTCGTGAAGAAGCCGCGAAGAAACCGGTGAAGCTGACGACCGGCGTATCGTCGGCCGCGCTGTTGCTGACTGGCGAAGCCGCGGCGATAGAGGCACGGTATTTCGATATCTCGCTGCACGGATGGGAAACCGGCAACTCAACGTCACGGGCGACGGCGGAAGCCGTCATGTTCGGTTCCGGCCGTCCCGCCATCCTCTTGCCGGAGGCGCTGGCCATCGGAACGATGGGTCATGTTGCCATCGCCTGGGATGGGAGCCGCGTTGCGGCGCGCGCGGTCGCGGACGCAAAGCCCTTTCTTGAAAGGGCGTCCAAGATCACCGTGTTCACCATCGTCGACGAGAAGCCGCTTACGGAAGAAGATGGCGCCGAGCGCCTGGCCGGGGGACTCAGGAGGAGAGGGCTGGCCGCCGAAGCTGCCTCCATCGACATTGAAGACCGCCCGGTCGGGATAGGCCTGCAGGTGCATGCGCTGGAGCGCGGGGCCAATCTGTTGGTGATGGGCGGTTATGGCCATTCTGTCGTTCGCGACTTCGTGTTGGGTGGGGCAACCGAGGATGTGCTCGATGATCTCAGGCTGCCGGTGCTCTTCTCACACTGAACCGAGTGCGTGGACGCGTCGTTCAAGGTCATTTGTCGGTTTCCGTGGCTGACACATTGGCCTGCCCGCCGACGGCAGCTCCGCCGTGAGGCATGGAAGCTGCCCCTTTGTTGGGAAACCCGATAGGCTCGCTCACCTGTGAGACAGCCAGAGATGCCGAGGCCGAGACAGATGCCGACATGAAACAGATACCCGACAGGAAACAATTGAGATTGCTCGGTGTCCTGGCCGCGACGGCGATCTGCCTGTATGTCTGCTACCTGCTGGCTCTGCCGTTCTTGCCCGCACTGACCTGGGCGCTGGTGCTGGCAATCGTCCTTTATCCGGCCCATCGGTGGGTCGAGGGAAGGGTCGGAAATCGAACCCTGGCTGCACTCATATCGGTGAGCGTCACGGCGGTTGCCGTGGGCTTGCCGCTGGTCTTCGTAGCGCAGCAGATTGTTCGCGAGGCGATAAACGGAGCCACCTATCTCGAGGGGGTCATCCGTGGTTGGAACGCGGATGGCTTCGTGTCGAACTATCCCACGCTTTCGGCCATTGCCGTGTGGATCAAGGACCGGCTCGATCCGGCCGGGTCGGTCGCCGCGTTCGCACAATGGCTGACGGGACAAAGCACGTCGCTGTTGCGCGGTTCGATCAATCAGGTCGTGATGTTTGTCCTGACATTCTACCTGCTGTTTTATTTTCTGCGGGATCGCAAGCAGGCCCTTCGAGGCGTCGAGAGCCTCTCGCCCCTGGACGCGCCGGAGACGGCATATATCTTGTCCCGCTTTGCCGAGACCGTACATGCGACCCTTCTTGGCACCGTGTTCGTCGCTGCCGTGCAGGGGACTCTCGGCGGCCTGATGTTCTGGTGGCTCGGCTTGCCCACTCCGGTCTTCTGGGGCCTAGTGATGGGACTTCTGGCCATCGTGCCTGTATTGGGCGCGTTCGTGATCTGGGTGCCCGCGGCTATCTATCTCGCGCTGGAAGGGGCTTGGGCCAGCGCCGTGACACTGGCCTTGTGGGGCGGCGTCATCGTCGCCGGCATCGACAATCTGCTCTATCCGATGCTTGTCGGGAACCGGTTGCGGCTCCACACGGTGGTAGCCTTCATCGGTGCGGTCGGCGGCGTCGTCCTGTTCGGAGCATCCGGGCTCGTCCTCGGCCCCGCGGCGATAGCCGTTGCTATCAGTCTCATCGACATCCTCAAGAAGCGATTGAACGACCAACCCGGGACTGGGTCGGGTTCCGGAGGCGACACAGAGCCAGCGCATCGGGCTGGAGCCGATTGAGCGCGCCGTATCGTCTCAGGCTGCATGGATGCCGATGCGTGGGCTGCGGCGCCATGGCTCTCGGTGCGGTGGAAGGCGCTTTGAAGCAAGGCCTCGACGCGCTGTTTATCCAGCGCACTGGCGAAGAGCTCGTCCAGATCGCTGTCGGCCCTGTCTTCGGGCTCGCCAACGAAGACAGGGTTGAAACAGATCGTTCGGCAATCAAGCATGCCGGTCGTGGCGGCGCTTGATCGATGTCAATGACACCTGCTCTGCACGGCGCAAGACGTGAGTTCTGACCTACCGGGAAAGACGTCGAGCGCCATGCGGCACATCAAGATTGCATTCTGGGGCCTGCTGGTGCTGCTGAGCATTCTTTGGCTGGCTGCCGAACCTTCGGTATTCCAACCGGAGAGTTTCATGGCTCTTCGCGGTGTAATGGTCCAGTACAGCGGTGTCATCGCCATGGGCGTGATGAGCGTCGCGATGGTCCTGGCGCTGCGTCCGCGCTGGCCGGAACGGTGGTTCGGCGGGTTGGACAAGATGTACCGCTTGCACAAGTGGCTCGGCATCGCGGCATTGATTGTCTCCGTGGTGCACTGGCTCTGGAGCCAGGGGCCGAAATGGGCGGTCGGGTGGGGTTGGCTGCAGCGTCCGGCACGCGGCGAAAGGCCAGCCGTCGAAAACCCGGTCGAGGCATTCTTCATGAGCTTGCGCGGTTCCGCCGAAGGACTGGGCGAATGGGTATTTTATGCCGCCGTGCTGCTGATCGCCTTGGCGCTGATCAAGTATTTTCCCTACCGGCTCTTCTACAAGACACACCGCCTTCTCGCCGTCGCCTATCTTGTGCTGGTTTTCCACGCGGTTGTGCTGACCGAATTCAGCTACTGGACCTCGCCGCTTGGCGTGGTGATGGCGCTGCTCCTGGCGGCGGGCACCTATGCGGCGGCGATCGTGCTGCTCCGTCGCGTCGGTGCCGGCCGGAAGGTTCAGGGCAGGATCGCCTCGCTTCACTACTATCCTGGCGTACGGGCTCTCGAGACCGAGATCGAGGTGCCGCACGGATGGCCGGGCCACAAGCCCGGTCAGTTCGCCTTCGCGACGTCGGACAGCTCCGAAGGCGCGCACCCCTACACCATCGCCTCGGGCTGGAACGACAAGGATCGCCGGATCACCTTTGTCACCAAGGAACTGGGAGACCACACCGGCCGGTTGCGCGAAAAGCTGCACATCGGGCAAGATGTAAAGATCGAAGGGCCATATGGCTGTTTCGACTTCGATAACGGCCAGCCCCGACAAATCTGGATCGGTGGCGGCATCGGCATCACGCCGTTCATTGCCGGCATGAAGCACATCGCGCTGGAGCAGCATGCGAAGCCGGATCGGCCCTCACTGGCGATCGACCTGTTTCATACGACCGCCGACTATGACGAGGCAGCCATCGCCAAGCTGAAAGCAGACGCCGAGGCCGCGAACATCCGCCTGCATGTCCTTGTCGACACTCGCGACGGGCTCCTGACTGGCGACCGCATCCGGGCCGAAGTGCCGGAATGGCACGCGGCCAGTATCTGGTTCTGCGGCCCCACGGGCTTCGGTGAGGCGTTGCGCAAGGATTTTGCCGCGCACGGGTTGTCCGTCGATGAGCGGTTTCATCAGGAACTGTTCGCCATGAGATAAGGGTACTCGCAAGCGTCTCTCCGGTCCGGCAGCAGCGGCATTTTTGACGGTAGGGAGGAGGGGCGTTCGCATACCGCATGGACTCACGACGCTCCAACCGTCGGTGGCCTGACCGCCGCTGGGACGCATTTGCGGTGGATCAAAGCCTGCCTCGTCCATGGCGCCTAGGAATGTTGCGAACGATGGCCGTTTGGCCCTGCGGCAACGGAGGCGAAATCCAATGAAGCTTGTGGCAACCCTCTGTCTGGCGACCTATCCAGATGCGAACTCCCCGGCTATTGCCGCGAACTCGGTTGCCGTCGTGAAGCAGCTCGACGCGACGCTTCATGCAATCGCCATCAACGTCGATATTCCCGACGTTTCGAACGCGCTGTCGCGCTACCTGCTCGATCTGCCCAGCAAGATCCGGGAGGTCGAGGCGACCAGCCGCAACTATGGCAAGACCTTGCTGGAGGCCGTGGCCAAGGAGGCCTCACAAGGCGCGGTTGTCCTGACCACGCAGGAGATCGCGGCGGCGCCGGCCCTGATGGGCGATGTTGCCGCAAACCAGTGCCGCTACTTCGATCTCTGTCTCGTCGGCCTGTCACCCGACAATCCGGCGGCGCGCATGACCGCCGAGGCCATACTGTTCGGTGCGGGCCGGCCGACGCTCCTTCTTCCCGACGCAACGGATGTCGGTGTGCTTGGCCATGTCGTCATCGCCTGGGACGGCAGCCGCGTGGCGGCACGGGCCGTCGCCGACGCACGGCCGTTCCTGGAGCGGGCCTCGAAGGTAACCATCGTCAGCGCGACCGACGAAAAGCCGCTGCCTGGAAAGGATATCGGCGAACGCCTTGCCGAGGGCCTGAGGATGCGCGGGCTGACGGTCGATGCCGCGTCGATCCAGGCTGGCGATCGTCCGATCGGCGTCGCTCTCCAGGAGCACGCCCTCAAGATCGGCGGCAAGCTGCTCGTCATGGGTGGATATGGCCATTCGCGGGTCAGGGACTTCGTGCTCGGCGGCGCAACGGAGGGTGTCCTCGCCGACCTGCGCCTGCCTGTCTTGCTGTCGCACTAGGAATCTGAGGCATGAGCGGCAATCGCGACAGGGACCCTGTTCTACGCTGCCACGGCGCTGCCCGCGGCGTTACCGGCTCTTGCTATGAGATCGAAACGCCGCGTGCGCGGATTCTCGTCGACTGCGGCCTCTTCCAGGGGTCGAAGTCCGAGCGGGCATTGAACTATGGCGCGTTCCCGTTCCCACCGGAGGCGATTGACGCCGTCATCCTGACGCATGCGCATATCGACCACAGCGGGCTTCTGCCGAAACTGGTCAAGCAAGGGTTTTCCGGTCCGATCCATACGACCAGGGCCACGATCGATCTTTGTTCGGTCATGCTCCCGGATGCCGCGCATATCCAGGAGACGGAGGTGGAGCATCTGAACCGTCGCAACGCGCAGCGCGGGCTGCCGCTGGTCGAGCCGATCTACAGGCTGCAGGATGCCGCCGCATGCATGACCTTGTTCCGGGCCCAGGAGTATGGCGAATGGACCGCCGTCGCCGAGGGTCTTCGCGTCCGCTTCTGGAACGCAGGCCATCTGCTCGGTTCCGCCTCGGTCGAGCTCGAGATCGACGTGGATCATCAGGACACACCGATGCGCCTGTTGTTTTCAGGCGATATTGGACCCGGCCACAAGCTGCTGCAAACCGATCCGGAGGGTCCGGCTGGTGTCGACTATCTCATCTGCGAATCGACCTATGGCGACCGTGACCGCCCGGATGTCTCGCCGGAACAGCGGCGATCCATGCTCGGCGACGTGGTGCGCGGTGCTGCCGAGGCGAGCGGCCCGCTTATCGTTCCCTCCTTCGCCGTCGAGCGGACACAGGAATTGCTGGTAGACCTCTATCAGCTCATGAAATCGGGAGAGGTGCCGACAGCCCCGGTCTTCGTCGACTCGCCGCTGGCGACCCGCGCGAGCGCGATATTCGAGCGGCATGCCGACGACATCGAACAGGGCGACGTTCTGCGTCAGGCTCTCGCTTCACCCCAACTGCGCTTCACCGAAACCGTGGAGCAAAGCAAGGCGATCAACCGCCTGACTGGCTTCTTCGTGGTGATCGCCGCCAGCGGCATGTGCGACGCGGGGCGCATTCGTCATCATCTCAAGGCAAATCTTTGGCGCAGGAACGCCACGGTGATGATGGCCGGGTATCAGGCCCAGGGATCGCTTGGCAGGATCCTGCTCGACGGCGCGGGGCGCGTGCGCATTCAGGGCGAAGAGGTCGAGGTCAAGGCACGGATCAGCCTGTTCGACCTTTATTCCGGCCACGCCGATGCCGGCGAATTGGTCGCCTGGGTCAAGGCCCGAGGTCCGGTGAAGCAGGCGGTGTTCCTGACGCATGGCGAGGAAGCTGGACTTGGCGGCCTGCGCGCAAGGCTCGCAGGGTTGATCCCCGACGACAGGATCATCACGCCGAGGCTGGACGATGCTTTCCAATTGACACCCGGCGGCTGTCTGCCGATCGACGTCAATGAGCCGCGCCGCCTGAAGCCGGAGAAGATTGCCCGCCTTGACTGGCACAATGATCTTTCAAAACTTCTCCTCGACGTCACCGAGGTGGTCAATGCCGCGGCCGACGACCGAGGTCGCGCCGCCGTCATCAGACGGATGCGGCGCGCGCTTGAAACCGACGAGGTCGCTCAAAAATGAACCGAATGGCGCGCGAATCATCGGCCTCAGTCGCGGCCTAGAAGCTTGCCGCTGGCAAGCCAGAAAGGCGGCAAGCAGAGCGGGATGGCGGACAGCAGCAGGATATCCTCCTTCACCGTGATGCCGATCCGCTCGGCGACAAACCGGCGACGCGCCTCGAACCGCTGCGCCAGCGTCGGATGACGCCGTGTGATTTCGGCACGCAGACCGGCATCGGCGAAGGTCACCGCATCCTCACAATTGAGCGTCCATCCATCTGGCATCGGCACGGGTATGATGTCGACCTGGAACGGCATGCCGGAGACGATGCGTTCGGTCGAGCCGGGACGGATCGGCGAGTTCATCCACTCGTCGAGACCGACGAGATGGCCAGGATTGAGGGCTGGGCGCAACTTGCCACGCGCCAGGGTCGAAATCACCGCCTCATGGATCGCGCCGCCCTCGGCACCAATGCCTGCCGCCTCGTACCAGGCGATCAGGCCGCGGAAATAGGCCTTGGCCACCTCCAGAAATGCGTCGTCATGCTCGACGATCAGGCCGCCTCGGGCGGTCAGCCCGCCCCAGTAGCCGACCGCCGTGGTAGCGCCATCACCACGCTTCGGCACCCGAGCCGTAGGACTGCGCAAACCCATCACCTGGCCGGACGCATCATTGGTCGCGAACATCGGATGGCAGTTCATCGGCTCGCCGGCATAGCCCATGCGCGAGGCTGCCAGCATCTCGGTGTCGCCGAGCGTGAATCCGCTCAGGATACGCCACACGGCCATGGAAGACCGGGCCGCACCCCATTCGGCCTCGGCGATTTGATCGGCATCGACGACGGCGCGCAGCCCGTCCGTCTGGTGCATCAGGACCGGCGTCGCGTCGGTGATCGACGACGCGGGCACGATCGAAGCGATGGCATCGACGATGAAGGCCGGCACGAGGAAGGTCGGTCGCTGCGCGGACCATTCTTCCGTCTCGAGATATTTCCAGCCCACCAGGCCGACACTGTCGCGCGGCGCGATGCCAGCCTCGCGCAGCACGGCCACGAGGTCCGGCTTCTGCATGCGGTCCTGCGCCATCAGGCTCAGGGACTGCGCCAGCATGGTGATGATCCCAGGCAGTCCGGCGATAGGCGTATAGCCGAGGTTCTCGTTGCCGGTGACGACGATGCGCTGGCCCGATTTGCCGAGCAGCAGGATTGCCTCCTCGAAACGCGGCTCGAAGCCGGTCAGGAAGGCGATATTGGCGGCATGCTCGCGATCGGCATAGACGGCGAGCCAGTCCGTGCCGGCGCGCTCGAGCGCCTTGACGCAACGTGCCTCATAGGTCGCGGCCGGAATGGCGGGACGCTCGACAGGAATGCCGAAGTCGGGGATGTCGACGGTGCGAAGGCTGATGGTCATCATGTCTCTCGATCTGTCAAGGAATGCGGATTTCGGCCGAAGCCGACAGTTGGATATGCCGGCGACGGATGCCCGTCCTATTCATCGGCAAGAAAGCCGATGCTCGCGGGCAGCACGCAGCAGGTGACCTTGCTACCGGCGGCGATGTCGCGGGCCGCCGCCGAGGATGCCATGACCAGGAGTTCCTGGCCGTCCGGGGTGGATACGGTCACGCGCTCGGACGAGCCGACGAAGGAAACGTCTGCGACAACAGCGGGAAAGGCGATGGCCCCGGGCTGCGGCTCGCCAATGGCGATGTCTTCCGGCCGCATCCAGACCGTGAGCGCCGATCGGCCATGCCGTGACGCATCATAGCCCGCTGGCATCGGCGCCCGGCTCCCGAACAGCTCGATCCCGCCATCAACAGCACGCGCCGAAACGATGTTGTTGCCGCCGAGGAAGCCCGCGACGAAGCGCGAGGTGGGCGCGCGGTATATGTCGCGTGGGGTGCCGACCTGGACGATTGCGCCATTATGGAAGACGGCTATGCGGTCCGACATGGCGTAGGCTTCCTCCTGGTCATGGGTAACATAGACGAAAGTCACGCCGGTTTGCCGATGCAACCGCTTGAGTTCGCGTTGCATGGTGTCGCGCAACGTACGGTCGAGCGCCGACAGCGGTTCGTCGAGCAGCAGTATCTTCGGCCCGAAAGCCAGCGCGCGGCCGATCGCCACGCGCTGCTGCTGACCGCCCGACAGTTCGCGCGGCTTGCGCGCGGCCAGCGTGTCGAGGCCGACGAGGGTCAGGATCTCTTCCACCCTTGCGGCGATCCTGGCCTTGTCCCATTTGCGGACCCGCAAGGGAAAGGCGATGTTGTCCGCGACGTTCAGGTGGGGAAACAGCGCATAGCCCTGAAAGACCAGCCCGAAATTCCTCTCCTCCGGGTCGACGCGCGTGATGTCGACGCCATCCAGCAGGATGGCGCCCTCGTCCGGCTTGGTGAACCCGGCAACCGACATCAGCAGCGTCGTCTTGCCCGACCCCGAAGGGCCGAGCAAGGTCACGAACTCCCCCGCCTCGACCGACAGGTCGATACCGTCGAGCGCGACGGCCGAACCATAGGTCTTGCGGAGGTTCCGGACGTCGAGAAAGGACATTCAGATCGGATCCCGGGCGAGCGGACCCGTCGAGCAGTGAATGCCGCCCCCGTTAAGCTCGATGCATTCATAGTCCAGCGTCAAGATCTCGATGCCGGCGGCATCGAGGCGGTCAGCCAATCGCGGCGTGCGCGTGGCGTGCATGACGACCCGACCGGGGGCAATCGCCAGGCAGTTCAAGGAGAAGGCGTTGTCCTCCGGCGGCAGCTCGATCAGCTTCATGCCGCGCTTGTTCAGATAGTCGATGAAGACATAGGGCAGCTCGTTTATGTTGATGATCGCCGTCTCCCGGTCGATCATCATGAAGCTGCCGTCAATGTGGATGCGATAGCCGGGCATCGGCACCTTGATCAACTCGACGCCCAGGCTGTTGAGGATCATCTCGACCTGCCGCACGCCCTCGGCGTTGCAGGCGACGGAGACGGAGCAGACGGCCGTCTTGTCGTCGAGGAGCGCGAACCCGCCGCCTTCGAACACCGCCTCGCCATGCAGCGTGCCGAGGATCGGGCAGCCGGCCCTGGCCAGCGCCTGGGTGACCATCAGTTCCTCGCCGCGGCGCGCGCGGCGGGCAAGCCGGGTGACGATCGCGCCGCCCTTCACACCGATGACGCTGTCGCGGCAGAAGGTCGACTTGAGAGCGCCGGGCGCGGCCTTCTCGGTGAGGATGACGTCGACGCCCTCGGACCGCAACAGCTTGGTGAAGGCATCATGGGCGGCCTGCATGGCGGCGAGATCCGGCGGCGTCTTGCCCATGAAGTACCAGCCCTTTTCCGGATCGCCGAAGCCGCCGATCTCGGGCATCGGCTTGTTCTTGTCGACGACATTGATCTCGTCGCCCGGCCGGTGCATCAGCACGGCGCGCAGCTTGCCGACATCGTTGCTGCAACCCCAGGGACGGCCCCAGACGCGGGTCTGCTCTTCCGGGTCGTGGAAAGCCGGTGTTGGGACGGAGCCGAAGGTCTGGAAGAACTTGGCCTCGCGGTATTCATGCTCGCTCATTGCGGCGCTGTGGGCAGTCATGTCTTCGATTTCCTTTCTGAAACAAGCGAAGCTGTTGAAGGTCGTGTCATGACCGGCGCTGGGCAATACGGTCCCAGACGGTCATACGCAGGATGAGGCCGACGATGGTGACCGCCAGCATGACGGTAGCGATCGCGGCCAGCGCGGGGTCGACGGCATCGGCGATGCTCGTCCAGATCTTGCGCGGCAGGGTGACGATGCCCCGGCTGGTGATGAACAAAGTCACCGTGATCTCGTCCCATGAGACGATGAAGGCAAGGATCGCTCCGGCGACCGTGCCCGGCACGATGTTGGGCAGGATGACGCGGCCGAAGATCGTCGCTGGGCGCGCGCCGAGCGAGCGGGCCGCCTGAACCAGCCTCGGATCGAGGTTCGACAGCGAAGCGCCTATCGCCAGAACGGCGAGCGGCATCGCGAGGATCACGTGGACGATCGAGACGCCAAGCCATGTGTCGAGAAGCCCCAGTTTCGACCACAGGCGCACCATGCCGACTGCGTAGATGATCGGCGGCACGATCAGCGGCGAAAGCAGAATGACGCGCAGAATCGACGGCCAGCGCCCGACATAGACCCAGGCGCCTATGGCAAAGGCCGCTGAAACGGCCGTCGCTACGACGCTTGAGGCTACGGCGATACCGAGGCTCGTGAGTATGCTCGGCATCCAGCCCGCGCGCCAATTGGCCAGGGCCGCGAAATGGTCGAATGAAATGCCGTTGTTGGGCAGGGACAGATAGTCCCGGTCGGTCAACGCCACGGGAATGACCACGAGCACGGGAACGAACAGGAAGGCGAGCAGCAGCCAGGCGAAGAGCTTCGGCAGCGCGCGTTCGAGCAGATGGCGCGCGCGCGGCGTCATTTGCGGCCACCGTCGAAGGCAGAGCGCAACGCCGGGCTGCGCATGGCCAACGCAACAAGGATGCCGACGACGAGCAGGAGCATCGTCGACAGGGCCGTCGCCACGCCCCAGCGCAGCGTCGAGGATATCTGCACGGAGATGTATTCGGCGACCATCAGCACCCTGCCGGCGCCCAGGATCGCCGGCGTGACGAGGAAGCCGAGCGAGAAGATGACGATGAACAGGCCGGCGATTGCCAGGCCGGGCATGCTGAGCGGCACCCAGACACGAAAGAAGATGGTGACCGGACGCGCGCCAAGCGATCGCGCCGCCTGAATGATCCTAAGATCGATCTCCGACAGGTTCGCGTAGAGCAGCATGATGGCAAAGGGCATCATGTAATGCACCATGCCGACGACCACACCGAACTGGTTGTAGACCAGGTCGAGAGGCTCGCTCACGGCTCCGCTGCCGACGAGGGCCGAGTTGAGCACGCCATTCCGGCGCAGGATGGTGACCCAGGCAAAGGCGCGCACCAGCACCGATATCCAGAACGGCACCATGACCATGAACAGCGCGACGCGGCGTGACGCCGGCGGCATATGAACCAGCGCGAAGGCGACCGCATAACTCATGACGATCGTAAGCACTGTCGTCACCGCCGCGATGAAGACGGTCGTGCGCACGACACGGCCGATCGCGGCGTTCTGAAACAGAGCCACATAATTGCCGAAGCCGAGGGTCGGCTCGGTGAAACTGAGCGCCAGCACCTGAAGGATGGGCAGCACGTAGAGACACAGGGTCAAAAGCGCTGCCGGCACCGTCAGGCAGAAGGCCCAACGCTGGAATGACGTCATGATGTTTCGAACCACCACCGGCCGTTTGCCGGTGGTGGTTTCCGATGGTTAGCGTGAGATGAAGTCGAGGAACTTGTTCTGCAGTTCGGCCTCGTTGTCGGCATAGTATTGCGCCGAGACCGGCAGACCCGTCTTGGCGTTCTCGGGGGCAAGCGAATAGACCGCCTTGTCCTCATCGGTCATCAGCGCCAACGCCTTCGGGTTCGACGGGCCGTTGCCCATGAGGCGCAACAGCGTCACCTGGCCTTCCGGGTCCATCGACGAATTGATGAAGTCGAAGACCTTCTTGCCGGCGGGATTGCCCTTCGGCACCGACCAGGCGCTGGCGAACATCAGGTTCTGGTTCCAGGTCCAGGTGTAGTTCGGGTTCTCCTTGCGCAGCAGGTTGGCGCGCGTATGCCAGATATTGCCCATCACCACCTCTCCGTCGCGGAAAAGTTGCTGGCTCTGCGCGCCCGAGTCCCAGAAAATCAGATTGGGCAGCAGCGGTTCGAGCTTCTTGAAGGCACGGTCGACGTCGAGTGGATATATCTCTTCCGGCTTGACGCCATCGGCGAGCAGTACGGCTTCGAGCTGCCCCTGAATCCACTTGCACATGGTGCGCTTGCCGGGAAACTTCTCGAGATCGAAGAAGTCGCTCCAGCTCGAAGGGGGAGTGGCGCCGACCTTCTTGGCGTCATAGGCCAACACGTTGGAGTAGGTGTAGTTGCAGATACCGAACTCGGCCGCGAGACCCTCGCCGACAAGAGACTTGTCGACGATGGAATAGTCAATCGGCTCGACATAACCGCCCTTGCCGAGCACGACGGCGTCCGTCATGCCGCCATCCGTGGCATCCCAGGTGACATTCTTGGAATCGACCATGGCGCGGATCGCGCCGGTCGCCGGGCCGGTGCCGTCGATGACGACGTCAATGCCGGACTTGGCCTTGAACGGCGCGCCATAGGCCTTCTGAAAGGCTTCGAGGGCAGCGCCGCCCCAGTTGCAGACGACGATTTCCGACGCCTCGGCGGAAGCCCGGCCCGGCTTGAACGCGACTGCGATGCCAAGCCCGGCCATGGCGGTCATGAAGCCTCGGCGGTCGATCTTCCCAGTTCTGAATTTATCAAGCGCAATCAACGCTGCGTCTTGACCAAAGCGATTGATGGACATGTTTGTTCCCCTTTCACGTCCGCGGAAACGGCTAACTTTCTTGCTCTTCCTCCCTGGCCGACACTGGCAGCCCATCACGGCTTCCAGGGTCGGTATGCGTTATCGAACGTCCTGACGGACGGCCGTGTGGCGGCGCCACCGAACTGCGTATGACGAGTTCGACGCCGACCCTTTCGATCGCCGTTTCGGATTTCCTGCCGGCGATGAAATCGAGCAGCATGTTGACGCCGCGCGTACCGAACTCGGCCGCCGACTGACGCACCGTGGTCAGCGCCGGCGCGAGCAGGTCCGCATTGTGGATATCGTCGAAGCTGACGAGCGAAACGTCGTCCGGAATGCGGATGCCGGCCTGCCGCGCGGCCCGCATGGCGCCGGTGGCCAGCATGTCGCCGAAGGTAAAGATCGCGGTGGGCGGCTCGTCCTGCTCCAGAAGGTCGAGAAACGCGATCGAGGCTGGCGCCTCCTCGTATTCGCAGAACCGCAGCAGTGTGGGATCGGCGTCGAGACCGGCCTCGGCGAGCGCCCGCCTGAAACCGTCGAGACGTTCGGTGGTGCTGAGAAGCCCTCTCGGCCCTCCGATAGCGGCGATGCGGGTGTGGCCGCGCGATATCAGATGGCGTGTCGCCAGCAGGCCGCCATGGACGTTGTCGGCGAACAAGCGCGGCGCCTTCGCGCCCGGCACGTCCTCGTCGAGAAGCACGACGCTTCCGGTCTCGTTGATCCGCCGCAAAAGCCGCCCGTCATCATGATGGTTGGTGAGAAGCAGGATGCCGTCGACCTGTCGGTCCTTGATGCGCGACAGGAAGGAGACTTCCTTCTCCGCCAGGTTCCGGCTGTTGAACATCAGGAGATTGTAGCCATGCCTCGCGGCTTCGGCCTCCGACGCGCTGGCGATCTCGGCAAACAGCGGATAGGCGATGTCGGCGGTGATGAGACCGAGTGTCTCGCTCCTGCCGTTGCTGAGCCTGCGGGCGATCGCATTGGGACGGTAGTCGAGGCGCTTCGCCGCTTGCTCGATACGGCTCGCCGTCGGTTCGGGCAGGCTGATCTGCCCGTTGAGATGACGGGAAACGGATGTGACAGACACGCCGGCTGCCCGGGCGACGTCGCGAATGGTGACTTTCAATCTTCCCGACAAGCGGCCGAACTCCCGCGAGACATGTGCAGATAACCGGTTCAGTAAACCGGTTTCATAAACGGCCCAAAAAAAATCACGCGCGCCTTCCGCAACGGAGCGAGAGCGAATGACGGCGGCGCTCACGAGAGGTCTCCGGCCCGGAAGAATTCCTGATGATCGCGCTTCAAGGCCACCTGATCCAGGTCGGCATTTCGAATGTGCGCCGCCATGAGCCGCGCGGCCTCGCCCATATTGCCGGCCCGGACCTCGTCGAAAATGGCACGGTGCTCGGCTATGATCGAGCGGATATGATCGGGTTTCATGCCGATCAGGAACTGGACGCGCATCATGTCGGCCGAAACGTGCTGGCATGCCGTCCACGCCTGAGGGTGCGCGAAAGCGCCAAGCAAGCCTGCATGGAAGGCCATGTCGGCGCGGTGCAGGGCGCCCATGTCATCGCCGTGGAGGAGACGCTCCTGCGCCCGAAGCGATAGTTCGATCTCGTCCAGCAAGGCCGGATCGGGCCTGATGCCGCTGTTGGCAATGACCGCACTTTCGAGCGTGGCGCGAATGAACACCGCCTCGCGGACGCGCGCCATGTCGATCAGCGAGACGTGGGTGCCGGTCTGGGGTGAAATCTCGATCAGACCCTCGTCGAAAAGCCGCGTGAAAGCCTCATGCACAGGGGTGCGACTGATGCCAAGCGACTGAGCGACATCCGTCTCCGAAAAATTGGCACCGGGCGCGACGCGCGCGGTAATAATCGCCTCACGCAGCTCGACATAGGCCTTCGACGAGATCCTGTTTCGACGCTCGTTCTGATCGGCAAGGAGTGAGGTGCCCAGGTTCAGCATGGCAGTATGCTGGCATTCAGGGTCAATTCGAGTCAAGCACATTCTTTGTGCAGCTGCGAGATCAGCTCAATTTTCGTACAGCTTTTCCAGACCGGACCAGACCTGGCCTGCGACCCTCTTCGAGCGCCGTAGGACGGCCGCAATAGACGCCGTCACAGGCCGGCAGAACCTTGTCCTGGCCCACCATTCGCGGCCCATTCGGATGGCTGGCTGGCAATGGAACTCATTCGGCGCTGAGAGATTTCCTGTTAATCGAAGTGTATGAGGAATCTCTGATGTTAACTGACAAAGAGAGCCGATTTCTAGAAGCAGGCTTGCTGCTGGCAGTGCCTGTCTGTGTCGCTATCACCGCCTTGCTCGCCCTCTTCACATTGGGGGCATAGACGGATGTCTGCAATTGATCGTCGACGCGATTGCGAGGTTCGGCAGCATCGTGACGGAGGCCGGTCACAGTGAACCGCTTTCTTTTCGTGACGGCTGATTTTCTGTCTCGTCCGCCAGGCTTCTACGTCATGATTGTCGCGATGGCGGCATGTACTGCTCTGGTGCCGTTCGGGCTAACGAATGTAATCACCTATGCGCTGTCGGTAGCGGCCATCGTGATTACAGGCGTGGTCCTCATCCAGGGGTACAGAGACACCGCGGCCATCCATGCGAAGCTTGATGAGCTCATAGTCGCTCTCAACGAAGCCAGAAACGACGTGGTCGGCCTGGAGCACGCCGATCCAAAGGAGATACGGGCAAAGTTGGACAGGCTGGAAAAAGAGGCGGCGGCGGATGCAGGCGCTTTGATGCCGGACGCGCGACTTGGCGCCCCTCCGACTCCAGCGTCATAATTCCCGATCGCTTCGTCCTTTACGTGGCTGCGGATGACGCCGGGTTGCCGTGGTGCGGCGGAGAAGGAACGGGCGGCCAGCCTACAACTCTACGGTACCGATAATGCCTGTCCCAAAACCACCAGGAGCGTGACATTCACGCGTGGGTGCATGGAACATTTTCGCCCGTTCGGAATTCATGAGGTCTTCTGGCCGATGGAGTTTTCATGACCCAACGACGCGTCGATAGAGAACGGTTGGAGCGAGCCGATCGCGAGTCAAAACTGGCGATCGAGGCGGAGCGTGAAATTCGCAACGCCAAGACGGCGCGGCTGCGGGAGCAGCGGCTTTCGGCGGAAGCATCCGCTGGCAACCCGCGCAAGAATACATCCGACAATAGGCCGCCTGCCCACCGGGTTGTTTGATGCATGATCATTCCATGCCCGGCACTTAGCGGCTGGCGACAGCGTTGACGGCGAACCACGGTCCCCAAGCGCAGGTCCGCGTCGCGGTCGAGGTAGCGCCGATATGTTTCGTGGCGAGCGTCTTGGCCGTGCCGGTTCGCGCACGCTCGCGCAGCGCGGCCGTCATCCTTTCGGCAAGACGACTTGGTTCGTCGCTCAATCGACCACGTATCGGAACATTAGTGAGCCGAAAAGGTTGGTGCTTACGACAGGCGATTCTCCCTCGTTTCGCCTGCCGAAGATCGGGTCCAAAAACCCAGGTCGACCCGCCGCTGCCGTGAATGGGGCGGCGGGTTTTTGTCGTTGCACAATCGATCGCCTCTTAGATCGTACCAATCTTGATTTCCCGTATCAGTTGCTGCCTTGCGCGCGAGGGCGAGCAATATCTGCGTAACCATTCGCATTCGCAGAATTGATGACCGCTTCAGAAGCTCAGGGGTGGAAGTCCCAGGAGACTGCCGCAACTCTGCTGAAGATCGCAACGGAGCATGCGCAGCGGGTTACTGCCTTGCTTGCGGCTACCGCTGCTGCCGGTGAGTCGCAAAGCAAGCGATGAGCCTCGCAGAGGGCGTTGCGTCTCGCAGGGATTAAGCATGCTGGCACAGCAGGTTTGCGTGCAGCTGGTCAAGCCAGTCCCACACTCCCCATCGCCCACGGTGCCATTTGGTGGAACAGCGGTCTCTTCACTCGCTGCATGGCGTGGTCGAGTACGCCGAAATGCCGTCAATACTCCCCATTCAGCCGGCGACACAATCGATGAAACAAAGGCGAGCTTTGAAGGTCGCGAGCCGCACCAACAAGGAGAAGCACCACAAACAAAATGACCACTGCAAATAAGAGCCCGACAACCAACGCCATTTCGAATTTCCCACTTGGACATTTGCAGCGGTCTTGGCCGGAAGGACGTCAGACAAAACGTGATCCGCCACGAGTTCGTCTGACGTCTGGCTCAGAATGACGTGGCTCAGAATGGCGCCGTCACATTGCCGAGTTGCGGGCGGAACCTACCAACGTTGGCGGCCATACCAGTCATCGATGTCCCGACGCGCTCGATCCTTTTCGACGCCGTAGCGTTCCTGGATCTTGCCTTCGAGCTGTTCGCGTTTGCCGGCGATACGGTCGAGGTCATCGTCAGTGAGTTTGCCCCACTGTTCCTTGACCTTGCCCTTGACCTGCTTCCAGTTTCCTTCGACGCGGTTCCAGTCCATGGCGTATTTGCCTCCTTGGTTTCACACAAGGCGAAACGTCGTCCGGCGATGGAGGTTCCAGGGAGGGTTTCTGTCCGAGCACCGCACTCCAGCGCGGAGGAAGCTGGCGCCAGTGGTTCAGGAGAGGCCCGCGCGGAAGCACTGCAACAACCCTCAGCGGCCAGCCGACGACCATGACGTGATCGCAGACAAGGGCCGGAGAGCTCCCGATGCAACCAGATTAGCGCTGGTTGGTTCTTGATATGATTTTAAGCAAGCGGCGCCTCGATCGCCCTCCGAAAGTGGCCCCTTCATGGACATATCCATCGCGCAAACAACGGCCGGGACAATCGAGACGGTCAACAGTGGCAAGACGGTCAAGAGTGGCAAGACGGTCAAGGGTGGCCAGACAGGCAAGAGTGGCTTGCTGCTCATCTCGGACAATAATGATGCCTTCGCGGTGCGCGTTTTGGCGGCAAGAAGTGCAGTTCGCTCTCTCGACCTCATGTATTACCTTTGGCACGACGACCATACCGGGCGCTTGCTCCTCCAGGAGGTTTTCCGAGCCGCCCAGCGGGGCGTGCATGTCCGGATGCTCCTCGATGACGTCAACCCGCGCAAAAGCGATTCTGCGTATCTGGCTTTGAGCAATCATCCAAACATAGAGCTCAAGTTGTTCAACCCGAGCGGCATCAGAGCACGCGGCATCATGCGCGGTGTGGAAGTTCTCTTGCGTCTTTTTGCATTGACACGAAGGATGCACAACAAGGCGTGGATTGCCGACGACAACATCGCCATCGTTGGCGGACGCAACATCGGCGATGCCTATTTTGATGCCGCAGAAACCAATTTTCGCGACCTCGACTTGCTTCTCCTTGGTCCCGCCGTGCAGCAAACCGCCAAAATATTCGAGACTTTTTGGGCCTGCCGGGAAGCAAAGCCAATTGCTGAACTCGGTGCGGTCGCGGAAGCCACGCATGTCCATTCATTCGAAGGAGGCGATGCGGAAACCCATTCCAGGCTTTTGAACGGGATCGGTGATCGAGGGTCGGTCGCCGAGTTTATCGCGGCGAGCAACGATTTGCATTGGGTGGACCGCGTTCGAGTGATTTCCGACCCTCCAGAGAAGGCCCGCGGTTGGAGACGTCGCAGTTGGCTGATGAGGGAGTTGCTTCCCATTCTTCAGTCAGCGCGCAATAGCCTGGAAATTGTGTCTCCCTATTTCATTCCTGGAAAGAGGGGCTGCGCGATTTTGTCCGATCTCGTTGTCGACGGGGTGAAAGTCGCGGTCTTGACCAACTCCTTAGCTGCGACGGATGTTGCCGCGGTCCATGGCGCCTACGCGAATTATCGCAAGCGATTGCTCAGAAAGGGCGTCAAACTTTTCGAGCTTCAGCCCTTCAGCCGGCAGCCGGCGATCTCGGTGTTTGGGTCCAAGGGCGCCAGCCTGCACACCAAAGCTTTCAGTGTCGATGGCAAGACGGGTTTCGTCGGCTCCTTCAATTTTGACCCACGGTCTGTGTCTTTGAACGCGGAAATGGGCGTGCTTTTTGAGGATGAGACATTGGTCGCTGAACTCCGGCGGCAATTCAAATCAGAGATATCACCTGAAGCGAGCTATCGGCTCGAACTGAAGAACAACGTCCTGCACTGGCATGGATGCGATGAAGGCAGGCTGCAAAATTATACGCACGAACCGGAAGCAGGGATTTTCCGCCGCATCCTGGCGGCATTGGTCCGCCACCTTCCGATCGAGTCTCAACTCTAGGCAGCAACGCGAGTGCCGGGTGCGCGGGCTTATACGCAATTCAGGCGGAGCACTGGCCCATGAAGAGGAAGACTATGAGTGGGCTGCTTGGCTCGTTGATTTTGTTATGCTTCATCGCCATAAAGCGGAACTGGTAGCGGGAGAGGGACTTGAACCCCCGACCCCAGGATTATGATTCCCGTGCTCTAACCAACTGAGCTACCCCGCCAGGGCGGCGAAAGGCCCGAAATCCGCCTCAAATCGAAAGGCATGTCCGGGCGTTCGCCAAGGTCGCGCGGATATAAGGTTGGGAGGGTGAGCCTGTCAAGCTTCGAAGCAACCGCCGCGCCGGCTTATTGTCGCCGCCGAAAAGCTTTGCCGCGCGGACATTTGAGCGTGGCTGCCGGGGTTGAGTTCGAGGGGACACGTCGCTATGTCTCGGCCACGACTTCTTAGAGTTTGAAAAACAGATGAAACCGCGCATTGCAGTCCTCGGTTGCGGATACTGGGGCAGCAACCACATCCGCACCCTCAAGGCGCTTGGCGCGCTGCACGCGGTCTCCGACCTCAACCGTGCCCGCGCCGAAGGTTTCGCCAGCGAGCAGGACTGTCTGGCGATCGAGCCCGACCAGCTGTTTGTCCGGGACGACATCGACGCCATCGTCATGGCGCTGCCGCCGCAGTTCCATGCCGATCTTGCCGTGCGCGCCGTCGAGGGCGGCAAGGACGTGCTGGTGGAAAAGCCGATCGCGCTGACGGTGGCGGACGCCGAGCGCGCGGTGCAAGCCGCCAAGGACAACGGCCGCGTCTTCATGGTCGGCCATGTCTTGCGTTTCCATCCTGCCTTCGAGACCCTCAAAGGGTTGATCGACAATGGCGAACTCGGCGAAGTCCGCTATATCCACTCGCACCGGCTCGGCCTCGGCAAGTTCCACACCGAGAATGATGCATTGTGGGACCTGGCGCCGCACGATCTGTCGATGATCCTGGCCATCACCGGCACGGAGCCGATCGAGGTGCGCGGCGAGGGCGCCGCCCTGCTCGACAATCTCAGCGACTTCGCGCATCTGCACATGCGCTTTCCCAACGGCCTGCGCAGCCATCTGTTCGCCTCGCGGCTCAATCCCTATCGCGAGCGGCGGCTGACCGTTGTCGGCACCAAGGCGATGGCGGTGTTCGACGATGTCGAGCCATGGGAACGCAAGCTTGCCGTCTACCGCCACGCGGTGTGGCAGGACAGCGGCCAGTGGGCCTTCACCACCAATGAGCCGTCCTATGTCGCGGTTGCGCAGGGCATGCCGCTGACGCGCGAGCTGGAGCATTTCATCCAATGCATCGAGACGCGGGCCGAGCCGCGCACCAGCGGCGAGGAAGCCATCAGGGTGCTGCGCATCCTGACCGCGGGTACCGTCACGCACACCAAGTCCTGAGCGAGCCCCCGGAAATTCCACTCTGGCGGCCAGGGCGAATTTCGAAACGTTCTCTGAGAGGATAGCGGTTTATTCGGCGGGAATCTGCGCCGGCCGGGCCGCAAGCCGGGTCAGCATGGCCTCGGCCTCGGCGCCACGCTCCGAACGCTCGATGAAGCCGCCGCCGAACACGCGGGCCTCGTTGCCATCATCCGAATAGAGCACGCAGGCCTGTCCCGGCGCGATGCCGGACTCGCCATCGACCAGTTCCACCCATGTCACGCCCTTGCCTTGATGCAACACGGCCGGGCGCGGCGGGCGCGTCGAGCGGACCTTGGCGAACAGCTCCAGGCCGGCGGCGGGAATATCGGCCAGCGGTCCGTCGCCCAGCCAGTTCATGTTGCGCAGATAGATCTTGTGCGTCTCCAGCGCCTCGCGCGGGCCGACCACCACGCGGGCGCGGTCAGCGTCGAGATGGACGACATAGAGCGGCTCGCCGGACGCGATGCCGATGCCGCGACGCTGGCCGATCGTGTAGCGCAGGATGCCCTCGTGGCGGCCAAGCACGCGGCCGTCGATATGGACGATGTCGCCAGGATTGGCCGCCGTCGGCTTCAGCTTGGCGATGATGTCGGAATATTTACCTTGCGGCACGAAACAGATGTCCTGGCTGTCCTGCTTGGCGGCGACCGTCAGTCCCATTTCCTCGGCGATGGCGCGAACCTGCGGCTTCGACAGGCCGCCGAGCGGAAAGCGCAGATAGTCGATCTGCGCCTGCGTGGTGGCGAACAGGAAATAGCTCTGGTCGCGGTCGGCGTCGACCGGCCGGTAGAGCGCTCGGTGGGCGCCATTGGCGCCGGAGCGGATATAGTGGCCGGTGGCCAGCGCTTCGGCGCCAAGCTCCTTGGCGGTGGCCAGAAGATCGGCGAACTTCACCGTCTGGTTGCAGGAAACGCAAGGGATCGGCGTCTCGCCGGCGACGTAGCTCTCGGCGAAGGGATCGATGACCGCCTTGCGGAAGCGTTCCTCATAGTCGAGCACATAGTGGGGAATGCCGAGCGTCTCGGAGACGCGGCGGGCATCGTCGATGTCCTGCCCGGCGCAGCATGAGCCGGCCCGGTGTGTCGCCGCGCCATGGTCGTAGAGCTGCAAGGTGACGCCGACGACATCATAGCCCTCGCGCTTCAGCAGGCCGGCGACGACCGACGAATCCACGCCGCCCGACATGGCGACGACGATACGGGTATTTTCGGGACGTCCGGGAAGATCGAGACTGTTCATGGTTCTTTCATTCTGCCCGGCGCTGAATGCCAGTGGCTGGAATATAGGTCAAGCACTCCGGCTGCGCCAGCTTTGAGGGGCAGCCGATTTTGCGTCCGAATCCGAACCAGCCGCGAGGTGTTTAAAATGCTGACCAAAAGACTAACGCGGCGTTCATGATCCTTACCTAGTCATTAGGGTCTGCTTAGGCAAATTTTAAAGCTGTGGCGGTAACGTGGCGGGGATTGGGTCTTTGAGTTTTTTGTAGAGAGTACGATGACCGATCTGGTTAGACCGAGAGTCAAATATGTTATCGGGCCTGACGGCAGCCCTCTTACGATTGCCGATCTGCCGCCGACGAACACTCGTCGCTGGGTTATCCGGCGCAAGGCGGAAGTGGTTGCGGCGGTGCGCGGCGGGCTTTTGAGCCTCGACGAGGCATGCCAGCGCTACAAGCTGACCACCGAGGAATTCCTGTCCTGGCAGGCGTCGATCGACGAATATGGCCTTGCCGGGCTGCGCACCACGCGCATCCAGCAATACCGGCATTAGCGAAGTTTGCTTCCGGGAAGGCGGTCGTGAGTCAAGGGGCGGCGCAAGCCGTCCTTTTTTTCGCGCGCGGGTACCCTTCTTGATCGCCCTCTACTACGCAAAGTCGCGCACCGACCCGCGGGTGCGAGCCATGGGGCGGCGCGCTAGTCTTCGGAGTCCTACAGGGCGAGGTGAAGGCCGCTTCCCGGTCCGGCATGACCGGACTCTAGCTCACAAACGAGCCAAGAAAGTCGTTGACCAAATCCTCCCTCGTCTCCGAAAACAGACTTTCGATGGTCAGGTCCATCTCTTTCTGGGCGATGATCGCGTCGATCTGTACGGTTGGGAGGGGATTGCTGAATCGGCAACTTAGCGTGTGCTGTGTTCTTCGAACCAGATAGCAGCTCACGAGTTCGGATTTTTCGTCACCAGATTGCAGGTAAAAGTAATCCGGACCGCCTGAAAAGCCGCCGACATACAGCGCCGCTCCGCCTTCGGACAGGTCCAGCATGCGGAAATTGGCACTCTGTACCTCCCGCAGGCCGTGTGACGGGAAGATGAGGCGAACAAGAAAATTGACGTCTCTTCGAACCCATCTGCGTTTTTCCTTCGTATTCTCGGAATACTTCACGGGATTTCCCCAAAAGACTTAGAGGTCCAAGTATTCCTCAGCACCCACTTTGGGAGCATGGAATGAAAAGGCTTAAAGATCGATAAGAGGTTCCGTTCGAATTGGTTCTTCCCATATGACGTGGGGAGTGCCCGTCCGCTTCTTCAACATCGTTGATGGCGCCTTGTGGCCGGGCCGAGGCGAGACGATCGCGCCGCAGGAGGCTTCGTCCGCCCGCGCGCCTGAAACAGGGGCGGCGAGGGCGCGGCGATCCGCGCCCTCTGTGTTGTTCGAAGCGAGTCTTTTTGACGCTCAGGCTGTCAGCACCACTTTGCCGATCGGCTTGGTGGCGAGAAAGGCGTGGGCGGCGCCTGCCTGCTCGAGCGGGAAGCTTTTCGCCACATGGACGGCGAGCTTTTTGGCATCGATCAAATGGGCGAGTTTCAGCAAGCCCTCACGGTCCGGCACGACGGACATGCGCTCGACCCGGATGCCCTGCGCGCTGGCCTGCGTCTTCGTCGCGTCGCTGACATTGAGCAATGACACCAGCACGCCGCCACGCTTGAGCACCTTCAGCGAGTGTACAGCATGGTCGCCGCCAACAGTCTCCAGCACGAGATCGATGTCGCGAAGCTTGTCCGCGAAATCCCCCTTGGTGTAGTCGAGAACCTCATCGGCGCCGAGCGAGCGGACGAAGTCAACCTTCTGCGGGCTGATGGTGGCGATGACGTAGGCGCCATGCGCCTTGGAGATCTGCACCGCCAGATGGCCGACGCCGCCGGCCGCCGCGTGGATCAGCACGCGCTGGCCCGATTTCAATCCGCCGTGGCGAACCAGGCCCTGCCAGGCGGTCAGGCCGGCCAGCGGCAATGCGCCGGCCTGGATGTGGTCGGCGCCGCTGGGCTTTGGCGCGATTTCGTCAGCGGGCACCGCGGCCAGCTCGGCGTAGGCCGCCGCCTGCTTGGGAAAGCGCGGCATGCCGAACACCTCGTCGCCGATCCGGAAGCCGGAGACCCCGGCGCCCAGCGCCTCGACCGTTCCCGAGATATCCCAGCCGAGAATGAAGGGTGGCTCGCCCAGAAGCTTATAGTGGCCGGCACGGACGGCGCCATCGACTGGATTGACACCAGCGGCCTTGACCCGGACCAGCACTTCGCCGGCCTTCGGCGCGGGGTCGGGCAGATCGGAGATGGCAAGGACGTCGGGTCCGCCGACGGAATTCTGGATAACGGCACGCATGGGGATGTCTCCTGCTTGGTTGGTGCCACTATCATTTGGATAGTAATGATCTATTGTCCAGTATGTACCTTTTCTATATATAGGCACCTCATGGATAGTGATAACGACCCCCCCTTCGGCTATGATGCGTTCCGGCGAACGTGTCCTTCGCACACCGTGCTGGAGATGCTGGCCAGCAAATGGGTCTATCTGGTGGTTTGCGCGCTGCGCAAAGGCCGGCTGCGCAATGGAGAGCTTGCCCGCAAGCTCGAAGGCATCACGCCGAAGATGCTGACGCAGACGTTGCGCGTGCTCGAGCGCGACGGCCTGGTGCGGCGTGAGATCTTCCCGGTCATCCCGCCGCGCGTCGAATATGAACTGACCGAGCTCGGCCAGAATCTGGCGGGGCTGCTCACCCAGATCAGGTCTTGGGCAGAGCAACATGCACCCGACATCAAGGATGCACGGGCACGGGCAACCGCCGAAAATGAGGGGAATTGGGCCGCTTGAGGGCAGCCTTCAGGTCTGCTCGATCGAGCTTTTCGTGACCTTAGGCCAAGACTGGCGCCGGGATACCGGTCCCGCCTGAGTGGCAGGCGCCGACGCCACGGATAGGCCGGGCTTCAGCCGATCATAGCACTGCGGCCGCCGATTTCGGCTTCGCGAATCTTGGTGTCGCGTGATTCGAGCATTTCCGCCTTGGAAAGCTCCGCTTCAGCTTCGCCGAGTAGTGATTCGGCAGCGCTTCGCTGCTGGGCGAGGTCGCTTTGCGAATTTCTGAGATTGTCGCGGCGCAAACGCGCCGCCTTGGCAAAGGTCGGATAGGCGAAATGGTTGATGTCGGTGATGCCGGCCTTCTTTTCTTCGGCGGTGATCTGAAGCTCAAGCTCGACGGCCATGCGTTCGAACTCGGCGATCATCATGTCGAGCTGCAGCAGCTGCCGCCGCTTCTCATTCACCCGAAACTGCTTCAGCCGAACGAGGTTTTCACGTGACTTCATGATTCGGTACTCCCGGAAACGCACACCCGCACATATCGTCGATCCGCCTGGAAAGGCTCAGGCGTCACCCGTTTCCACCGGGTTTCCCGGAACTATGGGAAACAAAACCCTAAAGTTTTTTGCCGGCGGTAACCATTCGTTTACGGGCATTGTTAATCATACGGGTCAGGGCTTAAGGCCGGGTAAAAATTCCGGTCGCCGATACGGAAGCGCGTCGATGAGTCCCTGGAGTCACTTAGTCCAGGTTATTAATGTGTCGCATTAGGAATTTTGGTCCCTGATTCGTTATTAGATTCAAGAGGGTGTAGAAAGGGGTTAAAAAATCTGGTACCGTCATGGACGGGAAATTAGGTTTTGTTAACCATTCGATGGCAGCCTCTGCACAAGGCAACCACTGCTCCGGTCCACGACGGGTCGTGAAATGGTCCGGCAGCAGAAAAGGGGAATGAAATGCGTGTTCTGCTGATAGAAGATGACAGTGCAACCGCACAAAGCATCGAGTTGATGCTGAAATCGGAAAGTTTCAATGTCTATACGACGGACCTCGGTGAAGAGGGGGTCGATCTGGGCAAGCTCTACGACTACGACATCATCCTTCTCGACCTGAACCTGCCTGACATGTCGGGTTATGAGGTCTTGAGAACGCTTCGCCTTTCCAAGGTAAAGACGCCGATCCTTATCCTGTCCGGCATGGCCGGTATCGAGGATAAGGTACGCGGCCTCGGCTTCGGCGCCGACGACTACATGACCAAGCCGTTCCACAAGGACGAACTGGTTGCCCGTATTCACGCCATCGTGCGGCGCTCCAAGGGGCATGCCCAGTCGGTCATCACCACTGGCGACCTGGTGGTCAATCTCGATGCCAAGACTGTTGAAGTCGGCGGCCAGCGCGTGCATCTCACCGGCAAGGAATATCAGATGCTGGAGCTGCTCTCGCTGCGCAAGGGCACCACGCTGACCAAGGAAATGTTCCTCAACCACCTCTATGGTGGCATGGATGAGCCTGAGCTGAAGATCATCGACGTCTTCATCTGCAAGTTGCGCAAGAAGCTCGACGCGGCATCCGGCGGCCAGAACTATATCGAAACAGTCTGGGGCCGCGGTTACGTGTTGCGCGAACCGGAAGACATCCGCGTCAGCGCCTGAGCGAAGAGCACCGTCCGAACCTGTCTTTCTCGACAAAAAACCCGGCTCAGGCCGGGTTTTTGCTTGACGGGCCGACGATCGGCAAGAGCGGTTCGGCAAGACGCTCTGCCGCTCTAACGTTCCGTCTTCACGCAATTCCGGACGGGAGACGTCACGCACTTCCTGGAACTGCTCCAGGTGCCAGCCGAATCAGGCGGCGATCTTCAAGGTGCGAAAACGCTCGAGCAGTTGTGGCCGGTTGAACGGCTTCAGCAGATAGCCCTGGGCGCCGGCGCGCTTGGCCCGCATGATCGAAGCGATATCGAGTTCGACCAGCGAAATCAGGATCTGCGGCCTGATCAGGCTGTCCATGGCGCGCACGCGACGAATGAGATCGACAGCGGGTACATCCGGCAAGGCGCCGTCGACGATGATGATGTCGGGCATGTCGGCAGCGCACATCTCCAGCGCGTCAATTCCGCTGGCGGCTTCTATGACCACCATGTCGGAGCCGCCCAGGATGCGTTTTGCAACCTTCCTGATGACGCTTGAATCGTCGACGAACATGCAGCGTTTCATTTCCGGGTCCTCTTTGCCGTCTGGCAATCCGGTAGCGTCGGGGCATCCGGACTGCACCATAGGCCGATCTGGTAAAGAAGCCGAAAAGCCATTAGGTAAAATTTTTGAAAAGATGCCATTCGCAGGCTGTTCTTCGCGATGCTTCGCAACGGCCGCTTGGCGAAGCTCGTCTCGCTTCAATTGAAAGCCGCCGCTGATATCGCGGCTTGAAATACTTCGGTTTCTCTGAGGTCAGGCGCGAATTTCAGGCAGCCGAAAGGACGATTTCTTCCGGCGTCGCGTGGATCGAAATCGTCATGTTGGCCTCACGCGCCAGAAGCAGCGTGTAATAAGGCTGTACCGAATGCGCGTCGATCGGTTCCTCCGGCTTGTGGCCGGAATGCAGTTCGAGGAATTTTGGCGGCACGCGCAGCATCGGGCCGCTCGCCGCGAGCGCAAAGCGTGGCTCGGTTTCAAGGTTTTCAAGCGTCACGGAAAGCTTGCCGCCGCGCGGAATGGCGGCGTTGGCGACGAGGAGCAGGTTGAGCAGCAGCTTGACCTTGTTCTTGGGCAGCAGCGCGCGGGTTCCGTTCCAGCTCAGTTCCGGCTTCTCGTTCTTGAGGAAAGCGATGGCGACGGCTTCGGCGTCGCCGGTGTCGATCAGCATGCCGGCCGAGCCGGCGGCGCCGAAAGCGATGCGAGCGAATTGCAGGCGGGCCGAAGCGTTGCGGGCGCTCTGGCGGATCAGCTTCATGGCGTCTTCGTGGGCGCCGCCTTCGTCGAGCAGTTCGAGTCCGTTGTTGATCGCGCCGACCGGCGAGATGATGTCGTGGCAGACCCGGCTGCAAAGAAGCGCTGCCAGATCGGGTGCGGAAAGGGTAAACAGATCGGCCATCGGCGAAAATCCCTGCAAAATTTCACAAAGTACGGCCGAGCGATCGATCGTCGCCTGCCCACACGAATCACGCGCTCTCTCCCCGGGCTCCTGAATACACAGCGCCCGTGCGTGCGGCAACAAATCCAAAATTGTGGTCATGGCAAATGGCGTGTTCACGCAGGCTGCCCATGAGCGATCCGAAACAGCCTTTGAACCGCCACGTTCATGTGGGAGCTTAATGGTTGAAAAAGGATTACGGCATAGTTTGCCCGTAACAGTTACCCTTAACGGCCGGCTAAAAGAGCCGTACGGGGTGCGAGGCGTCGGCGAAGGTGCTCCCTGACGGAGATTGGAAGCATGTTTTCCCGATTCTACGACCGGATCTCGTTCCGTGTCATCTCTGACCGGACCTTGTTCCGTGTCATCCCAGACCGGGCATTTGTCCGTGTCGTATCAATGGCGATCGCGCTCATGGGCGTTCTCGTCTTCTCGACTTCAGCCCTGCGGGCCCAGGAATATACCGCTCAGGAGATTATCGATTCCGGTCACAAGTTCTTCGGCGCGACATCGGGCGGGCTCGCCACGGTCGTCGAGAAGATCTTTGCTTCCTACGGCCTGCCCAACGGTTATCTGCTGGGCGAAGAGGGCTCGGGCGCGCTGATCGGCGGCCTCACCTATGGCGAAGGCACGCTCTACACCAAGAACGCCGGTGATCACAAAGTGTTCTGGCAAGGCCCATCGCTCGGCTGGGATTTCGGCGGCGAGGGGTCGCGGGTGATGATGCTGGTCTACAATCTCGACGATGTGAGCAGCCTTTACAACCGCTATGGCGGCGTTGCCGGTTCGGCCTATGTGGTGGCGGGCGTCGGCTTCAACGTGCTGAAGAACAACAATGTGCTGCTGGTGCCGATCCGCACCGGCGTCGGCGCCCGACTCGGTGTCAATCTCGGCTATTTGAAGCTTACCGAGCGTGCCACGTGGAATCCGTTCTGACGTGAACCTATCCCGTTGCGGCAAAACCTTGCCGCAACGCTGGATTTCCGCCATGCCAACGTGGCACAGTCCAGCTTTCGTCCATAACGGGTGGTCACTTGGTTCAGTCGTTCCTGTTCTTTGCCCTCGGCTTCCTCTGCGCCGGATTTCTGGCGCTGATGGTTGCGCCGGCCATATGGCGGCGGGCCGTCGCCTTCACGCGCAAGCGCATCGAAGCCTCGATACCGTTGACGCAAACCGAGATCCAGGCCGACAAGGACCGTATCCGGGCCGAGTTCGCCATGTCGGCACGTCGCCTCGAAATGAGCGTCAAGGCGTTGCGCGAGAAGACGGCGGAGCAACTGGTCGAGATCAATCGTGGCCGCGAGGCCCTGAAGGGCCTGGCGGTCGAGCGCATGGACAAGAACCAGGCGCTTAGCGAACTGGGGGTCAAGGGCGAAATGCTGCGGCAGCGCGAGGGCGAGCTGCAGCTTCTGTCGGACCGGCTCAAGGAAACCGAACGCAAGCTGGAGAAGCGCGCGCTCGAGCTCGAAAAGCTGGAGCGCATGTATGATGACGCCAGTTTTTCCTCCAGCAGCCGGCAGATCGAGCTCGTGGCGCGCGAATCCGAATTGCAGAAACTCGCCAGCGACATTTCGCTGCTGCGCGGCCAGCGCAAGGAGGCGGACAGGCGCAACCAGGAGATCGCCGCCGAAAGCAAGGCCGCGCGCGATGCCCTGAAAGCCGAGAAGAAAAGGACCGCCGAGCTCGACAAGAAACTCGAACGGCTGCTTGCCACGCTCGCCGACCGCGAGGAAAAGCTCGACCGCCGCGAAAAGGAACTGGCGCGGCTGCGTGAAAAGTCGAAAGCCGAGGACAGCGCACCGGCCTTGCGGCTGGTCGGCAAGGCCGGTGAAGTTGCCAAGGGCGATGATGTCGAAAAGGCAATCGCCAAGCTCGACAGCGACCGTGAGCGGCTTGAGGCCAGGCTGACGGCGCTGGCGCGCGAGAACAAGAGGTTGAAAGCGGATCTCGATGCGATGGCCGCGTCCGGCCCCACGGATGGCAGCTCCGCATTGCGCGAGCAGATGAACGAACTGGCGGCGGAGGTCGTCCACCTGACGGCCAAGCTCGAGGGGCCTGATTCGCCGATCGCCAGGGCGCTGGCGGCACCCTCGGATACGCGGTCCGGCAGCGTCGGGCGCAGCCTTGCGGACCGCGTGCGGGCGCTGCAGAAGGCTGCCACGGCAAACTGAAATCAGTCCCTGTTTGCCGAAAAATGGTGCAGGGCGATGGCTGACGCCGCGGCGACGTTCAGGCTGTCGAAGCCTTGCGCCATGCCAATGCGCACCGTGTGCAGGCGGGCGAGCAGGCTTTCGGGCAGGCCTTCACCCTCGGTGCCGAGATAGAGCGCCAGGCGCTCGCTCGGCCGCGCGTCGCGTATGTCGGTCTGCCCGCGTGGCGACAGAGCAGACTGGCGATAGAAGCGGCGGTCAAGCGTTGCCGTGAAGTCGGCGACGTCGGTGAATGACGCGAAGGGGATTTTGAGCGCGGCACCGACCGAAACGCGGATCGCCTTGCGGTAGAGCGGATCGCAGCATGTCGCATCCAGCAATACCGCATCGGCGCCAAAGGCGGCGGCGTTGCGGAAGATCGCGCCCATATTGTCATGGTTGGCGATGCCGACGAGCACCACGACCAGCGCGCGGGCCGGCAAGGCATCGAGCAGGGCCTCTACCGGTTGCGGCGCACCCTTGCGCCCTATGGCCAGGATGCCGCGATGCATGTGAAACCCGGCGATCGCGTCGATCACCGCGCTGGTGGCGACATAGACCGGCAGGTCCGCCGGCGCCTTGCGCAGGATGCCCTCGAGGCCGGCCAGCCGGTTTTCCAGAACCAGCACCGATTCGGCTGCAAAGCGTCCTGTCGACAGCAGCAGGTCGAGCACCACCTTGCCTTCGGCAACGAAGCGGCCTTGCCGGCCGGCGAGGTCACGCTCGCGGATGTCGAGATAGGCGGCAACACGCGGGTCTTGCGGGTCGTCGATACGAATGGGATCCATGCGTTCCTCGCGGCCATCGCACGCGTCCGAAAAACCGATCGGCTCCCGGCGCATACCTGGATTGGAAGCACGATGCGACAATTCAGGACTGTCAGCTACCTCCGTGCGTTCGGATGGACGCACGTCGCCGCGAAAACGTCATCGCCGATTACAAGACGGGCCTGTCAGGTCCCGGCGCGCCGCAAGCGTTGCGCCATGTGGGACAACTCATCCTGGCCGCTGCCGAAAATGCCGTCCAGCATGCCGAGCAGTTCACGCACGGCGTCGGACTTGCAGGAATAGTAGATCATCTGACGATCGCGACGGGTTTCCACGAGATCGAGGGCCCGCAACTTGGCCAGATGTTGCGACAGGGCGGATTGGCTGAGCATTACCTTCTCGGCGATAGCGCCAACCGACATTTCGCCGTCGGTCAGGTAGCTCATGATCAACAGTCGTTTTTCGTTGCCCATCAGCATCAGAAATTCGGCTGCCGATTCGGCGTTGGCGATTAGCTTAGTCGAGACCATCGATCCCCCGTGCCTTTTGCTCATCCCGACGCCATGGGGGCAATGGCATCTGATTCCATAAACTCACTTTTGAATAGGCGCTGGCGAGTCAGCTCCACTAGCAAAGGTAGAACATTTCGTTCAAATCTCAAGCATTGCTTTTGATCCAACACGATTAAGTGTCAGTTTTTGTGTTGGTGCCGGTTCTGGCGATCCTGGCCATCTCGACCAGAATCTGCCGTAATTCCCGTGCCGTCGCCAAAGGTTGCGGGAAGAAGACCCGACAAACATTGTCGCCCGACACCAGATCCATGCCGTCGGCATCGAATCCGGCAATGGTCCAGCCGTCGCCGGACGCCTTGGCGAAATGACGCGCATAAACGGCGATCGCGTCGAGATGGTCGGCGTTCATGTGGTCGATGGCGGATTGTTCGCTCGCGGCCAACTCCTCGACGATCGGTCCGCTGGCGAGCAGGCTGGATCGATCGAGCTGATAAGCCTTGCCGAAGCCGCCATTCAGGCTTGCGTGTCGCGGTTCGAGTCGAAAAATCGAAAAGTCGCCGAGCCCGACATAGAGGCTCGCCTTGGGATTGCGGTTGAGATAACGGCGCTCGGCGCGTGCGTGCGCGTTCGATCCACGCTCGAGGCGTGCCGCCTGGCAGACCAGCGTCAGGCGCGGGTGCGCCAGCGGGTCGCCCTTGCCGGGCTCGCCGACCAGCAGGGAGCAGCGCGGATCGGCAAGCAGGGCGCCGGTGTGCGCCGAGAGCATCGAAACCAGGATCAGCGGGGCGCCGTCGACGTCCGTGGCCACGCCGACCCTGCTGGCCTGCGGCGAGCCGGTTTGCGGCTCGATCACCGCCAGCGCGCCGAAACGGGCGCGGCGCAGAAGCGTCTTCGCCAGGCGGATCGCCTCGGCGTCAGTCTCGCGGATCACGGCTTTCTTCTGGTCCGTCAAAACGCCCATCGCAATAAGCTGATTTTTCTTCTCTAGTTATTGGCCAGCATGCCCAGTTTGACAAGCTCGTCGATCTCGGTTTTCGCAAAGCCGAAACGCGCCAGCACTATCGACGGCGACAGATCCTCGTCGCCAGGCTTCGTTGCCGGTGCCGGCCGCGAATCCGAGAAACGCGGCGCCGGTGCAGGGCGTTCAAACGCACCCGTCGTCACGAAGGCATCGCGCGACCGATTGTGCGGATGGCGCTTCGCTTCACGCAGCGACAGGACCGGGGCAACGCAGGCATCGGTTTCGGCAAACAGCCGGTCCCAGTCGTCGCGTGATTTCCGCCTGATCCGGTCGGCAATGGCCGCGCGCATCGGTGGCCACAGCGACTTGTCATACTGGCCGGGTACGAACCGCTCATCGAGTGGCAGCAGCCTGGCGAATTCGGCGAAGAATTGCGGCTCCAGGCAGCCTATGGCGATGTACCCGCCATCCGCCGTCTCATAGGTGTCGTAGAAGGGAGCGCCGGAATCGAGCAGGTTCGCGCCGCGCCTTTCGTCCCAAAGGCCAGCCGCCGTCAAGGCGTGCAGGGGCGTCGCCAGCATCGAGGCGCCCTCGACCATCGCGGCGTCGATTACCTGGCCCTTGCCCGTGCGCGAGCGTTGGAACAGGGCGGCCAGCACGCCGGCAACCAGCATCATGGTGCCACCGCCATAGTCGGCGACGAGGTTGAGCGGCGGGACGGGGCGGCTGTCCGCGTGGCCAATTGCATGCAGCAGGCCCGAATAGGCAAGATAGGTGATGTCGTGGCCGGCGCGGCCCGCGAGCGGTCCATCCTGGCCGAAGCCGGTCATGCGGCCGTAGATCAGAGCCGGGTTGCGCGCCAGAACGCTATCCGGACCGAGGCCAAGCTGCTCCATGACGCCTGGGCGAAAGCCCTCGACCAGAAGGTCGGCCTTTTCGGCAAGGCGCAGCGCCAGTTCGGCGCCTTCGTGGCGCTTGAGGTCGATGCGCAGGATGGAGCGGCCGTGACGATCGATGTTGTATTCATCCGGCAGCGACAGGAATGGCCGGTCCGAACCAGCCCGTTCGATGCGCAGCACCTGCGCGCCCATCTCCGAAAGCATCAGGCCCGCCAACGGCACGGGACCGAGCCCGGCCATCTCGATCACCTTCAGCCCGGCAAGCGGACCGGTCTTTCCGGCGGTGGCTATGCCGGTGTTCATGACAAGCTATTTCGGTGCCATGCGGATGGCGCCGTCGAGGCGGATGGTTTCGCCGTTCAGCATCTGGTTCTCGACGATGTGCAACGCAAGGGCGGCATATTCGGATGGCTCGCCGAGACGCGACGGGAAAGGCACCGCGGCGCCCAGCGAATCCTGCACCTCCTGCGGCATGCCGGCCACCATCGGTGTCTTGAAGATGCCGGGCGCGATGGTGCAGACCCGGATACCGGAACGGGCAAGGTCGCGCGCCACCGGCAGCGTCATGCCGACGACGCCACCCTTGGAGGCTGAATAGGCGGCCTGGCCGATCTGGCCGTCATAGGCGGCGACAGAAGCGGTGTTGACGATGACACCACGCTCGCCGCCTTGCAGTGGCTCGAGCCTGGCAGCACGGTCGGCGACGAGACGGATCATGTTGAAAGTGCCGATCAAATTGACTTCGATCACCTTGCGGTACTGATCGAGAGGATGGGGACCATCCTTGCCGATCGTCTTCACGCCGATGGCAATGCCGGCGCAATTGACCAGGATACGTGGCTCGCCAAGCTTGGCGGCGACCTCGGCGAGTGCGGCAGTGCCACTGTCGCCGCTGCTGACATCGCATTGGACGGCAATGCCGCCGATCTCGGCCGCAACCTTCGCCGCGCGGTCAATGCCAATGTCGAAGATGGCGACGCGGGCCCCCTTGGCGGCAAGCGCACGCGCCGTTGCCTCGCCAAGACCGGAACCGCCGCCGGTAACGATCGCGATCTGGCCATTCGGGTTCATGGCGTCATCCTTCTAGATGAGAACAGGGACTGATCAGGCGCCAGGTCGGCTCGCAAGGTCAAGCCATCGTTGTGATGTGATCGGCAACCCTGGCCTGATCGGCGTGGCAGACTTCGCCCGAGAGCCTGGCGACCGCGCCCGGCTTGATCTCATGCGACAGCAGCCGGTCGAGATCGACAGGGCGTGGCATCGAAATCTGGCCGCGCGGGATCCTCTTGAAGCCGAGCGGTCCGTAATAAGGCTCGTCACCGACCAGCATGACGGCGGGCGCGCCGGCCTTGGCGGCCGCTTCCAGCGCGATCGCCACCAGCCGGCGGCCGATGCCGAGATTCTTGAAGGCCGGCCGCACCGCAAGCGGTCCGAGCATCAGGGCGCGGCCTGCGCCGGCGGCGATGCGGGTCATGCGCACCGAAGCGACGACGGTATCGCCATCGACGGCGACAAAGGACAGCGACCGCTCGTGCCCTCCGGCCTCGCGGATCTTGTAGGCAGCCAGCACGAAACGGCCCGGCCCGAAGGCTTCGTCATTGATGGCTTCGATCTGGAGGTCATGCGCCGGGGTTTCCGGCAGGTATTTCACGTCGGCAAGGCTCATGGTCTTTGCGTTCCGGTATAGGAGGAAAGGTTTGCTGCAAACGGCAGCATTCGCCAGTCAGCGCTTCATCAAGCGCGGGCGCCCTTTCGTCGTCGGTCAAACCGGATCAAGGCAAAGTCGAACATGCGGATTGTCCGCTAGCATCAATTTCCCGCCGCTGCAATCGCAGGCTTCTTGGGCCAAGCCGTCGCTTGACGGTCTGTTCAGCGCCAGGCGATTCCGCGCGGCCGCCTGGTGTCCTACATACAAGGCAAGCAGGAAAGGAACATGCGATGGGATTGCTGGTCGACGGCAAATGGCAGGACCGCTGGTACGACACCAAGGACAGCGGCGGCAAGTTCGTGCGGGCGCGATCGCATTGGCGCGACTGGATCACCCGCGATGGAGCGCCGGCAGAAGGCCGCAGCCGCGGCTTCAAGGCGGAGCCCGGCCGCTATCACCTCTATGTCTCGCTTGCTTGCCCGTGGGCCCACCGGACGCTGATCTTTCGTGCGCTGAAGAAGCTCGAAGGCATCATATCGGTGTCGGTGGTGCATCATTTCATGGGTGCCAACGGCTGGACGTTCCTGGCCGAGGAGGGCGCCACCGGCGACACGCTCTATGGTCTCGACTTCCTGCACCAGATCTACACCAAGGCCGATCCGGCCTATTCGGGCCGGGTAACGGTGCCGGTGCTGTGGGACAAAAAGGAGCAGACCATCGTCTCCAACGAATCCTCCGAGATCATCCGGATGCTGAATTCAGCCTTCGATGAATGGGGGGACGCCAGCCTCGACTTCTATCCGCAGGCGCTGCGCGGCGAGATCGATGCGATCAACGCGCTGGTCTATCCCTCCGTCAACAACGGCGTCTACCGTGCAGGCTTCGCAACCACGCAAGGCGCCTATGAGGAAGCATTCGGTGAGCTGTTCTCGACGCTCGACATGCTGGAGGATCGCCTCTCGGGACAACGCTATCTGGTCGGCGATCGCATCACCGAGGCCGACTGGCGGCTGTTCACCACGCTGGTGCGCTTCGACCCGGTCTATGTCGGCCATTTCAAATGCAATCTGCGCCGCATCGCCGACTATCCGAACCTGTCGAACTATCTGCGCGACCTCTATCAGGTGCCTGGCGTCGCCCAGACCGTGAACCTGCATCACATCAAGGCGCATTATTACGGCAGCCACGAGACGATCAATCCGACCCGGATCGTGCCGCTTGGTCCTGAACTCGACTATGCCCAACCGCATGACCGGGCGCGGTTCCGCAAGGCGGCCTGATCTACCAGTAAGGCGATGCGGGCTCGCCATCAAAAATCTCGGCGATCCGGCGCAGCGTTGCCGGCGTCGTGCCTTCCGGCAAGCGGTCGAGCGGGAAGAAGCCGGCCTCGGCGATCTCGTGATCCGGCAGCTTCGGCGCGGTCTGGCTGAAGTGCTCGATCAGGTAGAAGCCGACATGGTCGCGGCGGCTGGAGCGGCGGTTGAAATGCATCGACCTCAGCACCGGCGGGGCGTTCAGCGCGATGTTGCCTTCCTCGGCAAGTTCGCGCATCAGCGCCTCGGCAAGCGTCTCGCCGACCTCGACCCCGCCACCGGGGAGCTGCCAGCCCGGAACATAGGTATGGCGAATGAGGAAGACCGAATTGGATGCCTTGTCTTGAACGAGGGCGCGCACGCCAAGCGTCATCGGTCGCCGCAGCACGAAATAGAGATGGAACAGCCTTGCCCTAAGCCCTGCCCAGCCGGTCTGGCGAAAAACGTCTTGCGAGCCTGTCGTCATCGGTAGAGAAACCGTGGGTGGAAAGCGGGAAGCGCGTCGCTTATGAAAGACGGATGTTCAGGCTCGCGCATATTTCCGATGTCCATCTGGGGCCGCTCCCGGATGTATCCTATCGCGATCTCGCCTCCAAGCGCGTGCTCGGTTACGTCAACTGGCAGCGCAACCGCCGCCGCCACATGCATGACGCCGTCATCGACACGATCGTCGCCGACATCAAGGCGAGGAGCCCCGATCACCTCGCCGTCACCGGCGACCTGGTCAATCTGGCGCTCGATGCCGAGATCGAAATGGCCAAACACTGGCTGGAGACGCTGGGATCGCCGCATGACGTTTCGGTCGTTCCGGGAAACCACGACGCCTATGTCCCCGGGGCGTTCGACAAGGTCTGCCGGTCATGGGCGGCGTGGATGAGCGGCGACGGCATCAACACGCCGGTCGACCGCAACGCCTTCCCCTATCTGCGCGAGCGCGGCGATGTCGCACTGATCGGCGTCTCGACGGCGCGCGCCACCGCGCCGTTCATGGCCAACGGTTTCTTCATGGAAGGGCAGGCGGGGCGGCTCGGCAAGATTCTCGACGCGACGGGCCGGCAAGGGCTGTTTCGCGTCATCATGATCCATCATCCGCCGGTGCGCGGCGCGGTCTCGCAGCAAAAACGGCTGTTCGGCATTGCCCGCTTCCACAAGATCATTCGCCGCCATGGCGCCGAGCTCGTCCTGCACGGCCATTCGCACCTGCCGTCGCTGTTCTTCATCGGCACGCGGGGCACCCGGGTTCCGGTGGTCGGCGTCGCCGCCGCCGGCCAGGCGCCGGGCGGCAACCACCCGGCGGCGCAGTACAATCTGTTCGACATCGACGGCGAAAAGGGCAATTGGCGGATCCAGCTTACCCGGCGTGGCCTGACCGGGCCAGCAATACCGCCTTCCGATCTGCAGACGCTGGAACTGGGTGCTCCGGCTGCTACGGCCGCAAGCTGAGGACCATGGCCACGATGCGGTCCCAGAACAAGACGACCGACACCGCCAGCCCGACCAGCGCGCCAGCGGCGATCAGGCCAAGGCCGGACAGGAACGCCGACCAGCCCGCACTGCGCGTCGTCGACCGCAATGGCGGCTCGGCTTCCCGAACGTCGGCGCGTTTCAGGCCGGCGACAGCCGGCTCGACGCCACCTTCCATCATCCTCTGACGCTCGACGACACGTTCGGCGATGTAGCGCGTCACGGAATCGGCAACGGGTTTCATCTCGGTCGATTCGGCAAGCACCACACGGCCGATGCGGGTGTCCCTGAGGAAGCGATAGGTGCGGCGGTCGCGTCCCATCGCGACATGGCTGACGGCGTCGATCCACAGCCGCGGCTGCAAGCCGGACGAGACGACGAAGTCGAAATTGTCCATGTCGGCGGGAACATCGGCAAAAACCGGCGCCAGTTCCGCGGCAAGCAGATCGAGGCGCATGCGATGCGCTTCGCGCATATCGACGACGACGTCGTCACGGTCGGCAAAGGCATTCTTCACATCACGGATGGCGTCGGACAGTGTTTTCGGTGGATCGTTTATCTTCTCGCCTGCTTCCTTCATGGCGTTCGCCTCGCGGGTTTGGTTAACACGGAGTTAACACAGCCGCCGGCAAAATGCACTGGCGAGATCGTTGGCACCAAGGCGTTCCGGAAGGTATCGCCCGACAGAGTCAGCTGGCCGCGGCGGCGAATTTCAGGCGATGTCGCCTGGCGCGCCGGTTGGTGTTGCGGCGAATGATCTCGGCGACGAGATCGGGGGCTTCCTCTGCCAGCATATGGCCGGCCTCCAGCACATGATGCACGTGAAAATGCGCCGGCAGACCATCCGCCTGGGTAAAGGGCAGCACCGTGTCATCGGTTCCCCACACCACCATCACGGGCATGTTCAGCCCTTCGAGGCGGTCGCGCGGGATGACGCCTTGCCGATCGTCCGTGGTCATGGCGGCCGCGATCTCGACAAGCTTCGGCAACTGGCCGGGCCGCTTGCGCATGTCGCAAAGCATGTCGACGTTTTGCTCTGAAGACGGACTGTGGGGGCCGGACATGGCGGCAAGGCAAGCGTGGATCTCGGCTTTGCCGACAGCGCCGGCAAAGCGGCGCAACAGCGGGCCGTTGATCTCGGGGCCAAAGCCGCCCGGTGCCAGAAGCGTCAGCGAGGCCACTTTTCCGGGCTCGGCCAACGCCATCAGCGTCGCCACCGCACCGCCCATCGAGTGGCCGACGAGATGAACGCGCTTCAGCCCACGCGCCGACAGATCGGCGAGAATGGCCTTTGCCGCCACCTTGGCTGGACCGGCCGCGGGAAAATCGAGCGACAGCCCGTGCCCCGGCAGATCATAGGCCAGCGTGCGCGCGGAAGGCGCCAGCGAGGAGACCACTTCGCGCCAGACATCGTGGCAGCCACCGAAACCATGCAGCAGGACTATGGCCTTCGAGCCAACACCCTGTTCAGCGGCATAAAGCGATGAGGACATGAAAGCTGAAGGCTTTGATTTATTTATTATTGGAGGATGCGCGAAATCTAATGTGGCTGAATTGCTCCTTGTCCAGTGCGATAGCCAGTAAAATCTTCGCGATTGGCAGCGGTTGCCAACAGGAAACCCCGAGGCCAATCGACGCTCGGCGATCGGAGCGCATCGTTTCTTTCGAGGCGTGGTGCGTCATGCCACGATCCGGATGTCGATCATGCTAGCTGGCGTTGCCGAGCCCCGCGGCGCGCAAGGCATCGACCAGCCGATCGGTCAGGTCGGCCGGGTATCTCCTGTCGACGAAGGTTGCGCGCGGATTGGCGGCGAAATTCGGAAACTTGGCGGTCAGTTCATCGACCAACTTGCGCGCCTGATTGTCATGGCCAGCGATCTTTGCGCCGATCAGCCGGGCGGCGAGATAGTGCGATTTTGTTGCAGTCGTCCTCAACGCGTTGCTGGCTATGGTGGCCTTGTCCATGTCGCCAAGCATGAATTCGCCGGCGAAGAGTCCGAAATCCCACCATGTCGGATGGCCACTGGAGACATCCACGGCATGGGCCAGAAGCGGTGTTCCGTCGGCGTAGCGGCCGGCGAAAACCAGCCCGTAACCATAGGCGGCGGCCATGGCGACATCGTAGGGATTGAGGTCATAGGCCTTGCGCATCCAGCGCAGCGCCTCGTCGGCATTGCCAAGGCGCGAATAGATGTAGCCATAGGCGCGATGCGCTGAAGGGCTGGTCGGCCCCATCTGCACTGCGCGGTGGGCAAATGTGAGCGCCCTCTCGATCGTCGCATCCGGCGGATAGGCGTAGCGGTCGTTAACGGCCTCGAGGTGCAGCGAGGCGAGTTCGGAATAAACCAGCGATGATTTTGCACCGTTGTTGGCCAGGGTTTCCAGGCAGCGGTAAGCGGCCTCGTGGGTTCTGGCGTTCTGGTCGAGATAGTATCTGCCGTTGAGCAGCAGGCACTGCGTCAGGCCGTTCTGAATGCCGCTTTGCTCGATATAACTGTAGATCGTGCCGGAAGCGGGAAGGGCCGAACTCAGGATACCGGCGATACTGTCCTCGACCGTGGCCGGAGTGCTGTCGTCGGCAGTCAGGTTGCGCGACAAAAGCACCCGTCCAGTTGCCACGCTCTGCAATTCGATCGTGACATCGCCCGCGTCAGGTCCAGGCAGCACCTCGAAGAGGAAGCTGGTTGCAGTGGTAGCCGGATCGGTCGTGTTGACGGCGTCGCGCCCGATGAAATCGATCGTGTCGAAGCCGCTCAGGCCGGCGCGCAGCGATGCGGCGACGCGGTTGCCTTCGGGGCCATCGGCCTTGACGGCGATATAGACGAGCGGCAGCGCTTCACTCATCGGTGACGGCGCGATGCTGCTGGTTTGGCCGGTGGTCTCAGGCGTTGCCGGCATCTCGCCTCCGGCCAGCAAGGCACCATCGCCCTGACGCAGGATGAGAATGCCGAGCATGGCGATGACCAGGGCGATCGCCATCCAGAAGAACTGGAGATGGCGCGCCACCGAGGGGGCTGGTGCGACCGCCGGTGCCAGCAATGCGGCGGCGGGAACAGCGTCTCCCGCGTCGCTGGATCGTTCGGACGGAGCCGCCTCCGTCTGCCCGGCAGGGTTCAGAGTTTCCGGAAGGCGGATCGCGTTGAGCTCATAGGCTGGAACATAGCCGCCGCGTGGAATGGCGATGCGGACGGGCTCGGCGACGCCTTCGTTGGCGAAATAGTGCTGCAGCAGGTCGCGCAACCTGCCCGCCTGCACCCGGACCACGGCATCGGTCGACGGATCGAAATCTCCGTCCTTGCCGAAGACGTCCATGGCGATGGAGAAGCCCTTCAGCCTATCGGCTTCGCCTGCCTGCTCGCGCTCGACAAGATAGCGAAGCAGTTTACGCGCGCGCTCGGATCTCCCGAACGTTTCGCTGGCAAGCAGTCGCTCCAGTGTCTCGCGCACTGCGGGGGCGGCAGGCGTCGCATGCTGCAAGTGTCGATCCTCTCGAAGTCGGCACAGGTTGAGGCACGATCATATCGTTCCCGCACCACCACACAAGTATACACCCATTATGCGATCACGTACCCCACCGGATAATTCAGCGGTGGTTAATGAAGCGAAGGATCGGAACCGATCACCAGATGGGGATGGTCCCGACCTTCGTTCTGGTCGGGCGTCAACCGGCCCTATTGCCGACGATACGGTTGGCGGCGGAGGTCACCGCTTCCAGAGAAGCGGCAACGATGTTGGTGTTGATCCCGGCGCCGAACAGCTTGCCATCAGGATATTCCATCTCGACATAGGAGATGGCCGAGGCGTTCGAGCCGCGCTGCATCGAGTGCTCGGAATAGTCGAGAACCGACATCTCGACGCCGAGATGGCGCGACAATGCATCGACGAAGCCGTCGATCGGACCAGTGCCGGTGCCTGATATCGTCACTTCCTTGCCGTTGTCGAGGATGGTCGCCTCGACCACGCGTCGGCCCTTGACCACGGTGTCCGGATAGGTGTGGTGATCGAGGAATTTCAGCCGCGCGCCGGGCTGGTCGACATAGGTCTCGAGAAAGCGCTCGTAGATGCGACTGGCCGGCACTTCCTTGCCCTCGGCGTCGGTGATCGCCTGGATTTCCTGGCTGAATTCGATCTGCAGGTTGCGCGGCAGGTTGAGGCCGTAATCGGCCTGCAGCACATAGGCGATGCCGCCCTTGCCCGACTGCGAGTTGATGCGGATGATCGCCTCGTAGCTGCGGCCGACATCGGCCGGATCGATCGGCAGATAAGGCACTTCCCACAGGCTCTTGTTGGCCTTTTTCAGCGCCTTCATGCCCTTGTTGATGGCATCCTGGTGCGAGCCGGAAAAGGCCGTGTAGACGAGCTCGCCGACATAGGGGTGGCGCTCGGGGATCTTCAACTGGTTCGAATATTCATAGACGTCCTTCATCCGGTTGATGTCGGAGCAGTCGATCCCCGGATCGACACCTTGCGTGTACATGTTGAGCGCCAAGGTGACGATGTCGACATTGCCGGTGCGCTCGCCATTGCCGAACAGCGTGCCTTCGACGCGGTCGGCGCCGGCCATCAGGCCGAGCTCGGTGGTGGCGACGCCGGTGCCGCGGTCATTGTGCGGATGCAGCGAGATCAGCAGGTTCTCACGGTTGTCGAGATTGCGGCACATCCATTCGATGCGGTCGGCATAGATGTTGGGCGTCGACATCTCGACCGTCGACGGCAGATTGATGATCAGCTTGTTGTCGGGCGTCGGCCTGACGATCTCGGTAACCGCGTTGCAGATCTCCAGCGCCACTTCGAGTTCGGTGCCGGTGAAGCTTTCCGGCGAGTACTCGAAGCGAAAGCCGCCGCCAGCCTTGGCCGCCATGTCGGTGATCATCTTGGCGGCGTCGGTCGCGATGCGCTTGATGCCGCCGATGTCTTTTTCGAAGACGACGCGGCGCTGCAATTCGCTGGTCGAATTGTAGAAATGGACGATCGGGTTGGTGGCGCCCTTGAGCGCCTCGAAGGTGCGGGTGATCAGTTCCGGCCGGCACTGCACCAGCACTTGCAGCGAGACGTCGGCAGGCACGTTGCCCTCTTCGATGCACCAACGGGCAAAATCGAAATCGGTCTGCGATGCGGAGGGGAAACCGATCTCGATCTCCTTGAAGCCCATGTCGAGCAGCAGCGCGAACATGCGCGCCTTGCGATCGTGGCCCATCGGATCGATCAGCGCCTGGTTGCCGTCGCGCAGGTCGACGGAGCACCAGATCGGCGCCTTGTCGATGACCTTCGAGGGCCATGTGCGATCGGTGAGGCCAACGGTCGGATAGGGTTGATATTTGCGGGCCGCATCAGGCATGCCCCGGCTCTTCATGCTCTTTGCGGTGTCCTTGCCGGCTACCGCGGCATCAGGGCGGATTTCTTCTCGTGCGTTCATCGTCTTATTCTCCCGGCGGCCCTCGGATCCGCCTTCAGACGGATTGCTGGCGAGTGGCGCCTTTACCAGATTTTCGTTCGCTTGATGTGAGTGCCAAGGAGCATGCGCTTGCGCGGCGGTTCGACCGCCGGGCGCTCCTTCAGCGAACCCGGCGATCGCCGATAAGGCCGAGAAGAAGCAGGGTGGAAGTGAGCGCGCGCACGGTCTCGCCGGAAAAACCGGTCGGACGGGTAGCGTTGGTGGCGCGCGTGTTCATGGCGGCTCTCATACAGGAGCGGCTCGTGAGAGGCAAGTGGGACCGCATCGCGGGCCAGCGTTTGTCGAGCAATGTCCCCAACGCCGGTGGTCTTCCCCACACGCTGCAAATGCGCCAGACTTGGACGTCGATGGGGCCGCGATGTCCTGTCGTCGGGAGGGGTCATCCATGAATTTCGTGTTCTTCTCGCCGCATTTTCCCACCAACGGCGCCGATTTCTGCGATCGGCTGAAGAAGGCCGGGGCCACGGTGCTCGGCATCGGCGACGCACCCTACGACGCGCTGGACGGCAAACTGAAGGCAGCGCTTTCCGAATACTACCGTGTCGCCGACATGGAGGACTATGAGCCGGTGTTCCGGGCGATGGGTCATTTCATCCACAAATGGGGCCGCATCGACCGTTTTGAATCGCTCAACGAGCATTGGCTGGAGCTGGAAGCCAACATCCGCACCGACTTCAACATCTACGGCACCAAACTCGATTTCGTGAAGAACCTGAAACGCAAGAGCCGCATGCGCGCCTTCTTCCGCAAGAGCGGGGTGGACACCATCGCGCAGCGCAAATGCTCCGACCGAACCGGGGCGATGACCTTCATCCGCCGCGTCGGCTATCCGGTGGTGGTCAAGCCCGACTCCGGCTCAGGCGCCTCGAACACCTTCAAGATCTCCAACGCCAAGGAACTCGACCAGTTCTTCAGGGACAAGCCCGAGGATGTGACCTTCGTCATGGAACAGTTCATCGAGGGGCTGGTGGTGACGTTCGACGGGCTGGTCAACCGCGACGGAGAGGTGGTGCTGGCCGCCAGCCACCGTTACGACCAGAGCGTCATGGAGGTGGTCAACAAGGACCGCCACATGAGCTACACCTGCTTTCCCAGGATCAGCCCGGCCGTCGAGGAGGCTGGCCGCAAGATCCTGAAGGCATTCGACGTGCGCGAGCGCTTCTTCCACATCGAGCTGTTCGAGACCAGGGACGACCGCGTCATCGCGCTGGAGGTCAACATGCGACCGCCCGGCGCCTGGATGACCGATGCGATCAACTACACGTTCGACATCGACGTCTATGCGGCCTGGGCCGACATGGTGGTCAAGGACGCCGCCGGCGGCCCCTACGAAGGCAAGTATTTCACCGCTTACGCCAGCCGCAAGCGCCACCTCCACTATTTGCACAGCCATGAGGACGTGCTAGCGGCGCACCGCGACAAGATCGTCCACCATCAGGCCATCGAAGAGGTTTTCAGCCGCGCCATGGGAAATTACGCCTATCAGATGCGCTCGAAGGACGCGGCGGCGCTGCGCGAGGCGGTCGCCTACATCCACGCGGAAAAGGCGTGAGGCGATGGACATATCCTATCACAAGAATTTCTCGGGCAATCTCGGCCGTGACATGGAATACAAGCGCTATGGCCATGCCGGCCGGCCGGTGGTGGTGTTCCCCACCTCGCAAGGACGGTTCTACCAGTTCGAGGATTCGGGCGGAGTGGGCGCGCTGGCCGAGTTCATCGACACCGGCCGTATCCAGCTATTCACGGTCGACGGCATCGATTCGGAGTCCTTCTTCGACAAGCATTCCGAGGCCGCGCATCGCATCGCCCGTCACGAGGCCTATTTCCGCTATGTGCGCGAGGAGGCACTGCCGGAGTTCCTGTCCACGGCCGCGCAAGCCAATGGCGGGCGCAAGCTGAAGCCACTGTTCTCAGGCTGCTCGATGGGCGCCTATCACTCGTCGAACTTCGTTTTTCGTTTTCCGGAACTGGCCAGCGGCGTCATCGCGCTGTCCGGCGTCTATTCGGCCCGCGACTTCTTCGGCAAGGTGCTGGACGGCGACATCTTCTACAATTCGCCGCTCGACTATCTGCCCGGCATCGTCGACCAGAAGCTGCTTGGCCGCCTGAAGGCGCTGCGGCTGATCTTCTGCTGCGGGCAAGGCGCGTGGGAAGAGCGGATGCTGGTCGAGACGCGCAAGCTGGAACAGATCCTGCGCGACAAGTCCATTCCCGCCTGGGTCGACTATTGGGGCGGCGATGTCAGCCATGACTGGCCGTGGTGGCACAAGCAACTGGTCTATTTCTTCGGCCGCTGGCTTGATGACGACCTGATGCACAGGCTTGACTGATGACCACACCAGAACCCATCCGCCGCTTTGTCGAGGCAACCAATGCAGGCGACACCGAAGCCTTTCTCGACAGCTTTACTGCCGACGCTTTCCTGAGCGACTGGGGGCGATCGTTCCAGGGCCGCGAGCAGATCGCGCGCTGGAACCAGTCGGACAATATCGGCGTGAAGTCCCATCTTCGCATCGTCCGCATCACGGCGGTGGAAGGCAGCTACCGCGTCCACATCGCCGTCACAGGCAACGGCTTCAACGGCGAGGGCGACATGACCTTTACGCTGGACGGCGATCGCATAGCGAGCCTCGTCATCGCCTGACGTTACCCTTCCTGGCACACAGGAAGAGGGACAGCATCCTGTTCCGCTGCCGATCCTCGACGCAGGCCGAGGAAGACGACAAGGGCAGTCATGATGGTGATGGCCGCCAGCACGATCAGCAGCCTGTCGAATGCCGTTTCGTAGGCATGGACCAGAACGGTGGTATTGGTCGCCGGCAAATGTTGCGCCGTTTCACCGAGGCTGCCGGTCACCAGAAACCGCGCCGCCGCGGCCGCATCCCTGGAAGTCGTTCCCTGAGCGGCGAGTTGTGCCGCGGCGAAGCCCGACAGGGTCGCCATGACGATGGCCAGCGCCACGCCCTCGCAAGCGACGCGGGTGGTGTTGAAAATGCCGACCGCCATGCCGGCGCGTTCCCTCGGCACGACGGTGACGGCAAGCCCGTCCATCAGCCCCCAAGGCAGAGCGATGCCGACGCCGATCAACATCAGAGGCGCCACCAGCGCGATGTCGACCGGTGGTGTCAGGCTCAGCCAGCCAAGACCGGCGGCGGCGATGAGTAGGCCCGCGCCGCAGATTGTGGCCGGCGCGACCCAGCGCGCCAGCTGGCCGGCGAGCAGGGGCAGGATCAGCAATGGCCCCGAGAGGCAGATCATCAATTGCCCGGCCTTGATCTCACTCATCCCTTCGATGCCGATGAAGCGGATCGGCAAGAGCACGAGCAGGACGACGAAGCCATAGGCGGGCGCCGCTGCCAGGAACTGGACGCCAACGAAGCGGGGAAAGCGAAACAAAGTGAGATCGAGCATCGGCCGCCGCACACGCCGCTCGACGATCACGAATGCGGCGAAGAAGAGGACGGCCGCTGCAAGCAGGGCGATGACGAGGGGATCGGCCCAACCACTCTGCGGCGCCTGCAAGACACCATAAGTCAGCGAAGCCAGCGCGACGGTGAAAGTGCCGGCTCCCGCCCAGTCGAGGCCGGTCGCATCCGGGTCGCGCGATTCCCTGATGGTGCGCAGGCCCAGCGCCGCGGCCGCGATCGCGAGCGCCGCGACCAGGACAAAGATCGACCGCCAGCCAAATGCGGAGATGAGCAGGCCGGAGGCGATCGGGCCGAAGGCGAGTCCGATGCCGAAACTGGTGCCGAGAAAACTGAAGGCGCGCAGCCGCAGCGGTCCTTCGAATTCCTGGGCAAGCGCCGAGGCGCCGCCGGCGAAGGCCAAGGCACTGCCGATCCCTTGCGCCGCCCTGAACATGTCGAACCAGACGATGTCGGGCGCCAGCATCGCGCCCAGTGATGCAGCGACATAGAGGCAGAGGCCAGAGAGGAAAATCCGCTTGCGGCCGTGGTTGTCGGCCAGCGCTCCGGCCGCCATCAGGCTGGCGCCGAAGGTCAGCATGAAGGCGTTCGTCACCCAGTTGAGCGCGATCGGGCTGCCGCCGAGATCGGCCGCGACGCGGGAGAGCGCGACGGCCGGGCCGGTGAAGGTCAAGGGCATCGTCATCGCGGCAAGGCATACCGACAAGAGCACGAGCCATCTCTCGGCCGAGCCGTTTCTCGTCTTCAAGGTCATGGATTTTCCTATCTGAAGCACAATCCGCCGGCATTCCGCTCAGTGGCAGCGCCGGTCCCAACGACAAGATAGGTCGACGACATTTGCGGAAAAATGGTATTTTATCTCCAGATATACCGGACTGAAACGCTCGAATGGATTGATGCAATGGATCGTCTCAGCGGCCTGATGGCCTTTGCCCGCACCGCCGAGCTCGGCAGTTTCGTCGCCGCCGGCCGAGCACTGGGCATCTCGGCTTCCGCTGTCGGCAAGAGCGTCGCCCGGCTCGAACAGGAGCTTGGGGTGCGGCTCCTGCAGCGCAGCACGCGGCGGATCGGACTGACCGAGGAGGGCGGACTGTTCAACGAGCGGGTGCGCCGCATCCTCGACGACATCGACGATGCCGAGGCGATGCTGTCGCGGACACGCGAGACGCCGCACGGACGGCTGCGCGTCTCGACCCCGATTGTCACCTATCACCTGCTGCTGCCGGTGCTGTCGGAGTTCATGGAGCGCTATCCCGAGATCGAGCTTGATATCGATTTCAACGATCGCATAGTCGACGTGATCGACGAAGGCATCGATGTCGCGATCCGCAGTGGCGAACTGCCCGATTCACGATTGGTGTCGAGACCCGTTGCGCCCTTTCGTATGCTGCTGTGCGCGGCGGCCTCCTACCTCGACCGCCACGGCACTCCCGGCGTGCCGGCGGATCTCATCAGGCATTTCGGCATAAACTTCCGCTTTCTCAACAGCGGCAGGTTGCTCGACTGGCCGTTCATTGCCGGTGGCGCCGAACCGCGGATCCGCTCGAGGCTGACCTGCAACAACATGGAAGCGTTGAAGGGCGCCACCATCGCCGGCCTCGGCATCGGCTGCATGCCCGATTTCCTGGTGCGCGAGGCGCTGCACGACGGCAGGCTGCGCACCGTCCTCGATGATCATGTCGATGGGCGTGGCCAGTTCCGGATGCTGTGGCCCTCCAATCGCCATTTGTCGCCGAAGGTTCGCGTGTTCGTCGATTTCCTTCCTGAGCGGCTTGCTGAAGGGCGGTAGCGCAACCCGGTCGGGCGGCCTTTCACTCCCTCACGTTCCTCGCCACCAGCCGCGCCACGCTCGGGCCGACGAGCAGCACGATCAGGAAGCGTGCCGATTGCAATGCCATGACGAAGGAGATGTCGACGTTGTGCGCGGCGGCGGCGATGATGGCGATGCTGTCCATGCCGCCGGGGCTGGTCGCCAGATAGGCGGTCAGGGGATCGATGCCGAGCAGATGGCTGATCATGAAGGCGAGGCCGCCGCAGAAGGCGATCAAGGCCACGATCGAGGCGATGATCTGTGGCAAGGCGCGTGCCGCATGGCGCAAGATCGGCCGGGTGAAGTTCAGGCCGATCGACCAGCCGACCAAGGCATAGCTGATGGCCAGCAGCCATGGCGGCAACTGCATTTCCACGCCAAGGCCGAGATGGATGATGGAGCCGAGGATGAAGGTGCCGAGGAAGAAGGGGGAGGGCAGCCTGAGCAGTTTTCCCGAAAGGCCGCCAACAAGCGCGATGCCGATGGTGGCGGCGAAGGCATGCGGATCGATCGGCGGAAACCAGATGATGGCGGGGATTTCAACGCCTGACGTGTCGACCCACATCTTGGCAACGAGAGCCGCCGTCATCGAAACGAAGATGACGCGCAGATATTGCATGAAGGCGACGAGGCGCTGGTCGGCGCCGAAGGCACCGGCCATCAGCACCATGGCGGTGGAGGCACCTGGCGACGAGCCCCAGACGGCGGTGCTGCCGGGCAGGATGCGCCAGCGGCTGATCAGCCAACCAAGCAGGCTGGAGGCTGTGATGGTGGCAATCACCACACCGAGGAACAGCGGCCATTCCCGGTAGAAAACGGGAAAGATGCCGGCCGAGATCGAAGCAGCGACGAGGCAGCCGACGACTGCCTGGGCGGCGCCGAACAGAAGCCGCGGCACGCGCACCCTGGCGCCGTTGGTGCCGGCGACGATCGCCGCCAGCATCGGTCCGATCAGCAACGCCGCCGGGAGCGCGGCGAGTTCCAGCGCACCGGCAAACAGCGTCGAGACGATCAGCAGGGCCAGCCATTGCCAGAGCTTGTGCAGGCGCGCCATGCGCTCGATAGCGGGCTGGTCGGGGGGCTGCTCGGCCGAGGAATCCATGTTTTGGTCTTAGACTCGAAGCGGGACGATGCGAACCCCGCCGCGCCGAAAAAGGATGCCTGCGTTGGAGCGGTTCATCGTTTCGCGGAAACGCAGAACCGCGCCATCTCTTTGTCTGGACGCAATTCCCAAGGGAAAGCGCTGTGCGCTCTTCCCGGGAAAACCGTTTCAAACTTTTCCTGGAGTTGCTCTTTATTTTTTCCGAAAACCGGTTTCCACTTTTCGGGCTCTAGCCGGTTTTGCCGTCGGCCAGCCCGAAGCCGCCGACTGGGTGGGTTTCGACCTGGAATTCAAAGCCGGCGATGAACGGCCGCGCCTTGGCGATCGCCGCCTGGACTTCGGGAAGCTGCAGCGAGGCCTTGTGGCTTTCGGCGTCGGTCCACACTTCGGTGACCCAGATCGCATCGGCATCGGCGGGGTCGCGGGCGATGATATAGCTCAGGCAACCCGGCAGGGCACCGGTGCTGGCGCGCAGGAGGTCCATGACCGCGTCACGCTGGCCGCGCGCCGCCCGCATCTTGCCGATCAGTCCGTACATTCCATTGTCTCCCTTCAAGGTTTTCGACAAGAATACGAAGATCGCCAGTATGCAGGCCGCCGCTCAAGGCATCAACTGGCCGCCGTTCACCTCGATCACCTGGCCGGTGATGTAGCCGCTCAGAAGATCGGAAGAGAGGAACAGATAGGCGCCGACGCAATCCTGCGCGGTGCCGGCGCGGCCCTGGGGAATGGTGGCGACCATGCCCCTTATCTGCTCCTCGGTCGAATAGCGCTCATGGAAGGGTGTGAGTATGACGCCCGGCGCCACCGCGTTGACGCGGATGCCGAAGCCGATCAGTTCCTTGGCCATGCCGCGCGTGACATTGGAGACGAACGCCTTGGCCGAACCATACAGCCCGGCGCCGCCGGCAGCGCCGTTGCGGGCGGCGATCGACGAGGTGTTGATGATGAAGCCGCCTTGTTTCTTCAGCCATGGCATCGCCTTGCGCGAGGCCGTCAGCACCGATCGCGCATTGAGGTCCATCACCGCGTCGTAATGCGCTTCGGTCTGCTCGGCATAGGGCACGCGGCCAAGCATGCCGCCGGCGTTGTTGACCAGCCCATCGAGGCGGCCGAAATGCCGCGCGCTGTCCTCGACGACACGTTCGACATCGGCGGGAACGGAAAAGTCACCCTGGACGAGAAACACCTCGCCGCCCTTCTCGGCAATCGTCTTGCCGAGCTTCTCGGCGGCTTCGCGGCTGGAATTGTAGTGCAGCGCCACCCTGGATTTCTGCTCGGCATAGGCCAGCGCGAGTGCCGCCCCGATGCCGGTCGACGCACCGGTGACCAACACCGCCTTGCCGGCAAGATCTGGGATGCTGAGGGTGGTGGTGGCTGGCACGGCTGTTCCTCCGGGATGGTTGCCGTCCTTCGTAGGCCTTTGCCCCCAGGATGTTCAAGCCTCACGGGCGCAGATAGGCGTAGCCTTGGCCTTGCAGTTCGGCGAGCTTGACGACGCCGCCCTTGTCGGCGGCGTGGAAACCGGCGAGCAGGTCGGCGAGCGAAATGTCCATGCCTTGCATGGTGTTGGCGCAGGCCTGCGGCTCGAGCCCCTGCCGCACCAGGCCGGCGAAGCGGCCGGAGACCGCGGCCGATATGCCTTTCGACTTGAAGGCGGCAAGGGCTGGACCATGCACGACCAGCACGATGTCGACATTGCCGCCGGTGCCGTCATAGTGGTTGTTGATGTTGCCGAGGACAAAATTGACCTTGTCGAGATCGCTGAGGTGGTAGGCGACCTTCTGCCTGGCGGGCTCCGTGGCCGCTGCCTGCACCACGCGCAGGCCGAAAAACGCTCCGGTTCCGGCAAGAACCGCACGGAACATATCGCGCCGGCGCATCGCATCCTCCTCCGCTTGGCGGCCACCGCGAATTGCGTGGCTGCGGCCGCAATACTAGCATAAAATGACGTCGCGTCCTGTCGATGCGAGGAGAGGCTACATGGCGTTAAGGGGATGGGCGTTTCCGGAATGGAAGACAGTTGCGCGCGCCGGATTTGGCGCCGTGCTGCTTGGTGTGCTTGCCGGCTCGGCCTTGGCTGATGATGCGCTCAAGCTCACCGAACTCAGCCCGAACGGCGCCGATGCCTGTTTCGGCCGCGTCTATGATGCCGCCCATCTGAAGGCGCATCCGCACCAGAAGGTGGCGCGGATTTTCTTTTACTACGGTCATGATCCGGTAAGCCGCCCGAACGAGGAACCGGCCCCTTCCGACACGTCCTACAATGCCTTCGTCGCCACCACCGTGCGCGGCGCCAAGGCGCCACAATGGGCCGGCGGCTGGTGCAACCATGAATCCGAGGACGGCAAGACCGGTCCCATCCATTGCGGCATGGACTGCGACCGCACGCTTGCGTCGCTGAAGGTCGACGACAAGGGACGGTTGCTGCTGTCCGACCTGCAGCCCGATGTCTATCTCGACGCCGGTTCGGAGGAAGAACTCGGCACGGCCGAATATGACAGGCAGGCGCTGGGCAAGGAGGACGACAATTTCCGCCTCGACCCGATGCCGGCCGCAACCTGCAAGGCGGAGTTCGCGCGCATCGATCCGATCGATCCGGCGCTCGGGCCCCCGCTGCGCGAACGGTTGAAGCCCGACCAGGCGTTCTGCTACGGCCGCGACTATGACGCAGCGCATCTCGGTTCGCATCCCAACCAGCTGACGCAGTCGATCCGGGTCTTCCGCGGGCCGGTGGAACTGGCGTCCTTCGCTTCGGGTGGGGATGCCTCCAACTGGCCCGACGGCGCCGATATCGCCGTCTCGGTTACCACGCGGCAGAAGTCGGGCAAGGTCACGCAGACCTATTCCTGCCAGGGCGAGGCCGACCAGTGGCGCTGCGCGGCAAGTTCGAAGATGAGCGATTTCTCCTGCGACATCGCGCAGAAGGAGATCTTCCTCAAGCGCGGCGCCGACGGCACGATGATGCTGGCCAATCCCAACAGCAGCCTGGCGATCGTCGATCTGTGTTCGAAGGCCGCCGACGGCAAGACGAAATCCGACGACAAGGTCTACCGGCTGCAGCCGATGCCGCAATCGGCCTGCGCGCCTTGAGCACCGGCGCTTCGTCATCCTCGGGTCTCCGCCACAGAGCTTCGCTCCTGCTCCGCCCGTGGATAACGAAGTCGAGAGGCTTCGGCTAATTTTCCAAGGTCGGAACGGAGGATCGCGTCAGGCGAAGGGCACCGCCGTCGTGCCTTTCGGCAGCTTCGCCTCGTCGTCGGGCTCGACGTGGATGGTGACGCGGACCGAGGGGATCTCGGCCTTCAGCGCATCCTCGATGCGGTCGCAGATGACGTGGCTGGCGCCGACCGTCATGTCGGCATCGACGACCAGATGGAACTCGATGAAGGTGGCGCGGCCGGCGATGCGCGTCTTCAGGTCGTGGACCTCGAGCGCGCCCTTGCAATTGGCCGAGATGACGTCGCGGATGCGCATGTGCGCCTGCGTGTCGACGGCGCGGTCCATCAGGCCGTTCATCGACGAGCCGATCACGTGCCAACCTTGCCACAGGATGTTCAGCGCCACGATGACGGCGAGTGCCGGATCGAGGATCTGCCAGCCGGTCAATATCGCCCCGACCAGACCGCCAAAGACGCCGATCGAGGTGACGACGTCGGTCATGATGTGATTGCCGTCGGCGACCAGCGCCGGCGATTTCTCCGCCCTGCCAGCGCGGATCAGCGTCCAGGCCCAGAAGGCGTTGATGACGGTGGCGACGCCGTTGACGGCAAGGCCTTTCCACGGCTGTTCGAGCGGCGAGGGCGCCTGCCAGGAGCGCCAGACCTCGTTGAGGATCAAAAGGGCGGCGAGCACGATCAGCACGCCTTCCAGCACGGCCGAGAAATACTCGGCCTTGTGATGGCCGAAGGGATGATCCTGGTCGGCCGGCTTGTGGCTGACCTGGATCGCCCAGAAGGCGGCGACCGAGGCAATGACGTTGACGATCGATTCCAGCGCGTCCGAATAGAGCGCGACGGAGCCGGTGACGTACCAGGCGGCAAGCTTCAGGCCGAGCACGACAAAGGCGACCACGATCGACCAGAAGGCAAGGTTGGCGACCTTGCGCTTCGCTGCGGCCTTGGCCGCGATCGCCATCGTGCTTTCGGTTTCGGCCATCGACGTCAGGCGGCCTTTTCCTTGGCCTTGCGCGGCAGGTGGGCGACGATGTTCTCGATGATGCGCATGCCGGCATTGTGGCCGAGCGTCATGATCGATTCCGGGTGGAACTGCACCGCGGCGATCGGCTCCTTGCGGTGCTCGAAAGCCATGATGATGCCGTCCTCGGTCTCGGCCGTGACGATGAAATCGTCGGGCAGGCGCACCGGGTCGGCGAAGATCGAGTGGTAGCGGCCGACGGTGACTTCCTTGGGCAGGCCGGAGAAGATGATGCCCGGCTTGGAGACGCGGATGCGCGACGGCTTGCCGTGCATCGGTATGTGCAGTTGCCTGAGTTCACCGCCATAGGCCTCGGCCAGGGCCTGCAGGCCAAGGCAGACGCCGAAGATCGGCAGGTCGCGGGCACGCGCCTTCTTGATGGTGGCGGCGCAGTCGAAATCCTTCGGCGTGCCGGGGCCGGGCGACAGCACGACGAGGTCGGGCTTCAGCCGGTCGAAGACCTCCTCCGGAACCGGGGAGCGCACGGTCGAGACATTGGCGCCGGTCTGGCGGAAATAGTTGGCCAGCGTGTGGACGAAACTGTCCTCGTGGTCGACGAGCAGGATGTTGACGCCGTCGCCGACGCGCGCGGTGGTGCGCTCGGTGCTGGCGGAATTGCCTGCTTTTGCGTCGCGGATGGCGGAGAGCATGGCGGATGCCTTCAGTTCGGTTTCGGCTTCTTCTTCCTCGGGAATGCTGTCGAAGAGCAATGTGGCACCGGCGCGCACTTCGGCGATGCCGTCCTTGATGCGGATGGTGCGCAGGGTGAGACCAGTGTTCATGTCGCCGTTGAAGTTGACCATGCCGATCGCGCCGCCATACCAGGCGCGCGGGCTCTTCTCGTTCTGCTCGATGAAGCGCATGGCCCATAGTTTCGGCGCGCCGGTGACGGTGACCGCCCAGGCATGCGACAGGAAAGCGTCGAAGGCGTCCATGCCTTCGCGCAAGCGGCCCTCGATGTGGTCCACGGTGTGGATCAGGCGCGAGTACATCTCGATCTGGCGGCGGCCGATGACGCGCACCGAACCCGGCTCACAGACCCGCGACTTGTCGTTGCGGTCGACGTCCGAGCACATGGTGAGCTCGGATTCGTCCTTTTTCGAGTTGAGCAGCTTCAGGATCTGCTCTGAGTCGGAGATGGCATCGTCGCCGCGCTTGATGGTGCCCGAGATCGGGCAGGTCTCGACACGGCGGCCATTGACGCGCACGAACATTTCCGGCGAGGCGCCGATCAGATATTCGCCCTCGCCCAGATTGATGAAGAAGGAATAGGGCGAGGGGTTGATCGACTTCAGCTTGCGCGAAATCTCGGACGGCTGCGTCTCGCAACGCTCGTAGAACATCTGGCCGGGCACGACCTCGAACAGGTCGCCGCGCTTGAAGCTCTCCATGGCGCGGCGCACCAGATTGGCATATTCGCCCGGCTCGTGGTCGCCGCGCGGCGGGATGCGGTCGGCAATCTGGAACGGCTCGGCGATTTCGTCGCGCGGCAGGCCTTCGGTCGAAAAACCTTCGCCCGCATAGTCGTAACGATCGGTCCAGGCCTTGGCCGAATAGTGGTCGACGACCAGAATCTCGTCGGGCAGGAACAGCACAAGGTCGCGCTGGCTTTGCTTGCGCTCGAGCTTGTAGTCGACCGGGTCGAACTGGAAGGCGAGGTCGTAGCCGAAGGCGCCGTAGAGACCAAGATTGGCGTCTTCCTCGGTCTTGAACAGGGCAGTGATGGCGCGCAGCACGGTAAAGACCGACGGAACGCGGCTGCGCTCCTCCTCGGTGAAGACACGGCCGGGTTTGGCGACGTCGAGGCGGATCAGTTTCTCCGACGTCTCGGCGATGGTGACATCGGAGAGGTTTCCCAGCGCCTTGCCGATGACCGGTAACAGCACCTCGCCACGGCTGTTCAGCGCCTCGATGCGCATGGCGCGGCCGCGCGCCGAGATCACCAGCGGCGGATCGATGATGGCCGTGTCCCAGCGCGTGTAGCGGCCGGGATATTCGTAGTTCGAGGAAAACACCGCGCCCCGGCGCGAATTCAAGCCATCGACATAGCTGTCGATCGCGCCCTCATAAGGCCGGTCGTGGCGCTCGCGGATGATGGTTATGCCGCCCGCCGTCACGAAGCTCTCAGCGCCGTTTTCCAGAATCTTCATCGTCATTGCCGTCTCCATCAGCGTCTTGGGTATGTCAGCTTCTTGGGGCAACGGACCCGGGAATGGCTTGAAAAAACAAATGGCCGCCCGGACTTTCCGTTGCGGCCACCCTCTATTTTCACGCGCACGCGTTCGAACAGGCCGCTGTCAGCAGGCCCACCACCAAATGGTCTTGGTCGAACGCATGTTCATGCGGATTCCCATAGCGGCGATTGAACAGCCGCGCAACTGGATTCCATGAAGGTGGTGAAGTTCAGTCCTCCAGCGTCCCCGACCTTGCGTCGGCGCTCTTCCTGTCGCCGACCAGTTTCAAGAGGTCCTCGCCGGCGCGGATGATGCGGCGCGAGCGGCGGGTCAGGATGAGGCCGTCCTGGGGCGCGAACACTTCCGTGCGGCCGTCGGCTTCGCCCGGCGCATGGACGATGGTGGCGAGCCGCGTGCCCCTGGCGACGCGGTCGCCGGGCTTCACGTCGTAGAGCACCGCGCCAGCCCGTGGCGAGGGCATCATGTCGATGTTCTCTAGTGGCGCAACGACGCCGGTGAAAGGACCGGGCGCGGGCAGGGCACTATCGGCGATCACGCCACGCGCCACCAGCAGCCTGTAGAGCCCTTCGGCGTCGGCGGTGGCGAGGGCGCCATCGACATCGAGGATGCCGCGATATTCGACCGTCGTGGCGACGCGACGGTCGAGCTTGGCCACATCGGCGGGAACGTTCTGGTAGGGCATGATCGAGGCGCCCTCGAAGGTGCCGTCCGTGTCTTCGCTCCATAGCACGACCGCATCGACGCCCATGGCGGCGGCGCAATCGGCCATGGCCGGCCACAGGCTGGTGTGGACGTAGAGATAGGCGAGACCCTCGTCGTCGCAATGCAGGTCGAGCACTATATCGTGGCCGAGCGAAAGCTGCAGCAACCGGTTCTTCAGCCGCTGGTCGGCCGAACCAAGGGCGGTGTGGGGCAAAAGCGCGGTATCGGGCGCGGCGAGCAGCGGAAAGCCGCGGTTGAAGTTGGCGCGGGTGCCCAGATGGAAGCGGCCCTGGTGTTCGCCGAAATGATATTGCGCCCGGCCGATCGGGTTGGCCCAGGGCACGATGGTGATGTTGCCCTTGACGCGGCCCTCGGCCTCGGCCTTGCTGAGCATCGGCATCAGCGCGTCGATGGCGACGACGCCCGGCAGTTCGCCGGCATGGAGTGCGGCCTGCAGATAGGCGGATGGGGCGGCCTTGTCGGCACCGCCAAAGCGGAACACCGGGAATTCGTAGGAAACGCCTTCGCTTTCGCCGGCGAGGCGTTCGATCGATTTCTGCATGACTTTCTCCATTAGAGCAGTTCACCGTTTCATGGAAACGGCGACCTGCTCTAGCTCTTTGTTTTGACGCAATTCCGGACGGAAAACCGTTTCACACTTTTCCTGGAATTGCTCTGGAGCGCGAAGACATGCCCATTTGATGGTGCCGATGTCGATTGGTCCAGCCTGCCGCGCTATGGGCGCAGCAGGTTACTCGGCCGGGGCTTGAAGCGAAGCGAGTGGGGCGCGCCGATCCATCGCCTGCGACAGCACGGCGACCGTGACTGCCAGCAAAGCCAGTGCCGCGCCGACCAATGGCAGGTGGGCGTAGGAAACGCCTGCGGAAAGGGCGACGCCGCCGATCCAGGCGCCACTGGCATTGCCGACATTGAAGGCGCCCTGGTTCAGCGTCGCGGCGAGGTTTGGTCCCTCGGAAGCCGCCTCGACGACGCGGATCTGCAGCGGCGGCACGACGACGAAGATGAGCAGGCCCCACAGGAAGACGATGCCGATGGCGACGCTGGCTATGGCGCCGAACTGCATGAAGCCGACAAACAGCAGCGCCAGCAACAGCAGCGTGCCGATGACCGTCGGCATCAGCTTCCAGTCGGCCAGCCTGCCGCCGATGATGTTGCCGATGGTCATGCCGGCGCCGAACAGCAGCAGCACCCAGGTGACCGCCGAGGTGGACAGGCCGGACACGTCGGTCAGATAAGGCTTGATGTAGGTGAAGACGGCAAACAGGCTGGCCGAGGCAAGGGCCGCGATCAGCATCGCCAACCAGACCTGCAGCTTGCCAAGCACGCGCAACTCGCCGCGTAGTCCGCCACCGCTCGGTTCGGTGACGTCAGATGGCACCAGCCAGGCGATGGCAGCGACCGAGATCAGGCCGATGCCGACCACGGCCACGAAGGTGGCGCGCCAGCCGAAGGCTTCGCCAAGTGCTGTGCCGGCGGGAACGCCGAGGATGTTGGAAAGCGTCAGGCCGGCAAACATCAGCGCCATGGCACTGGCGCGCTTGTTGCGCGGCACCAGGCTGGCGGCGACGACCGAGCCGATGCCGAAGAAGGCGCCGTGGCCGAAGGCGGTGAAGACGCGCGCGGCCATCAGCGTCCAGTAGTCAGGCGCGATGGCGCAGAACAGATTGCCGACGACGAACGAAGCGGTCAGCCCGACCAGCACAGGCTTGCGCGGCAGGTGCGCCGTGGCCATGGCGACGACAGGTGCGCCGAAGACCACGCCGAGCGCATAGCCGGTGACCAGCAGGCCCGCCGAAGGGATGGACACGCCAAGGTCGGCGGCGACCTCCGGCAGCAAGCCCATGATGACGAATTCGGTGGTGCCGATGCAGAAGGACGCAATGGCAAGCGCAAGAATCGGCAAGGGCATGGGGCGTCCAGACTGAATCGGTTCAAATGGAGACTGCGCGGAGGAGGATGCCGTGCGCAAGCGGCGTTGCTGCATTGCAGCAATGCAGAAAAGGAAGGGCTTGGACGTGAGCTGCAGGCCATCAGGCCAGCGGCTTCAGCTCCTGGGCGATGGTGGGCAGCAGTTCCGAGACATTGGGGTGGATGTGCACCGCGCGCGCCAGCGTGTCGACAGGCGCCTTGGCGTACATCAGGTCGAGCACGCAATGCACCGCCTCGTCGCCACCGGGGCCGAGCACCGAACAGCCGAGGATCTCCCGCGTATCGGCATCGACGAGGATCTTCATAAAGCCCTGCGTTTCGCCCTTTTCGACGGCGCGGCCGACACGGGTCATCGGCCGCTGTCCGACCAGCGCGCGGCGGCCTGATTTCTTGACCGCTGCCTCGGTCATGCCGCAGCGGCCGAGTGGCGGGTCGATGTAGAGCGCATAGGCCTCGATGCGATCGCTGACCTTGCGCGGATCATTGTCGAGCAGGTTGGCGGCGACGATCTCGTAGTCGTTGTAGGAGGTGTGGGTGAAGGCGCCCTTGCCGTTGCAGTCGCCCATCGCCCAGATGCCGGGCACGCTGGAGCGCAACTGGTCGTCGACGATGACGAAGCCGCGCCTGTCGACCGCGACGCCGGCCTTGTCGAGGCCGAGGTCGTCGGTGTTGGGCGTGCGCCCGAGCGCCAACAGCACATGCGAGCCGACCGCAGGCGCCTTGCCGGCGGAGAAGGTGACGGCGATGTCCTTGCCTTGTTTGGCGAAGCCGATGTCGTCGGCGCCGACATGGACGGATATGCCTTCGTTTTCGAGGATCGACAGGATGGCGGCGGAGACGTCCTCGTCCTCGCGGCCGGTCAGGCGCGGGCTCTTTTCGATGACGGTGACTTCGCTACCGAAGCGGCGGAACATCTGCGCGAATTCGAGCGAGATGTAGCTGCCGCCGACGACGATCAGATGGCGCGGCAAGACGTCGAGATCCATCATCGAGGAATTGGTCAGGTAGTCGATGTCGTGGATGCCCGGCAAATCGGGCACCGAGGCGCGGCCGCCGGTGTTGAGGAAGATCTTCGCGGCGGTCAGCAGGTCGTCGCCGACGCGCACCGTGTTGGCGGATTCGAAACGCGCATGGCCGCGATAGAGCGTGCATTTGTCCATGCCGGCGATCCAGGCTTCCAACCCGGTGCGGGCGTCGTTCGACACCTTGTCCTTGCGTGCCTTGATCCTGGAATAGTCGACGCCGACGGGGCCGCTGATCGTGACGCCATAGTCGGCGGCACGGCGGGCGAGATGCGCTGCATAGGCGCTGGCGACCATGGTCTTGGTCGGCATGCAGCCGGTGTTGACGCAGGTGCCACCGACCAGCTTGCGTTCGATCAGCGCCACGCTCATGCCGGCGGCACTCAGCCGGCCGGCCAGCGGAGGGCCGGCCTGTCCGGCGCCGATGATGATGGCCTCGAAGGTTCTCGCCGTCATGCCACCGCCGCTACGATCAGCAGGCCGCCAATGATCGCCACCGCGTCCTCGATGAAGGCGGCGGGCGGATCCTTGCCGAAGGCGGCCGCCAGCCGGCCACGCGCCTCGGCGCCGCCCAGCGTGCCGATGACAGCGCCGATGGCGCCGGCGATCAGGCCGCCGATGGTGGCGCCGCCAGTCGCGCCGATCACCGCGCCGGTGAAGGCGCCCATGATGATGCGGGCGCCGAACTGCTGCGGCACTTTGCGGCTCGGCGTCGACGGCAGCTGGTCGGTGACCAGCTCGACGATGGCCAGGATGGTGAAGATGCCGACAGCGGCCCAGTGACTCATGAAGCTCGCCCAGGTGCCGGCGACCGGCAGCCAACCGAGATACGCGCCCCAGGCGACGGCGGCCGGCGCGGTCATGGCGCGAAGACCGGCAATGACGCCGATCAGAAGTGCGAGAATATACAACATGGTTGATCCCCTCGATCCGGGCCAGGACAGCCCGGCAAGAGCAGGCTAGCATAGGCTTTGGATTTGACCAGCGCATGACTCCGAAAATCGGAATGGATTCTGCGCTCGATGCTGCTGTGACGCCGGCACTTTCCCGATCACTGCAATTGTGCTTTGGCAATCACGTCAAATGGAGACACCGCCATGGCTGGAAGCGAGCGCCTGAAAATGGCGACCGGAGAATGGTACACATGCCTCGATGCCGAATTGGAGGCACTGCGCGCCATAGCGCGCGACGCGGTTTTCGAGCATAATTCGCTGCCGCCACGACAGCGCGGAAACCTCGGGCCGGGCCTGAAAGCACTGCTCGGCAAGATGGGTGAGGGGGCTCGCATCGAGGCGCCTTTCCACTGCGCCTATGGCTTCAACATCTTTCTCGGCGACGGCGTCTTTCTCAATGCCGGTTGCACCATCCTCGACACCGCGACGGTGCGCATCGGCAGCGGAACCCTGCTTGGCCCGAATGTGCAGATCTATTGCGCCGAGCATCACAGGGAGGCCACGGGCCGGCAAGCCGGGCTGGAAATCGCCAGGCCGGTCGAGATCGGCGCCAATGCCTGGATCGGAGGCAGCGCCGTCATCCTCGGCGGCGTCAGCATCGGGGAGGGCGCCATCGTCGGTGCCGGTGCCGTGGTGACGCGCGACGTGCCTGACAACACCACCGTGGTCGGCAACCCGGCACGGGCGATCAAGAGGAACTGAGCGGGTCAGGACGAAAGGGCGTGCGCCATGCGCTCGTCCTGATCGGCGCGCTGCGAGAATTCGCGCCGGTACCGCGCCGGCGACGTCCTGAGCCGGGCGGCGAAATGCTGACGCAGCGACGTGGCGCTGCCGAAGCCGGCCTCGAAGGCCACGATGTCCATCGATTTCTCGGTTGCCTCCAGCAGGCGCTGCGCCAGTTCGATCCGCTGGCTGGTCAGCCATTCGCCGAAACTGGTGCCGATCGATTTCTGGAAGCGGCGGGTGAAGGTCCGCCGTGTCAGGCCTGCGGCTTCGGCGACGCGGTCGAGGCTGTGCGTTTCGCCAAGCGTCGCGCGAACCGCGTCGAGGGCCTGGGTAAAACGGTCGGCGTCCGGGCTCCTCGCCACCGGGTGCTCGATGAATTGCGCCTGCCCGCCCTGCCGATGCGGGGACAGGACAATCTGGCGGGCGAGCCGAAGTGCGGCTTCCGCGCCGTAGCGGGCGCGCACGATGTGGAGACAGCAGTCGAGGCCGGCGGCGACGCCGGCCGATGTCACGACGTCGCCATTGTCGACATAGAGCACCGAGGCATCGACAGCGATGTCGGGATGGAGTTTCTGCAGCCGCTCGGCATAGGCCCAGTGCGTCGCCGCACCGCGCCCCGAAAGCAGCCCGGCCGCGGCAATGGCAAAGGTTCCCAGACACAGGCCGACAATCAATGCACCGCGCCGGTGCGCCTGGCGCAGCGCCTCCGTCAGCAGCGGTGCTGGCGGCTCGCCGAGATGATGCCAACTCGGGATGATGACGATGTCGGCGCCTTCGAACCCTTCGAGCCCATGCGGGGCGGCAACGGTCAGTCCTGCCTCGGTGTGGACCGGACCGGGCTTGCCCGCGCAGATGCGGAAGTCGAAGCGCGGCAGGCCAAGTGCCGTCCTGTCCTCGCCGAACACCAGGCACGGCACGGAAAGATGGAACGGGCTGATGCCATCGAAGGCGAGGACGGCGATGATCGGGTCGGTCATGGGCGCTTCCGGCAATTGAATGCGAATTGTCCCAATTCTTTCGAACGATGTCAATCGGGACACTTTTGGCTAGCTGACGATCCGCCTATTTTCGGCCCATCGCATTCAAGCCGGAAAGGAAAACACCATGTCTGACCCAGTCAACACCACGCCGCGCCGGGCGCTGATCGTCGTCGATGTCCAGAACGACTATGACGGCGGCAACCTGGCCATCCAGCACCCGCCGTTCCGCGACAGCGTCGTCAATGTGGCGCGCGCCATGGACGCGGCGGCGGCGGCCGGCGTCAAGGTGGTGGTCGTCAAGCAGATGGCACCCGAGACGTCGCCGATCTTCGCCAAGGGCAGCCATGGCGGCGACCTTTATCCCGAGATCGCCAGGCGCGGCCGCGACCACTATGTCGAAAAGACGCTGCCCTCGGCCTTCACCGGTACCGACCTCGAGGACTGGCTGCGCGCCAATGCCATCGATACGATCACGGTCGTCGGCTACATGACGCACAATTGCGACCTGTCGACCATCATCCACGCCGTGCATATGGGCTTCGCAGTGGAATTCCTGTCCGACGCCACCGGCTCGGTGCCTTACGCCAACAGCGCCGGCTATGCCTCGGCCGAGGAGATCCACCGCGTGGTGACGATCATCCTGCAGTCGCGCTTCGCGGCTGTGCTGAAGACCGCCGAATGGGTCGAGTGCCTGAACAGCGGCACCCTGCCGGAACGCGACACGATCTTCGGCTCCAACCAGCGGGCGCTGGCGCGCAACGCCGCATAGAACCTTATGGAAACAAGAAGGCGCCGCATCGCTGCGGCGCCCTTTTGTTGTCGAGACGGCAGGATCTCAGAAGAGGCCTTCGATCTGGCCTGCCTCGTTGAGGAAGATCTTCTCCGAGGACGGCGCCTTGGGCAGGCCGGGCATGGTCATGACTTCGCCGCAGATGATGACGACGAAACCGGCGCCGGCCGACAGCCGGACCTCGCGCACCGGCACGGTGTGGCCGGTCGGCGCGCCGCGCAGGTTCGGGTCGGTCGAGAAGGAGTACTGAGTCTTGGCCATGCAGACCGGCAGGTGACCGTAGCCGGCCTCTTCCCAGGCCTTCAACTGATCACGCACCGACTTGTCGGCGATCGCCTCGGAGCCGCGATAGATGCGCTGGACGATGGTGTTGATCTTCTCGAACAGCGGCATGGCGTCGGGATAGAGCGGCGCGAACTGCGAGGCGCCGGATTCGGCCAGCGCCACCACCTTGTTGGCGAGATCCTCGATACCGGCCGAGCCCTTGGCCCAGTGCTTGCACAGGATCGCTTCCTCACCCATCGAGGCGACATAGTCCTTCATCGCCTGGATTTCGGCATCGGTGTCGGAATAGAAGTGGTTGATGGCGACCACCGCCGGCACGCCGAACTGCCTGATGTTCTCGATGTGGCGGCCGAGGTTGGCGCAGCCCTTCTTCACTGCCTCGACGTTTTCCTTGCCGAGGTCTTCCTTCTTGACGCCGCCATTCATCTTCATGGCGCGCACGGTGGCGACGATGACAGCCGCCGCTGGCTTCAGGCCCGCCTTGCGGCACTTGATGTCGAAGAACTTTTCAGCACCCAGGTCGGCGCCGAAGCCGGCTTCGGTGACGACATAGTCCGCCAATTTCAACGCCGTCGTGGTGGCGACGACCGAGTTGCAGCCATGCGCGATGTTGGCGAACGGGCCGCCATGCACGAAGGCCGGGTTGTTCTCCAGCGTCTGCACCAGATTGGGCTGCATGGCGTCTTTGAGCAGAACGGCCATGGCGCCGTCGGCCTTGAGGTCGCGGGCGTAGACCGGCGACTTGTCGCGGCGATAGGCGACGATGATGTCACCGAGGCGCTTTTCGAGGTCCTTCAGGTCGGTGGACAGGCACAGGATGGCCATGACTTCCGAGGCGACAGTGATGTCGAAGCCGGCCTCGCGCGGAAAACCATTGGCGACGCCGCCGAGCGAGCAGATGATTTCGCGCAGCGCGCGGTCGTTCATGTCCATCACGCGGCGCCAGACGACGCGGCGGGTGTCGATGCCGAGCTCATTGCCCCAGTAGATGTGGTTGTCGATCAGCGCCGACAAAAGGTTGTGCGCCGTGGTGATGGCGTGGAAGTCGCCGGTGAAGTGGAGGTTCATGTCCTCCATCGGCACGACCTGCGCGTAGCCGCCGCCGGCGGCGCCGCCCTTGACGCCGAAATTCGGTCCGAGCGAGGCCTCGCGGATGCAGACGATCGCCTTCTTGCCGATGCGGTTCAGGCCGTCACCGAGGCCGACCGTGGTGGTCGTCTTGCCTTCGCCGGCAGGCGTCGGGTTGATGGCGGTGACGAGGATCAGCTTGCCGTCCTTGTTACCCTTCACCGACTTGATGAACTCGGCCGATATCTTGGCCTTGTCGTGGCCGTAGGGCAGCAGGTGTTCGGTCGGGATGCCGATCTTGGCGCCGATTTCCTGGATCTGCTTCTTCTTGGCGCCGCGCGCGATCTCGATGTCGGACTTCACTTCGGCCATGACGGCTTTCCTCTGGATTGGACGGTGGAGGGGACGGGTTTGATCTCACTTGCAGGCATGTTGAACCCAGGCGCGGGCATGTTCTAACCCTGTCGCTGCCGCGGCGTCAACTTGCATGCAACTATGTTTCCTGTGAAGAAAATTCCTCTGCGGCGGCCGACCTGCCATCGGTTCTTTCTGCTCCGCTTGCCGCGCCGTATAGAAGCCAGAGCAGAGGCGCTTCCGCCGTCTCAAAACAGCCGCACAATGCACGGAATGCGACAGAGGCGACGGCGCAAATTCGCCATCGCCCAAGCCTGAAGCGCATCGTGCTTGATCGGGTTCAGGCGATGCGCTTCAGGTCTTTGTTTTCAGGAGGCTGCTTTTGGGCGACCCGCATTGGGCCGGACAGCGTTACTGCGTCAGCACGTTGCTGATTTCGACCATGTTGGAGCGCACCCTCAGCACGTAGAAGCCCATCGTCGTCAGGTGCGTCGGCAACAGCCAGCCATCCTCGCGGCCATTGGCGATGATGAAGGGCTGGATCTTCAGCGCCGAGACGAACTGCGAGTCCATCGTATCCCACAGGTTCTGCAGGTGCTTTTCCTTGATGACGTCCTCGAAATCGGCCTGGGCGCCTTTCATCAGGCCGTAATAGGCATAGAGCTGGCCATAGGCGAACCAGTAGCGGTCGTCGGCGCGGAAATCGAACCAGCCATTGTTGTGGTTCTCGGCGCGCTCCTTGAGGATCGCCGACGTCGAACCGATGTCCGACGAGATACGATCGATATACTGCTTCAGATTGTCGGCGCGTGCATCGAAGGTGGCCTGGCAGGTGGCGAGCCGGGCGTTGAAGGAACGCAGCATGCGCACGGCGTCGCGATAATAGCTCGGCGTCGGCGTCTTCGGGCCGAACGGGTTCAGGCCGAAATACCAGGTCTCCTCGTCGAACTGCAGATTGCCGCGGGCATTCTGCAGATCGCTGTCGATCTGCGAGGTGGTGCGCACGCGGCCGAGATTGTCGGCAAGCTCGGTCGCCGTACGCCGCACCGCCTGGTTGATGCCGCGCTGGAACGAAGCCTTGTTGTCCATCCACGGCGTGTGGTCCCAGTCGATGCCGAACAGGCCGACCTTGTAGAGGATCATCGACGAGATCCAGGCATTCTGGTTGACATTGAAGTCGGTGAGGTCGGCCGCCACCTGGGCGATACCGGAGTTTCCGCAGGTCTTGGCGGTGTCTGTGCCGGCCCCGGCGGCGACTTGTTCGCCGGCGGAAATGTTGCGCTTCTCGAAGGTGTAGGTATCGGGATAGTTCGGGTTGAAATTGTTCCACCACTGGGTGGCGTAGAAGAAATTGGCGTAGAGGCCGATCAGCACCAGCAGAGCCACGCCGACCGCGGCCTTCAGGATCCAGCCGCGCTGCGTGTACCAGCGCCCGGCCCACAGGAACGGCCACAGGATAACGCCGATGAGCAGGCCGATGCCGCGGCCGATCCATTGGAAAATCCGGGTGAAGAAGTTCACGATCGGATCAAGCATGGCGATGTCACCCCTTCAAAGCATGATGCCAAAAGTTGCAGACTTTTTGGAAAACATCATGCGCCAAAACAACAAGTTAGAACGAAATGGCGGTTCATTTCGTTCTAGTCAGTCAGGCCGTAGAGGCGTGTGCGAAACGCCACCTTGTCCTTCAAATATGTGGTTTTCAGAACGTCCACAACATGCGATCGCCAGGCGTCGCTGAAGCCGTCATAGTCCTTGTAGAAGCCCTGCTTGTTGAAGATGTAGCGTGCGACGAAGTCCGACGGCACGAAATCCGAGATCAGCCGGTTGGTCAGCCAGGCGTCGGGGTGATCGGGCTTGGCGCGGACGACCAGGAAACGCTGCTGCGGGAAGACATCGTCGATCTTGAGGTGGCCAAGCTGGGCGATCTCGCGCTTGGCGGCGTTGAGGAAGGGAAAATTGCCGTCCCTGGTTATCAGGTCGGCATGGCTCTGGATCCAGGTCTGCAGCCAGACCTTGTCGACATCGGTCAGATTGCGGTCAGGCTCGGCGTCGCGGATCAACGCGCGCACCACCATCTCGGCACGGTGCTCGAGATAGCCCGATGTCTCGATCCAGGACGCGCGCGGCAGTTCGATGCGGCCGGTGGAGGCGAGGAACTTGAACACCTTGTCGGCATCGTTGATCGAGATATAACTCACCTGCCACGGCCGCGAGCGGCGGAAGCCGGGGGCGGCCGGATCGCTGATCACCGTCGTCATGTCCGGATCGACGAACACGTAGAGCCCGCCGAAATGGCTGGTCCAGTAGGCATTGTGGCGGAAGATGACCTGGTCCGGCACCAGCGCGTTCTCGCGGATGTCGCCGCAGACCTTGGCCAGTTCCACCATGCGGGTCAGCATGGCGTTGTCGCGCCAGGCGTCGGGCTCCTGCTTCAGCCGGTCGACGAGCTTGCCGAGTTCAGCGGCCTTGCCCAGCACGTCCTCCGCCGACAAAACCTTGAACTCGACCTGGTTGATCGACAACAGGTCCTCGATGTCATTGACCTTGGGAACGGAATCCTCGATCTCGCCATAGATGACGTCCTTGATCGTCAACGCGTCGATGGCGCGCTGGTTCTTGGACATGAACTCGAACATTAGCTGCGAGGTGTTTGAGAAAGCGGTGTGCACCACCGGCAGGTCGATCTGTGACGGCGTCAGGATGATGAAGCGGCGATTGACCTCGTTGGGATCGAGATAGTCAGGATCGCCGCATTCGTCCGCCACCTCGGGCGAAAAGCCGGTGCGGTCGATCTGGAAGCTCTTCAGCCTGGTGGGTTGGAGGCCGAACGCGGCCAGCGCCTTGTTGTAGCGCAGGATGAGATGCGGCTCGTCGACCATCAGCAGCCGGCCATAGATGAGTTCGTTGTCGCGCAGAAGGTCGGGTTTCTTGGTGGGGGTCATCCTTCCTTCTCCCCGTTCACGGGGAGAAGGTGCCCGAAGGGCGGATGAGGGGCGCGAGCCTTCCTTCTCCCCTTGTGGGAGAAGGTGGATCGGCGCGACAGCGCCGAGACGGATGAGGGGTGTTCCAGCGGAGTGAGACGCTGGCGTTCCCTGGAACACCCCTCATCCGTCGCCTTCGGCGACACCTTCTCCCACAAGGGGAGAAGGGAAGGCGGGCTCACCTCACGCATTCCACAGCCCCTTCTTCTTCATCTCCTCCATTTCGCGCGCCGCCCGTTCGCGCAGGCGAGCGTCGCGCAGCAGCTTCTCCGCCGCGGCGTCGTCGGACTTGTCGGAATAGCGGAACTCGCTGTCGGCGTAGCGGTTGATCTCCTGCATGACCATGTCCATCGAGAACGGGCCGCGCAGTTCCTCGATCATCGCCTTCTTCTCGTCGTAGCCCTTGTGCATGAAGGCTTCCGGCTTCTCGAACCAATCGTCGGGAAGCTCGATGTCCATGGCGCGCATCTTGATGGCGTCGGTGACATTCTTGATGGCGCGGCCGGTGAAGCGCGGCTCGGCATCCTTGATCAGGTGCAGATAAGTGCCGATGTCGGCCATGGATTTCGGCGCGCCATTCTCCTTCATGTATCGCTCATAGACCCTCATCAACCCGTCTTCCTGCGGCTTCTCATGCTCCTCATAGGCCTCGGTCACGGCGCGCTGAATCTCCTGCGCGGCGTAGAGCTTGTGGTCGCCGAGCGGGATCTTGTGGTTCTTGCCGGCAAGCAGCACGAAGATGTCGATGTAGTCGTCGCGCGTCTGCGGACCGTCGACCAGCCAGCGGGCGCCGGCGCGCTGGCGCAGCGCGTCGTCGACATTTTCAGGATAGTTGGAGAACATGCCGAACGAGCAGTTGCCGCGCACCACGGTGCCGGCACCGGCGAAAGCATCCATCAAGACGCCGGTGATCTCCTGCTGGCCGGCCGAAGCGCGGTCGTCGGAGCGTCTGGCCGCCACCTGGTCGATGTCGTCGATGGTGCCGAAGCCGATGACGCGCGGGTTGAGCACATTGTTGATGAACTGGCGGCAGTTCTGGCCTGACTTGCCCTGGTAGGACGAGATCTGGTCAACGCCGAAATTCTCGTAGGCGAAGGGATAACCGGCGACCTGGCAGTAACCGTTGACGAGGCCGGCGATCATCTGGATCAGCGTCGTCTTGCCGGTGCCGGGCGCGCCATCGCCGATGAAGGTGAACAGGAAGCCGCCGAGCTCGACGAAGGGGTTCAGCTCGCGCTCGAAATCATAGGCCATCAGCATCTTGGCGAGCTTGACCGACTGGTATTTGGCGATGTGGTTGCCAACGACCTCTTCCGGCGTCTTGAAGGTCATCACCAGGGGCTTCGACCGCTTGCCCGGCGCGACGTCGAAACCATCGAGGGTGAAATCGTCGACATCGATGCGGATATGGGCGTTCTCGAAGGGGCCGATGCCGTCGAAGCGGCCCTTGCGCGCCAACAGCCCGTCGATGGCGACACGAGCAAAGGCGCGTGCCCTGGTCATCAGGTCGGCGTCGTCGGACGATCCTGATACCGCCTTGTCGAGGCCGGCCAGGATCGACTTCACCGCATCCTGCGGCGTGTCGAACAGGAAGTCCGGCTCGGGACTGTCGTTGGGCGCTTCGCCGTCGCTGTCGATCAGCTGGAACAGATAGGAAGCGAGGCTGAAGGCCGAGATGTAAGCCGAGGCTGACAGAAGCTTCTTGAAAGTGGCGGCCTCGTCGCCTTCGAGGGGGGCGCGGGTGTTCTTCGCCTGCAGGCTTTCGAGGTCCGAGCCTTCGGCGAAGACGTCCGATATTGCGAGCGCGATGGCCGTGCCGCGCCGGGCGCGAAACAAAAGCGTGTGCTGGGGGATGGTCAGCAGCTGATCGTCGGGATGGACGGCGCCGACGGTTTTCGACAGCTCGACCTCGCGCGTGCGGCGCACCGAGCCGACCGAGACGGTGGAGACGAAGCGGCGGTTGGTGCCGGCAAGGGCGGTGCCGGATTCGCGTGAGGGATCCTCCAGCACGACGATGCGGGTGATGAAGCTCTGCGCGGTGGCGCGGTGCTTCTCGATCGCCGCTTCCGGAATGGTGGTCAGGCCGGTGTCCATGAAGGGTGCTCCGTGGTGTGACGGTCAGACGTCCGAGATGACCTGTCCGTTGGACAGGATATGGACCTTGTAACCGGAAAAGATCTTCTGCGCCTCGCCGGCGGCATAGAGCGCCTGATAGGCCTCGTGCGGGATCAGTGCATGGTTTTCGTAGCTCGACACGCCCTGGCGCGCGGCCTCGAGGTCGTCGGTGTTGATGAAGAATTCCTGCGTCGTCTTCTCGCTCGAAAACAGCCCCTTGCGGCCAGGCTTCTCGCCCTTGGAATAGACCTCCTGGATGGTCCAGGTCAGCAGCCAGGCATTTTCCGGCTTGCGCACCTTGGCCAGGACCTCGGTCACCGTCGAATTGTTCTCGGTAATCCCTGCCGAATAGAACGGGCCAAGCACGACGCGGCGCAGCTGCTTGGGATGCAGCGGCTCGAAATCCTTGTCGAGGTTGACGGCAATCGTCGCCGGCGACAGCGTATAGGCGGAGTTCTTCTCGGTGAAATCGTCGAAACGGTGGGCAAGCTCGGGATTGAGCAGGCCGTCGACCGGCAGCGGAATGTCGATCGTCTCGTTCAGCTTGCCGTTTCTGTCGACGAGCTGGCGGATCATCGCTTCGGAGGAGTCCTCGACCGTTACCATGTAGACCAGCGGCAGGTTGGCGCTGCCGTCGAAGGTGGCCCAGTGAACGAGATAATAGGGCCGCGCTGTCTTCGGATTGACCGAGACCTTGGCCGTCTGCGCCAGCGTGAACGGACCGAACGTGGTCTCGCTTTTCACGTCCTCGAGGTAGAGCCGCTCGGCCATCGACTTCTGCAGCGCCTCGGGGAATTCCTTGTGGCGCAGGATGAAGTCGGCCATCTCCTCGCGCAGCTCGCCGGCCAGCGGGATGTTGGCAAGCCGCGCGTCGGCCTGGCGGCGGTCGTTCTCCAGTTCGAGCAGGTTCTGGAAGACCGGGAAGCCGCTTTCGGCGCGCGAAATGCGGAACGTGTCCATGAAGCCCAGCCGGTTGCGCCAGCAGGAAAAGGACTTGTCGAGCCGGGCGATGTATTCGGCGACGATCTTGGCGACGATGCCGTGCCGGTAGAGCGGCGAGCGGTCGTCGCGCATGAACACTTCGAGCCCGCTGAGTGCTGCCGTTATCGCCGAGAAATATCGCGCCGCCGCATCGTTTTCGGGGGTCATGCTGTCAGCCCTGGGATTGTCGCACCGGTGCGTGCGGCAATTACTGCTGCACGTAGTTGGCCGAATTGTGCTTCTTCAGCACCTCGTCGAAGCGGCGGGCGAAGGCATCGTCGGCCAGCTTCTTGCGGCGCTGGATGTCGGCGCTGGCGACCATGTTCTTCTCGTGCATCTCCAAGAGGTCGCCGATGTGCTTCTGCGAGGCAGCACCAATGCCGGCCATGGTTTCCTCGGCGGTGTTGTCGACCTGGCTGCCCAGCGTGTTGATCTTGTGGGCGACGTCCTGCTGGGCGGCGGTTTTCAGCGAATCTTCCAGCGCCTTGTAGAGCACGATGCGCTGCTCGGTATCGATGGTCAGCTTGTTGATCAGCGTCGATTGCGCGGCGATCTGGTTGTTGAGCGAATCGACGAAGGTCTGGAACATCGAGGTGTAGCGCTCGAGCGTCTGGCTTTCGGCCAGCAGTTCCTGTTCCTTGGCCTGCTTCTCGTTGTATTCGGTGGCGAGCTTGGAGCGCTCGCCTTCGAGCTGCGTGCGGTCCTTCTGGCTGGTCGAGGCCGCGATCTTGTTCTCGATGTCGAGCAGCATCGGATTGAGTTCCTCGATGCGCTTCTGCACGGCTTCGAGGTTGGACATGGTGGTCTTGCGGCGCTCGATCACCTGCGACAGGCTGGTCTCGGAGGTCTTGTAGCGCTGATCGAGAACCTCTTTCTGCGCCTTTAGGATGCCGACGATGGTGTCGGACTTGGCCAGCAGTTCCTGCAGATTGCCGGCCAGCGACATGTTGCGGACACGGTCGGTGCGCATGCGCTGCTTGCTCTGGCTGGAGAAGATGCCGATGAAATTCTCCCAGCCGGTGTAATTCTTCATGCTCTCGAACTCGGCGCCGAAGACGTTGGTGGCATCCTCGAGCCCGATGATCAGGTCGGCGATGTTGCCTTCCATCACCTTCTGCTGCTTCAGCACATCCTCGATGCGGGCATTCTCGATGTCGAAATTGGCGTCGCCGATCTTCTTGTCGGCGGTGGCGAGCGTATCCAGAACGGTACCGGACTGCTCGATCTTGGTGCGCATGTCCTGGACGACCTGCTTGGTCTTGGCAATTTCGGCATCGAAATTCTGCAATGTCGCCATTGGGGCCTCCCGCTTCGGCATCAGGTCGCTGGTTGCGAACAGCGGCGAATATATGTGGGGCATCCGGGGATTGAAAGACGCAAGACAAGGCCGGCCCGAAAACAAAAAGAATTCGTCACGGTCTTGAAAGACAGTGACGGCGTGGTCATGGCGTGATTACCGCGTCGCGCGAGCGTAGTTCAGCTGTCATTGAACTTTCATGCCGGCAAAGCAACTGGGAAAGCGTTCAATCTCCGCCGATGCGGATGCCTCGAAATTCGACACAGCACTGAACCAGTCGGGGGCCTCGAGAACAGCCGGAGCGAGCACCGTCGCCAAGCGCGCCGACGGTTGCTAGGGCTTCGGATCGGCCTTCAGATAGGCAATGACATTGGCGATGTCGTCGTCACTGGTCAGGCCGCCGAAGGCCATCTTGTTGCCAGGCACCTTCAGCTTCGGGGCCTTGAGATATTCGGCAAGGTTCGCCTCGTCCCAGACAAGGCCGGCGGCGCCGGCGCTCTTCATAGCCTCGGAGTAGTGGCCAAGGAAGCTCTCGGCGCTGCCGGCGGTGCGGCCGACGACACCCATCAGATGCGGGCCGACCTTGTCGCGGTCGGTGGCCGCTTCGTGGCAGGCGATGCATCGGTTGAAGACGTGCTTGCCCAGCGCCGGGTCGCCTCCGGCATGGGCGGCAAGGGCACTGGCGAGGAGAAGGGCACCGGCAGACGAAGCGGCTCGAAACATGGCTGACCCCCGACGAGTTCTGGCTGGAACGAGATGACGCAAAATAGAACCGAGGCCTTAACAAACGCTGCATCGTGGCGGGATTGCGGAAGACCGGCCAGCGCCTGATCTCGTATGTGCTGACCATGACCTCCGCAAGTCAGGCTTGCTGCGCCAGATCGCGGCGCAGGAAATCATTCAGCCGTTCGACCGCAGGCGTTGTCGACAGCGGGTTGCGCAGGATGCCGATTTCGAGATCGGGCAGCACGGGAAGCCCTTCATTGCCGCCGATGATGCGTAGCGACGGCGGCACGCTGCGCTGAGCCAGGCCGGCAACCGCAAGCCCGGCTTGCACGACCGCGACAAGGCCAAGCAGGGAGGCGCTGGAATAGGTGCAGCGGTAGGACCGGTCGGCATCGCCAAGCGCCTGCAGGACATTCATCCTGGCGGCACAGCCAGGCTCGAACAGGGCGACGGGCAAGGGATCGCTCTCCCAGGCGACATGGTTGGGCGAGGCGACCCAGACGAAGCGTTCCAGGCGGATCACATCGAGCGCCTGTTCGGGCAGACGGGTGACGATTGCCAGGTCCAGCCGTCCCTCCGCCAGCGTCTTCACCAGCGCGGTCGATTGTTCGCAGATCAGTTCCACCGTCACCAGGGGATGCTCCGCCGCGAAGCGCGACAGCACCGGCGGCAAGAGGAACGCCGCATAGTCATCCGGTACGCCAAGGCGCACGCTGCCCGTTTCTTTCGGTCGGGTGACGCTTGCCCACGCCTCGTCCGACAGCTTCAGCAGCCGGCGGGCATAGATCAGGAAATCCTCGCCGATCGCATTGGGCGTGACCGTTCTCGGTCCCCGCACCAGCAACTGGGTGCCGACCATCTCCTCCAGCCGCTGCATCTGCATGCTGACGGCCGACTGGCTGCGGCCGACGCGAGGCGCCGCATTGGAAAGGCTGCCGCTCTCGACGACGGCGACAAAGGTTTTCAGCAGATTGAGGTCAAGGGGAGCGGCCATGCTGCTATCAGCATATCGAATGGCTGGTCACAAATCTATTCGTTTGTTTGAAGGCTTTGTTGCTGTCCAGATGGCTGTCCCAGCGTTGGAAAGACCACGCATGACGGATACATCGAAAGCTCGCTTTCCGGCCGCCAACCTTGCCCTGGCGATGGTGATTGCCGGTACGGTCGGCGCCTTCGTCACGGAATCGGGGCTGCATCCCGTGACCATCGTCTTCTGGCGTTGCGTGTTCGGCGCGGTATTTCTTTTCGCGTGGTGCCTGCTGCGCGGCTATCTGCCGGATCGCACCCTGTCCTTGTCCCGCCTGGCGCTGGCCGCGCTTGCCGGCATCTGCATGGTGCTCAGTTGGACGGCCTTCTTCGCCGGCTTTGCCATGACGTCGATCGCCACGACGACGATCGTCTACCATGTGCAGCCGTTCTTCGTGGTGCTGATCGGCGTGATCTTTCTCAAGGAGCGCATCTCGCTCGACCAGGTCCTGTGGATGCTGGCGGCGTTTCTTGGCGTCGTGCTGGCCAGCGGCCTCACCATTTCGCACGGGCATGTCGACGCCAACTGGGCACTGGGCATTGGACTGACGCTGGGAGCGGCCATGCTCTATGCCGTGGCGACCATCCTCGCCAAAGGCCTCGGCCGGCAGCGCGCGGAAATCACCGTGCTTTGCCAGACCGTGGTGGGTGCCGTCATGCTCGCCCCGTTCGCGGCGGTTGGCCAGCACATCCCACTGGCGTCATGGGGTTGGCTTGCCGGCATCGGCGTCCTGCACACCGGCATTGCCTATGTGCTGATGAATTCAGCCTTTCCGCGCCTGACGACACCGGTGATCGGCGTCATCACCTTCATCTATCCGGTCGTCGCCATCATCATCGACTGGGCAATCTACGGGCATCCGCTTGGATTGGCACAGGCTGCCGGCATGGTGCTTATCGCGCTGGCAACACTTGGCGTGCGCCGCGGCTGGCGGTTTTCGAGATGGCATGTCTCGGCCGCGTGAGCTTGCTCAGGCCCTGACAAAGCCGATGAAATCGTCGGGCGCCGCACGCCCCATCTCTTCTTCCCAGTGACGGCGGCAGAGCGAGACGTAGACGTCCTTGCCGATCGCCACCTGCTCGCCTTGCCGGGCGACCTTGCCGTCGGCGCCGAGGCGCACCACCATCGTCGCCTTGCGGCCGCAGCGGCAGATGGTGCGCACCTCGCGCAAATCGTCGGCGATGGCCAGCAGCGCGCGCGAGCCGGAAAACAGCTTGCCCTGGAAATCGGTGCGCAAGCCGTAGCACATGACCGGGATGTTCAGGCGATCGGCGATGCGGGCGAGCTGCCAGACCTGCTCTTCCTCGAGGAACTGCGCCTCGTCGACGAAGACGCAGTGCACCGTCGTATGCCCGTGGTGCTCGGCAACGCGGGCGAACAAATCGTCGCCGTCGCGGAACATCTCGGCTTCCGTCTCCAGGCCGATGCGCGACGAGATCAGGCCGCTGTCGCCCTTGCGGTAGTGGCCGGCGACGAACAGCATCGTCGTCATGCCGCGCTCGCGATAATTGTACGACGCCTGCAGCAGCATCGTCGTCTTGCCGGCATTCATCGTTGCGTAGTGGAAGTAAAGCTTGGCCATGCCGCCCTGAAGGTCTGTTGATATTCAGGTGATGCCGGCCTGCAAATGGCGGTTCCTGCGCTTCGGTACTCACGTACCCGAAAGTACGCTCCGCTCCGGTTCTCGGAACCCACCATTTTCGGCGCGGCCTGACCTGAATCTAAACAGACCTTAAGCCGACTTGCCCCGGCACGGGGAGGGGCGCCGTCGCGTTCCCCCCAAAAAACACCACCCTCGCATCGCAAAAGCAGGAAGCGTGTCGCTGATTGGCCAGCCCGCGCCGTTGATCGTGATTGCCTTGACGCTTGAAACCGCACGAGAATGGTGTTTGGCTGACGAAACAAGGCGGGCAGAGAAACCGTAACTTCGCTTCGCCAAAGAATCGCAATGGGAGAATATCTATGTCGCGTATGAATTCCTTCGTCGCCGGCCTCGGGCTGGCGGCTTTGTTGTCCACGAGCGCTGCCTTCGCCGGCGATCCGGCAAGCTGCAAGGCGGTGCGCCTCTCCGATGTCGGCTGGACCGATATCCAGGCGACGACCGGCGTCGCTTCCGTTCTGCTCACCGCGCTCGGCTACGAGCCTCAGGTGATCCAGCTGTCGGTACCGGTGACCATGGCGTCGCTGAAGAACAAGGATCTCGATGTCTTCCTCGGCAACTGGATGCCGTCGATGACCAACGACATCAAGGACTACACCGCCGACGGTTCGGTCGAGACGATCAGCACCAACCTGACCGGCGCCGGCTATGGTATCGTCGTGCCGACCTATGTGGCGGATGCCGGCGTCAAGACGCTGACCGACCTTGGCAAGTTCAAGGACAAGTTCAACGGCAAGATCTACGGCATCGAGGCCGGCAATGACGGCAACCGCATCATCCTCGACATGATCAAGAACCCGAAGGACAATCTCGAAGGCTTCGAACTGGTCGAATCCTCGGAGGCCGGCATGCTGACGCAGGCCGAGCAGTCGATGAAGAACAATGAGTGGATCGCCTTCCTCGGCTGGACGCCGCATCCGGTGATGGGCGCCATGAAGATCACCTATCTCGACGGCATGGGTGACAGCGGCTTCGGCGCCGCCACCGTGTTCACCAATGTGCGCAAGGGCTACACCACCGAGTGCCCGAATGCCGGCAAGTTCATCGCCAACCTGAAGTTCAACCTCGACATGGAAGGTGAGATGATGGACGCGATCCTGAAGGGCGGCGACGCCAACACGGTGGCGACCGACTGGCTGAAGAAGCATCCGGACGCGGTTGCTCCGTGGATCGCCGGCGTGACCACCTTCGATGGCGGCGATGCCGCGGCGGCGGTCAAGACCGCGCTTGGAAGCTGAGCCGACTGTGATTTCGGCATGACCGAGATTAAGGGCAGCCATTTTAGAAAAGGCTGCCCTTTTTCATATCCTGTGACAAGATGACGTTGCGACAGTAGAGGCCGAGGGCGGGGCGGTCTCCGGCATGAGAGGGGCGATATGGATCCGATTTCGAAATTCATGGTCGATCACAAGATTCCGATCGGCGCCTGGGGAAAGGCGTTCTTCGGCTTCCTCACCGACAATTTCGATACTGTGTTCAGGGCCTTTTCGAATGGCCTCAATTTCCTGCTCGACGGGCTGGTCGACATCCTGCTGATGGTACCGCCGGTGCTGCTGGCGCTGATCATCGCGGCCATCGCCTGGCTGCTGCAGCGCTCGCGGCCACTCGCCATCGGCGTCTTCCTCGGGCTCATCTTCATCATAAACCAGAACCTCTGGAAGCAGACGGTGCAGACGCTGGTGCTGGTCGTCGCGGCGGCGGCCATGGCAATGGCCATCGGCGTGCCGCTCGGCATCTGGGCGGCGCACAAGCCGAAGGTCTACCGCGTCATGCTGCCGGTACTCGACCTGATGCAGACGCTGCCGACCTTCGTTTACCTGATCCCGGTGCTGACCCTGTTCGGTCTCGGCAACGCGCCAGGCCTCATCGTCACCATCATCTTCGTCATCCCGACCGCGGTCAGGCTCACCCATCTCGGCGTCGTCTCGGTGCCGAAGTCGATCATCGAAGCGGGCGAGGCGTTCGGCGCCACCAAGAGCCAGCTGTTGTGGAAGGTGGAACTGCCCTCGGCGCTGCCGACCATCATGGCCGGCCTCACCCAGTCGATCATGCTGTCGCTGTCGATGGTGGTGTTCGCGGCGCTCATCGGCGCCGGCGGTCTCGGTACCGAGATCAACCGGGCGCTCGGTTCGCGCCGCATCGACCTCGGGCTCGAGGCTGGCCTGGCCATCGTCGTGCTCGCCATCGTGCTCGACCGAATGACCCGCATCGGTGTTGGAGGCAAGAAATGACCGTCGCCGTCGATTTCAGAAACGTCGATATCGTCTTCGGCGCCGACCAGGCCGGCTCGCTGGCGATGATCGACGCCGGCGCGACGCGCGCCGAGATTCTCGAGAAGACCGGCAACGTGCTGGGCTGCGCCGGTGCCAGCCTGACCGTCAACGAGGGCGAGATTTCGGTGCTGATGGGCCTGTCCGGTTCCGGCAAGTCGACGCTGCTGCGGGCCGTCAACCGGCTGAACGTGGTGTCGCGCGGCCAGGTGCTGGTCAAGGACGGCGACAAGATCGTCGATGTCGTCACGTGCGACCAGGCCACCTTGCGGCGCTTGCGCCAGAAGCAGGTGGCGATGGTGTTCCAGCAGTTCGGCCTGTTGCCTTGGCGCACGGTGGAGGAGAATGTCGGCCTCGGCCTCGAACTTGCCGGCGTGCCGGAGGCCGAACGCAAGGAACGCGTGCACCGTCAGCTCAAGCTGGTCAATCTCGACCAGTGGTCGAAGAAATACGCGCATGAGCTTTCGGGCGGCATGCAGCAGCGTGTCGGCCTGGCCCGCGCCTTCGCCACCGAGGCACCGATCCTGTTGATGGACGAGCCATTCTCGGCGCTCGATCCGCTGATCCGCACCAAGCTGCAGGATGAATTGCTGCAGCTGCAGGCCGAACTGAAGAAGACCATCATCTTCGTCAGCCATGATCTCGAGGAGGCGCTGAAGATCGGCAGCCACATCACCATCATGGAGGGTGGCCGCATCGTGCAGACCGGCGCTCCGGAAGACATCGTGCTGCGGCCCGCCAACGACTACGTCCGCGACTTCATCGCCAATGTGAACCCGCTGTCGGTACTGACCGCCTGGAACGTCATGCGCGACCGGCGCGACCTCGAACAGGGCAAGGACGGCTGGGTGTGGCTCGACCGGCGCAAGACGACGCGCTTCAAGATCGACGATCACGGGCTGGTGGCGGCGGCCGAACGCGACGGCAAGCCGGCGGTCTGGGTGTCATGCGCCGACGTCGAGGCCCAGCCGGAGGAAATGGCACAGGTGTTCTGGGCCAATCCCGGCACCTCGCTGAAAACGGTGATGCTGGCCATGCATCGCTCGCAGACCGCACCGGTGGCGCTGTTCGACGACCAGTCGCGCTTCGTCGGCGCCATCGGCATCCGCGACGTGCTGTCGGCGGTGCTGCGGCGGTAGTTTCTCCGAAACCCGAGGGCGACGAGGCGAAGCGATCGAGCGCGCCTCGTTTTATGCCGCCAATGGCAGGCGCAGTTGCGTCAGCAAGCCGCCGCCCGGGTTGTTGGACAGGCTGATCTCGCCGCCAGCGGCGCGCGCGATGTTGCGGGCAATGGTCAGGCCGAGCCCGAGCCCGCCGGTCTGGCGGTTGCGGGATTGTTCGAGGCGCACGAAAGAGCCGAACACGGCGTCGATCTGGGCCTGCGGTATGCCGGGCCCTTCGTCGCGGATGGTGAGCAGGATCATGTTGTCCGACCGGCGCAGGCTGAGATGCGCCTTCTTGCCATAGGTCACGGCATTCTGGATCAGATTGGTGACGCAGCGCCTGAGCGCGACCGGCCGCGCCATGCAGATGAGGCCGCGTGAGCGGGTATCGTCGTCGAACGAGACGTCGTCATAGCTGTCGGCGATCGATTCCACGAGCGACCAGAAGTCGATGCGCTCGCTCTTTTCCTCGGTCACCTCGAAGGTGGCGAAGTCGATCACCGAGCTGGCGATGCTCTCGACATCGGCGAGATCGTGCGCCAGCGCCTCGCGGACCGCCGATTTGCGCAGCAGCTCCAGGCGCAGGCGCATCCGCGTCATCGGCGTGCGCAGGTCATGCGCCAACGCCGCCGCGAGATGTTCGCGGTCCTCGACATATTCACGCAACCGGGCCTGCATGGCGTTGATCGCCTTGGCGGCGGCACGGACCTCGCGGCTGCCCGACTCGGTGATCGGTGGGCTCTTCAGATCCTTGCCGATCCTGTTCACGGCGGTTTCCATCATCCGGTAGGGTGCCGTCAGCCGGCGCAGCGACCAGATCGACATGATCACCACAAGCCCGGCGATCAGCGAATAGAGCGGCAGGCTGTCGAAGCTCAGGATCGGGCCGACAGGCGTGATCGGCTCGGTGAAGTTCAGCCATTGGCCGTCGGCGAAACGCAGCGAGGCCGTCAGTTTGTCGCTCTGGGCGAAGTCGGCGGCCAGCACCAGAAGGTCGCGCTCCACCTGGCCGATATCGGGTCCTGGCGCCGTGCCGCTGGCGTCGTCTGCCTCACGTGTCGCCGGATCGCGCCGCACGCGCGCGTCGGTGATGCCGAACTTGGACAGCCGGCCAACGAGGATGTCTTCGAGTTCGGCCAGTTCGTCGTCGCCGGCGATCGACGAGGTGACTGCGGGCGTGTCGGAGACGGTGAGCGCGTAGGTGGAATTGAACAGGCCGGTCGCCGTCGCCTTGCGTTCCTCCGGCGTGGCGTCATGCATCAGTTGCACCAGCGAGAAAGCACGATCGTTGAGGCGATAAAGGTCGACAATGTCATTGGCGGCGGCGCGGTCGCGCGACACGATATAAAGGGTTGCGACCTGGCTGATCAGCAGGCCGGCAATGACGATCAGCAGCACCCAGACGGGGAGGGTCTGCGGCAGGAAACGTCTCATTCGGAGGTCGTCTCGGGCAGGAACTGGTAGCCGCCGCTGCGCACGGTCAGGATGAGCTTGGGCGTTTTGGGATCGTCTTCCATCTTGCGCCGCAGCCGGCTGACCAGGATGTCGATGCTGCGGTCGAAGGAATAGTCGCTGTCGCCGCCGGAGAGCTCGATGAGCTGGTCGCGGGTCAGCACGCGTCCTGCGCTCTTGACGAAGGTCTGCAGCAGGTTGAACTCTGCCATGGTCAGTTCGACCCTGACATCGTCGGGCGCGGTCAGCCGGCGCCGCGAGCAGTCCATCGTCCAGCCGGCGAAGCGGTAGACCTGCTTGGTGGTGGCACGCTTCGGCTCGGCGGCGCCGTTGCGCCGCAGCACGGCGCGGATGCGGGCCAGCAGCTCGCGTGGGTCGAAGGGTTTGGGCACATAGTCGTCGGCGCCCATTTCCAGGCCGACCACGCGGTCGGTCGTCTCGGTGACGGCGGTCAGCATGATGATCGGTGTCGAATACTGGGCGCGCAGGTCGCGGCACAGTTCCAGCCCGCTCTTGCCGGGCAACATCACGTCGAGCACGATGAGATCCACATGCGAGCGGCGCAGGATGGTCTCCATCTCGGCGCCGTCGGCGGCAACCGATGTGTGCAGGCCGCGCTTCTGGAAGAACTCCTGCAGCAGGTCGCGGATGCCCTTGTCGTCGTCGACGATCAATATGTGTGCGTCGGATTTCACGGGTGCCCCGTTTCTGTTGCCGGCCAAGCTATCCTTGGTTGGTGAGCCACACGATAGAATTCGGGCCATATGTTGGCCAGTGCCTTGCATTTCGAGGTGCAGCGAATTCCGCGTCTCCACACCGAAGCATCGGCGCCTTCGCCGGTCATGCAGAAACAATCCGGAAACAAAATTCTACAATCCGGAAAAACTCCTGAAAAGGTAGGACGGCATAACGGTGCCGTAGCGGTCAGGTCATTGGCTGCGACGCCAGTCTGCGGGTTCACGGATAAACCGATGCCAAGGTTGTCGATCAGTTTGTTGGGTGCGTTGCTGGGCGTTGGCCTGGTCACCGCCGCTGCCGGACAATCGGATGCAAAGGTGACGTCCACCACCCGGGCCGAACGTTGCGCCAATCTCAGCCGCCAATTCGACGAAGCCCTCGAAACCCACGCCACGGCAACGCAGGTCACCGCGGCAAAGGCACTTCAAAGAAAGGGAAACCGGTACTGCGCCGCCAAGAAACAGGCACAGGGCATCCGGATGCTCGCAAACGCTTTGAAGCTGCTTGGAGTGACGCCGAACGACCCGGTTCAGTGACACTCGAAACTCGACCCGCATAAAAAGGAAACGAAGCCATGAAAAAGTCCCTCCTGTCCGCCCTCGGCCTCGCCGTTGCTCTCGCCTTCTCGATGCCGGTTCTCGGCAACGCGGCCGCCACCACGACCGCTGCCCCGGCTGCTACCACCACGACCACCGCTCCTGCTACCACCGCTCCGGCCACCGCCGCTCCGATGAAGGTTGCCCCGAAGAAGGTCGCCAAGAAGGTCTGCAAGGTGACCAAGAAGCACAAGTGCCCGGTCAAGAAAGCCCCCGCGAAGGCCGCCCCGAAGGCTGCTCCGAAGAAGCCCTGATCGGTCCAAAGCCTGCTTTCTAACAAGGCCGTTCCAGCTGCAAGCCAGCTGGGGCGGCCTTCTGCCAAGCGCATGGTCGAAAGGCGCTGCGCCGGCGACGAAAGCGGACCGGCAAGACCGGCCTGGCCGAAGCCTGAAAACCGGCGGCTTCCAGTCAGGCGTCTCGATGAAGCTTAACCCGTTCGCAACGCCGGTCGTGTAGGACAGTCCGCATGAAGAAGCGGCTTTCGTCCATTCTGCGTTCGATGGTGCTCGGTGGCCTGGTCGCCAGCGGCGTGGCCAGGGTGCTGGTCCTGTTCACTGCCAGCCCGGTGCCGGATCCGGCGAGCGGGCGCACCGAGCCTTCGCTGTTCGCACCGGCAATCTCCAGCAACTGGGACTACATCACGCCGGTACAGGCGTGGCTGCTGATCATACTCACCGGCGTGACGCTGAGCTGCGTCGTCGCGTGGCCGATCGCTGCGTGGATGGAACGCCGGGCGGATGCGGGCGGAAACCGCCGCATCTTTGGCCGGCAGGGCCGTTGAACCGCTACCAACAATTCCCACATGATCGTCAATGACAGCGCTCACCCGCTGCCGGTCCGCGTGCCAATCAAAATGGACCATCGCTTTCGCCCGTGGCAAAATGCGGGGCGAAACTGTCGATGGCGAGACTGTCGGTTCCGATGCCTGAAATCACCACAAAGCCGCGCGTCCAGGTCAAGCCGCAGACCGAACGGCCGAAGCTCTACAAGGTCATCCTCATCAATGACGATTTCACTCCGCGCGAGTTCGTGGTGACGGTGCTGAAGGGCGAGTTCAAGCTTAGCGAGGACCAGGCACACAGGATCATGATCACCGCGCATCGGCGTGGCGTCTGCGTCGTCGCGGTGTTCACCAAGGATGTCGCCGAGACCAAGGCGACACGGGCCACCGATGCCGGCAAGGCCAAGGGTTACCCGCTGCTGTTCACGACTGAACCGGAAGAGTGAGGAGTGGTCGCCCGTAGGGCGATCAATCGCCAACGACTTGTCGATTGAAACGACGAACGCCTGGAGCCATAGCGGAGGGCAGCGGCTGCAGGGCGGTTTTCCCTTCTCCCACAGGGGGAAGGAAAAGGTGCCACTACCGTCCCTCGCGATACCACATCGAACCCATTGCCAGAAGCAGCAGGCCGAGGCCGAGGAACCCGCCGAACAGCGGCACGCGCGAGACGGCCTTGAGCACGCTGTCGTCGGTGGTGCGCAGGCCGATCCAGTCGCTGCCGGACGCAGCGCCCGCCGAACGCACCGGCACGATGGAGGGCAGCGTCACGTCGCTGCCAAGGGCCGCGGATGGCGTCAGCCGGCGCACGCTGCCGCCGGTCGCTTCCGCCGGCGCCTTCAGCCGGTTCTCGGTGGAGATGACGTCAGCGAATTCCGGTGCATTGACCGGTCCGACATGGGCGAGTGCGGTGAGGTCGCCATTGGCGACCTGGTAGAGGCCGATTTCACTGGTCTCGACACTGCCGAGGAAGACGCCGGGTTCGGATTTCTGGAGCTTGACGGTCATCGTCTTGCCGGACGGAGTGATGATCTGCGCGGCGCCAGGATCATCGGCCATGGTCTGGCGCCGGATTTCCAGAACCATGCCACGACCGTCGGCGGTCAGCCGCTCCTCCTCGAGTTCGGGCTCCTTCATCAGCCAGTGCGCAATGCGCCGATAGAGCTGCACATGCGGACCGCCGCCCTCGAAGCCGCGCGCCCACAGCCAGCCCTGATCGGACAGAAGCATGCCGACGCGGCCTTCTCCCTTGTGGTCGAGCAGCAGCAGGGGCCGGTTGTCGGCACCCTTCATCACCACTTCGCCTTCCGGGTTCTGCACGCCGATGGTGCGGAACCAGCGGCTCCAGTGCGGCGGCTCGGTGGCGGAACCGTCCAGCCCGCGCGTCACCGGGTGACGCTGGCCGAGATCGGTGAGGCGCGGATAGAAGGCCTTGTCGACCACCTCGCCGGTCGGCATCGCCGGCAAGGCCGACATCAGCGGCGTACGCGCGATCGAGCTTTCGCCGGCATATTCGGGGCCGGCCGCGATCAGCAGCGCGCCGCCCTTTTCGACATATTCGGAGATGTAGTCGTAGTAGAGGATCGGCAGCACGTCACGGTGCTGATAGCGATCGAAGATGATGAGGTCGAAATCCTTGATCTTCTCGACGAACAGCTCGCGGGTCGGGAAAGCGATCAGGGACAATTCGTTGATCGGCGTGCCGTCCTGCTTTTCCGGCGGCCGCAGAATGGTGAAATGGACGAGATCGACCGAGGCGTCGGATTTCAGCAGGTTGCGCCAGGTGCGCTCACCCGCATGCGGCTCGCCGGAGACGAGCAGCACACGCAGGTTCTCGCGGATGCCGTCGATCAGCGCGATGGCGCGGTTGTTGGTGTCGGTCAGCTCGCCCGGCTCGCGATCGATGGCGAGTTCGACGATGTTGCGGCCGGCGCCCGGAATGGTCACCTGCAGCGGCATGGCCTGGCCGACGGTGGCATGTTCGACCGCGACCTGCTCGCCATTGACCGAGACGCGCACGTCGACCGGACCGGTCTCGTTTTCCGTCGAAATGACCCGGTATGTCATGTCGAGCGGCTTGCCGACGATGCCGAAGCGGGGCGCGTTCTCGAAGCGGATGCGGCGATCCTTTTCGTGGTCGTTGCCGGTGATCAGGGCATGCAGCGGGGCGTTGAAATCGGGTGCGCCTGCAGGCACGTCATGCACCTCGCCGTCGGTGATCATGATGGCGCCGCCGATGCGCGACGGCGGCACGTCGCGGAAGGCACCCTCGAGCGCGCCGAAGAGCCGCGTTTCGGTGCGCTCCTCGGCGGCTTCGGACTTGCCTGCCTCGACAACGCGCACGTCGAACTGCTTGAAGCGGCCAAGACGCTGCTGGAGCCCGGCCAGCGCCTCGTCGGTCTGCTTGGTGCGGTCGCCGATATCTTGGCTCTGGCTGCGGTCGACGATCAGGGCGACGACGCTTTTCAGCGGCTCGCGCTCCTCATTGAGGAACACCGGGTTGAACAGGGCGGCGGCCAGCGCCAGCAGGGCGACGAAGCGGAAGATCGCGCCGCGCTGGCGAAACCATAGGCCGACGAGCGCGAGCGCCAGCAGCGGCACCAGCACCAGGGCCAGCCAAGGCCAGGAGATCAGCGGTTCGAAGGAGATCGACCAGTTCATGCGTTACCCCGGTCGATCCGGGTGGGGTGTGCAAGAAAGAACGTCATTCTACTGCCCCAGCCGTTCGAGCAGTATGGGCACGTGCACCTGGTCGGATTTGTAGTTTCCGGTCAGCATGTACATCATGATGTTGACGCCGGCGCGCAGCGCGTAGATGCGCTGCATCGGGTCCGCGGGCACTGTCGGCAGCAGCGGATCGCCATTCTCGTCGACCGCCCAGGCGCCGGCGAAATCATTGGCGGTGATCATGATCGGCGAAACGCCGTCGCCGGTGCGCACCGGCCGGTTCTCGGCGTTGCTGGCGTCGAGCGACGCCTCGACCCAGAGCGGACTGCCGGCGAAGCGGCCAGGAAATTCGGGCAGGATGAAGAAGGATTTGGTCAGCACGTGGTCGGACGGCACCGGTTCCAGCGGCGGCACGTTGAGGTTGCCGAGGATGTCGCGCAGCCGCTCCGTCGCCGGGCTGGCCGAATCGGCGCCGATGCCGTTGGCGAACTGGTCGCGCGTGTCGAACAGCACCGTCCCGCCCTGCTGCATATAGGCGTCGATGCGGGCGATCGCAGCCTGGCTCGGCATTGGTGCGGCCGGATCGATCGGCCAGTAGATCAGGGGATAGAACGACAGCTCGTCCTTCGAGATGTCGACACCCGCGGGTGCGCCCGGTTCCAATGCGGTCTTCTCGATCAGGAAGCGGGTCAGGCCCTCCATGCCGGCGCGGCTGATCGAGTCGTCGCCCGGCACGCCGGTCAGCACATAGGCAATGCGGGTTTTCGAAATCGCTTCGATTGCGGCCTGGTCGCCCGGTTTGGCGTCGTCGGCGCGGGCAAGGTCGGCATGGCCGAACAGCGCGCCGAGCGCAATCAGGATCGCGGCGGTGGTTGCCACGGCACCGGCACGGCGCGGCCGGCGCGAAAACAGTCCGCCCATCCACAACACCACCAGCGTATCGAGCAGCATCAGCGCCAGGGCGGCCACGACCAGCGCGCCCTTCAGGTTGCGCGATTCATCAAACGCATACTGGATCGATGTGACGGGAACATTGATCTGCGGACGCGCCAGCGGCGCGAAGGTGCTTGTGGCCTCGAGCAGGTTGTGGGCGAAGACGCCGGTCTCGGAGCCGTAGAGGCCAGGCGGGTTCTCGAAAGTCACAGGCAACGAGCCGGCGGCCGGCACCAGCGGCCGCGCATCCGGCGTCGGCGGCACCAGCGAGCCGTCGGCCGATATCATGCGATAGGGTGCCAGCGAGGTGGCGGCGGCTTCGGCACTGGCGACCGCCGCGCCCTGGTTGCGCGACAGCTGCACGAGGCGGCGCAGCATCTCGACGAAGCTGCCCGAAATCGGCAGGTTCGACCATGTCGCCTCGGGCGTGACGTGGAACAGCACGAGCGTGCCCTTGCCTTTCTTCAGACCGGTGACCAGCGGCGTGCCATCGGCGAGAGCCGCCCAGGTGCGCTCGACGATATCGGGCGTCGGCTCGGCCAGCACCTGTCTGGTGACGGTGACCTCGGCGGGTGGGGCAAGATCGGCGAACGGGCCGGCCTTGGGAAATTCGGTGACCGGCTGCGGCGACGTCCATGACAGCGCGCCGCCGAGCGAACGCTCGCCGGTGCGCAGCCGGACCGGCAGCAGGTCATCGTCATTGCCGGCGGCGGCCAGCCGCGAGCCGGCGAAACGCACCAGCGTGCCGCCATTGTCGACCCAGTCGACCAGCCTTTGCCGGACCTGTGCGGGAATGGTGCCGATGTCGGCCATGACAATCATCGCCGGCTTCTGGCCGAGGATCTGCGGGATGGCGTCGGCGAGGTCGGCGCTGGAGGGCTCGACGAGATCGGCGAAGGGCTGGAGTGCGCGCCTGATGTAATAGAGCGGCGACAGAAGCGGTTGTGCCTGGTCGGCCTCGGCCTGCGACAACAGCCCGACGCGACGGCGCTTGGAGCTTTCGTCGAGGACACGCACGGCGCCAGCCTGGCGCTCGCCATCGAGCGCGATCGAAGCGAAGTCGTTGCGCAGCTCGAACGGCACCGCCATGGTGCCGGTGGCGGTGGATTCGCCCGGCGCAAAGGTCAGCGTCGCATCGGCGATGCGGCGGCCCTTGTCGTCGAAGGCGCCGGCGGTGACCTGCGCCGGGGCGGGGTCGCCCGGTGCGCGGATGGCGGTCAGCGCAAAGCCGTCGACCTGGTTCTCGGCGGCGGTCAGGCCGGCCAGCGAAAGCCGGTCGGCAGTCGCCCAGACGACGCGCGCGGCATTTCTCGACAAAAGCGTGTTGAAGGCGGCCTCGTCGCCCTTTGCCGCCAGGCCATCGGCGAGCACGGCGACGCTGGCGCCAGGCAAGGTGTCCAGCACGCCGGCGACGCGGGCATAGACGGCGGGCCGATCGGTCGGGATCGGTCGCGGCTTGGCGGCGCGCAGCCGGTCAAGAGCCGTGGCGGCATCGAAGGGGCCGATCTCCGAATTGGGCTTTTCGGCGGTGAAGGCGATGATGACCGGCACGCCGTTCGAGCCGGCGTCGGCTATCAGCCGCTCCGCGGTGGCGACGCGCTTGCCCCAATCGGCGGCACTTGCCCAATCATTGTCGATGACCAGTGCCAGGGCCGCACCCTCGGCGGGCAGCTTTTCGCGCGGATTGAACACCGGTTCGGCGAGTGCCGCGACGACCAGGGCCGCCATCAAGAGCCTGAGCAGCGTCAGCCACCACGGGCTTTGCTGCGGCGTCTCCTCGCGCTTCAGCACGCGGGCCAGGATCTTCAGCGGCGGGAAGATTTCGGTCTGTGGCTTCGGCGGTGTCAGCCGCAACAGCCACCAGATCACCGGCAGCGCCAGCAGGCCCCACAGCACCATGGGAGCGCCAAAGGAGAGCGGCAGCCAGCTCATGCGCCGACCTTTCCGGCATGACCGTCAAAGGCGGTCAGCCCGGCATGACCACCACCGGCGGCCTGCCCGGCATGACCGCCACCAGAGGCCAGCCCGGCATGACCACCGGCGGTCTGCCCGGCATGATCGCCACCAGCGATCAGCCCGGCATAGCCGCCATCGGCGGTCATGGCCATGTGCAGGCGGACTAGCGCGTCGGAGGCGAGCCGATCCGTATGGTTGACGGTAAAGCTCCAGCCGAGGCGCTTGCACCAGGCGGCCAGTTCCTGGCGCCGGGCGGTGTACAGCAGGCGGTACTCATCGCCGAGCATTTCGGCGCGACCGGCGGTCAGCTTGTCGCCGGTCTCGGGATCGGTGAACTCGGTGCGGCCGGCATAGGGAAAGGTTTCCTCGGCCGGGTCGGCGACCTCGATCAGGTGGGCGCGCACCCCGTGGCGGGCGAGCACATCGAGCCAGGCCATCGTTTCCTCGACCGGGTCGAGGAAATCGCTGGCGATGACGATGTCGCAGAAGCGGCGGATGCCGGACAGATCGGGTTTTGCCGGCAACTCGCCGGCGTGCATGAGCTGGGCGGCGATGCGCTCGGCACCGTTGCGGGCGGTGAACGGATCGGTGAGACCCGGCCAGGCGATGCGCTCGCCGCTGCGCGACAACAGCTCGGCCATGGCCAGAGCCAGCACCAGCGCGCGCGACTGCTTGGAAACGCTGGCGCCGGTCGACTTGTAGAGCATGGACGGCGAGGGGTCGGCCCACAGCCAGACCGTATGGGCGGCTTCCCATTCGCGATCGCGCACATAGGTATGATCGTCGCGGGCCGAGCGGCGCCAGTCGATGCGCGAGGCATCGCCTTCGACATAGGGCCGGAACTGCCAGAAATTCTCGCCGATGCCACGCTTGCGGCGGCCGTGCCAGCCGGCGATCACGGTGTTGACGATGCGGCGCGCCTCGACCAGCAGGTCAGGCACAAGCGAAGCCCGCAACCGGCCACGGGCGAGCGCATCGCGCGTCGCTGCCGGAGCCTGGACCTCGCCGATGCGCGCCATCAGATGCCTTTTGCCAGTTTCGCCACCACGTCACGCACCGAAGTGCCTTCGGCGCGGGCGGCGAAGGTCAGCGCCATGCGATGCTGCAGCACCGGCTCGGCCAGCGCACGGACGTCGTCGATGGAGGGCGCCAGCCGCCCCTCATAAAGCGCGCGCGCCCTTGTGCACAGCATCAGCGCCTGGCTGGCGCGCGGGCCGGGGCCCCAGGCGACATGCTTGTCGGTCTCGGCGTTGCCCTGGCCGGGACGCGCCGAGCGCACCAGCGTCAGGATCGCCTCGACGACGCTTTCGGGCACCGGCATGCGGCGGATCAGCGTCTGGATTTCCTTCAGCCGCACCGGTTGCAGCACGTTCTGCGCCTTCGCATCCTCGATGCCGGTGGTTTCCAAAAGGATGCGGCGCTCGGCCTCGATTTCGGGATAGAGGATGTCGACCTGCATCAGGAAACGGTCGAGCTGCGCCTCGGGCAGCGGATAGGTGCCTTCCTGCTCCAGTGGATTCTGCGTTGCCAGCACGTGGAAGGGCGCCGGCAGGTCGTAGCGGGCGCCGGCAATGGTGACGTGGTATTCCTGCATGGCCTGCAGCAGCGCCGACTGGGTGCGCGGCGAAGCGCGGTTGATTTCGTCGGCCATCAGAAGCTGGGCGAAGATCGGCCCGGAGATGAAGCGGAAGGAGCGCTTGCCGAATTCGTCCTGCTCCATCACTTCGGAGCCAAGGATATCGGACGGCATCAGGTCGGGCGTGAACTGGATGCGGCGCGAATCGAGGCCGAGCACGATGCCCAGAGTCTCGACCAGCTTGGTCTTGGCGAGGCCCGGCACGCCGACCAGAAGCGCGTGGCCGCCGGCCAAAAGCGCCACCAGCGTGCGCTCGACGACGTTCTCCTGGCCGAAGATGACCCGGCCGACCCCATCGCGGACCTTGGAGATATCGGCCAGCGCCTTCTCGGCCTCGGCGATCATGTCCTTTTCGCTGATCGGGCTTTCCTTGACCATCACGCTCATGCCGCATCGATCCTTGTGGTTGGAAATACCGGCCCGCACCATAGCACAGGTTGCCGCGATTCGGCCTCGCGTGGCGCCTATGCCGAAACTTAAATCACAGACCTAGGCTGACAAGCGGAACAACAGTGACTATTTCGTGACCATGAGGGAACACTCCGAACATCGCGAACAAAGCCTTACGAGCGCCACCGAGGCGCGGGGTCTCGAGGCGCTGATTTCGCGCGCCGCCCGCGCCGGCAAGGGCGCCGCGCCGGTGGAACGCTGGAATCCGGACTTCTGCGGCGATCTCGACATGGAGATCAAGGCCGATGGCACCTGGTTCTACCTGGGCACGCCGATCGGCCGCATGCCGCTGGTGCAGCTTTTCTCCTCCGTGCTGCGCAAGGACGAGGACGGCAGGACCTATCTGGTCACGCCTGTGGAAAAGGTCGGCATCCGCGTTGCCGATGCGCCGTTCATAGCCGTCGAGATGGATGTTTCGGGCAGCGGTGACGCGCAAGCCATCACCTTCCGCACCAATGTCGGCGATGTCGTGGAAGCCGGGCCGGAGCGGCCGCTGCGCTTCGTCGACGAGAGCGAAACCGGCGGGTTGAAGCCCTATGTTCTGGTGCGCGGCCGGTTGGAGGCACTGGTGGCGCGGCCGGTGATGTACGAGTTGGTCGGACATGGCGAGGAAATCGAGATCGGCGGCAAGGCCATGTTTGCCGTGCGCTCGAAGGGCGCGGTGTTTCCGATCATGCCGGCGGACCAACTGAAGCGGCTGAGTACGTGATGGACCAGACGACGCCGAGACCGTTTTCGTCAGCCGATTTTCGCGCGCGCTTTGCTGCGCAGCCGGATGCGTATGCCGGCGACGACTATGGCGATCATCGCTTCAATCCCGGCCATCCGCGCCTCGGCCAGGCCAAGGCGCTGCGCAATGCCGCGGTGCTGATCCCCGTGGTCGATCACGACGGCGACGCGACGGTTCTTTTGACCAAACGGGCCGAAAAGCTGCGCAGCCATTCGGGGCAGGTGGCCTTTCCCGGCGGCACCATCGATGCCGCCGATGCCAGCCCGGAAGCGGCGGCGCTGCGCGAGACTTTCGAGGAGATCGGCCTTGGCCCGGATCGTATCGAGATCATCGGCCGGATGCCCGATTACGTCGCCGGCAGCGGCTATCGCATCGCGCCGGTGCTGGGCATCGTGAGGCCCAGTTTCCAGCTGACGCTCAACGCCGACGAGGTCGACGCCGCCTTCGAAGTGCCGCTGCGCTTCCTGATGGACCCGGCCAATCACAAGCGCGACAGCCGCATGTGGAACGATCTCGAATGGTTCTTCTACGATATGCCTTATGGCGACCGGCGCATCTGGGGTGTCACCGCCGGCATCATCCGTACGCTCTACGAAAGGCTCTATGCGTGAGTGTCTCTATCGCGGGCAGGGCCGACTGGCTCGGCAATACGCATCTGCAGCGACTGCTGTCCGTTCTGGCGGAAGTCGGTGAAGAAGCACGTGTCGCCGGCGGCGCCGTGCGCAACGCGCTGATGGGCCAGCCGGTCGCCGACATCGACATCGCCACCACTTGCCTGCCGCAGGAAACCATCCGCCGTGCCGAGGCGGCAGGCTTCAAGGCGGTGCCGACCGGCATCGAGCACGGCACGGTCACGGTGATCGCCGGCGGCAAGCCTTATGAGACCACCACCTTGCGCGCCGACATCGAGACCGACGGCCGCCGCGCCAAGGTGTCGTTCGGGCGTGACTGGAAACTTGACGCCGAGCGGCGCGATTTCACCATCAACGCGCTCTATGCGCAGGCCGACGGCACGGTTGTCGACCTGATCGGTGGCGTCGCCGACATCGAGGCGCGCCGGCTGCGCTTCATCGGCGATCCGGAAGCGCGCATCCGCGAGGATTATCTGCGCATCCTGCGGTTCTTCCGCTTCTTCGCCTGGTACGGCGACGGCCGGCCCGACGCCGAAGGGCTGAAAGCCTGCGCCCGGCTGAAGGATGGGCTGGTCCAGCTTTCGGCCGAGCGCATCTGGTCCGAGCTGAAGAAGCTCCTGTCGGCGCCTGATCCGTCGCGGGCGCTGCTGTGGATGCGCCAGGCCGGCGTGCTGACCAGCGCGCTGCCCGAGAGCGAGAAATGGGGCATCGATGCCATCCATGGGCTGACCAAGGCCGAGAAGGATCTGGGCTGGGCGGCGGATCCGCTGCTCAGGCTGGAGGCGATCGTGCCCCCGGATGCGGCGCGCATGAAGACGCTCGCCGACAGGCTGAGACTGTCGACGGCGGAGGCTGAGCGCCTGCGCCACTGGGCGCTGGCCACTATCGTCGAGCCGAAGACGACCGAGGGTGAACTGGCGAAAAGGCTCTATCGCGGCGACCGGCAGGGCTTCGTCGATCGCCTGCGGTTATCGCTGGCCGCGGCCCGGGTGCGTGCCGTCGAGGACAATGATGCCCTGCTCGAAGCCGGCGGCTTTTCGCGCCTGCTGGCCTTTGCGCTCAAATGGGAAAAACCGCTGTTTCCGCTGAAAGGTGCCGATTTGACCGCGCTCGGCGCCGTTCCTGGGCCGAAGCTCGGCGAAATCCTCAAGAACCTCGAGGCGGAATGGATAGAAGCCGGATTTGCCCCCGATCGCGGCGCGTTGCTCGAACGTGCCGCGAAGGCGCTTGAAACTTAGAGCGGTTCGCCGTTTCACCGAAACGGCAAACCGCTCTAACTCTTTGTTTTGACGCAATTCCCCAAGGAAAGCGCTACGCGCTTTTCTCGGAAAAACCGTTCCACATTTTTCCTGGAATTGCTCCAGAGCCTGGCCGGACGGCCGTGCCTGCGGTCTGACGTCGCCGATCAGAACCACCATGACCGAGGCGGCGATTTGACCGGGCGAAGCATCGCTCGTCTACCTGATCGCTACGGGAGCCAGGGCCCGCGAAAGGCTTGCCTCGCCCTTGCCATAGACGGCGGCGTTGTAGTTGACCAGCGTGTCGGTACGGGCCGTATTGAGCAGATCGTTGGTGATCTGCGTCGCAGTAGCCTTGGTGAATTTGCTGCCGATGATCGCAGCGTATCCCGAAATGATCGGCGCGGCGAAGGAGGTGCCATAAAGGCCTGTCTTGTCTCCGGTAACACCGACCACAAGGAAGTGGCTTTGCACAAGCGTGTTCGAGCCGGCATAGTTGGAGTACCAGGCAAGCTGGGCCTTGTTGGATGTCGTGCCATTCGTGGATAATGCGCCGACGAAGATCGCCGAGGCTTTGCCAACCAAAGCGAGGTCGAGATAGTCCTGCTGACCGCCCGCGACACCGCCCACGGCAACCGCATCGTTGCCCGCTGCCTTCGAAACAACGGCCGTTCCCTTGGTGGCATAGGAGATGATGGAGGCTTCCTCGGGGCTCCATCCGATCTGGTTCGGGCGGTAGCCCGCTTTGGCGTACATGCCATAGCTCAGGTTGAGCACGTTCAGGCCAGGCGCCAGGCTGACGGCCGAGCTTGTTGAGAAGTCCTTCGACCTGATGGTCGCCAAGGGCGCGATCATGCCGGCTTCCTCGCGCGTCCATTCACCGTGGCGCTGGTTTTGAACCCCGACACCGAAATTGCCGGAGAAGCGCGACGTACTGGAGAAATCATCGACGATGGTAATCGTGACGCCCTTGCCCTTGTATCCCGCAGCCCAAGCGGCGCCAACGTCGGGGCTCATCCACCCCTGCACCACTTGTGTGCCCGCAGCAGGGATCGTTGCGCTCACGCATGTGGACAGGCCGCCGCCGTGGCACAGCGCGGCCATCTCGTCCGCATTGACCGCCTCCTGTGCCGACGCCATTGGCGCCGACAGGATGGTGAGAGCCGTAGCGATACCGAATTTCAAGCAACTACCTGACATGCTCTTACTCCGTTCAAACAAGAATCAAGACGGGCGATCGCGAATTTCGGGGCGAGATGATTTTCTCATTTGCATCCTCCCGGCGATCAGAAAGTAACACGGTAATTCAGCCAGAGGTGCTGGCTCTCCGGTTTAGCGTTAACCAGATATTTCAAGGTTTCCTCTGGCGCCATCTCGCTGGCCGCGAGCCGGCAATTGACGCTGTAGGTGCCCAAATCGCCGTAGTTCGCTTCGCAGGGCTTTTCGGTGAGCTTGCCGCCGAGGGTCGTGGTGAGCGACAAGGAAAGAGTGCTGTTCGGACCCGGATGCATCTGCGTGAGGAAACCCAGCTTGAGGCTGGGCTCGATGCGATATTTCTCGCCTTCTTCTCCGGTGCCAAATCCCCAAAGGATGCCGGTGTCCTGCGTGATCTGGGTCAAAAGGTCGACATGCATGTCGACCCAGTTCGCGTGGTACCATTGGGTGAACGATACCCAGCTTCCGTTCTGCAATTCATAACCGCCGTCGCCCAGGCCACGCGCGCGATCGCTGAGCGGCGAGCCTTGATGGACGTCGACCAGCGATGTCGTCATTTCCTGGGCAATCGCCGGAGACGCCGCAAGGAGCCCGTACAGCAGCAGCGCCGTCGTGCGGAAACTCACTCGATTGCCGGACCTTTCGCGCATGCGCGAAACACCTCGCCCCACCGATTCCGGACCAGTGCCTGGTGGCGACGGGCTTCTCTTGCAGCCCTACTGTAGCCGGATTATCCGCCCGACAGTGGCACGGGTTCGGTTACCGCAGTGTTTATTTTAGCCGATGCAAATATGATTTTTGGCCCCGCAGGGCCTGCACCGCGCCGCGTCGTTTCTGCGGCGCGCTTGCCCAGATCGCCCGCGACGGCATCGAGCGCCCATCGCGGGCGTCTCAGCCAACGTCCATTGTCTGCTGGTGCCCGTTTGCCGTAGCTGACAAGCCCAGGCCGCGCAAAACCTACGCGGCGTCGCGGACCTTCTCGATGCGCGAACGGATCGCCTCGATCATCGTCTCGCGGATGACCGTCTCGCCGTGCGTTTCGCGCATGTGATCGACGGCACGGCGCATGACCTCGGCCTCTTCGTCGGCACGTGTGTGCCAGTCACAGCCGGGAACGAGCGACCCGCAGTGAAATTCCTTCATTGGATTTCTCCTTTTTCCTCCGTGGAGCCTGGTCGGGGCTCCGGGTTTTTTGGCTCATGTCCAATTCCAGGGTTGGATCTTCGGACCACGAGCGGGCGGACAGCATAACACAGATGGGGTGGTATTGGTTGCGGTCAACGGCAAAAGGCGGAGCAGCGCTGCTCCGCCTTCTTACGCTACCCCAAAACAGGGCCAGAGATCGTCTCGTCCTGCTCGGGCGGACCGGCCATCACTTCACGATCTTGACTGCCTCGGCAACCTTGTTCTTGCCGCTCATGTCCCATGAGACTCTGACCTTTTCACCGACCTTCAGGCCAGGATTCTTGAAGGTCTCGGGAAGCGTAAAGGTAGATCCGTTATCGAGCACAAGGCTCATGGCCGTCGCGTCGAAGGTCTTGATCGTCCCGGTGGTGTGCTTGACGGCGGCGAATGCCACCGAACCGGAAGCGAGAAGGGCAGCCGCGGCAACCGAAACAATGATCTTGCGCATTGGAAAGTACTCCTGGAAAGAGCGGGCATCCTTTTGACGAGCATGTCCCGCATCATCTGGGCCGTCCGGTCGCGTCGGGTCGCGGCTCGCCTTGTCTTGGCGCAATTCCGAACGGGAAACCGTTTCGCACTTTCCCGGAATTGCGCTCTGGCGAACCGCCGGCGCTTCCCGACCCGGCCCGGCAGATAGGCCAGTCTTTTCAAGCGCCTATTAGACGAAAAAGAAATCTTTCGAGGCGGCGTGCGCCACATTCCATGCCCATTTCGGGCGAATGGGACATCAATGCGACCTCACATCCTGCTCACCGTTTTGTTACGGCCAGCGAACCTCGGGCGGCAGGCTGGACAGGATGGAGGCGACATTGCCGCCAGTCTTCAGGCCGAAGATGGTGCCGCGATCGTGAAGCAGGTTGAATTCGACATAGCGGCCGCGACGGATGAGCTGTTCGTCGCGGTCGCCGTCGGTCCAGTTCTCGTTGAAATTGGCGCGCACGAGATGACCATAGACGACGAGAAAAGAGCGCCCGACATCCTGGACGAAGTTGAAGTCGGCATTCCAGCCGCCTCTGTCCTCGCCCGAATGCAGCCAGTCAAAGAAGATGCCGCCGGTGCCGCGCGGTTCGTTGCGGTGCGACAGATAGAAGTACTCGTCGCACCAGGCCTTGAATTTCGGGTAATCGGCGACGGTGGCGTTCTTCTCGCAAGCAAACTGCATGGCGCGATGGAAGGCGACCGTATCGGGATCTTCCTGGCTGCGGCGGCGGTCGAGCACCGGCGTCAAATCGGCGCCGCCGCCGAACCATTGTCTGGATGTGACCACCATGCGCGTGTTCATGTGCACGGCCGGAACGTTGGGGTTCCACGGGTGCGCGATCAAAGAGATGCCGGATGCCCAGAAGCGCGGGTCTTCCTCGGCGCCCGGCATCTGCTTTCTGAATTCGGGCGAGAACTCGCCATAGACGGTCGAGGTGTGGACGCCGACCTTCTCGAAGACGCGGCCATGCATCATCGACATGGTGCCGCCGCCACCGCGACCCTCGTCGCGTTCCCAGGGCGTCTTTTCGAAACGGCCTGGCGACCACGAGGCCAGCGGACCCCCAAGATCCTGCTCGATCTGTTCGAACCCGGCGCAGATGCGTTCGCGCAGCGCCTCGAACCACAACCGCGCCTTCATCTTCTTCTGTTCGATGTCGGCGGGCAGGCCTGCCGGTATTTCGGGTCGTTCCAAGTGGCGTCTCCGGTTGCGGGCGGCGAGTCCTACAAATGACTCGTCTTTTGCCGGCGCGATCCCTAATCTCTTGAGGGACAGGGTCAAGTCTCTTTGGTTTCGCGCATGATCCTTTCCGAAACTCGATTCCGATTTCGGGGTCATGCGCTACGGTGCAAGGAGTTGTTTCGTGCGCACCCCGGCAAGACCGCCGCTGGATGGCCTGAAGAAAAGGCTCGACCAAAGCCGTGCCGAGCGCGCGCGCATGCCGCGCGACGGGTTCCTGCGCGAGACCTTCCTGCTGCCGCGCTCCGATGCGCGGCTCAAGGCCAAGGAATGGTTCGAGCGCTTTCCCAAGCAGGCCTACTGGACCGAGATCGAAAGCTGGTTCGAGCGGCCAGGGGACCTCATCGAATTTACCATCAGGCGATTGCCGGCGGCTGACTGAAGCGCGGCGTGCTCCCGGCAAGGGGGCTCAGCCCGCCACCAGTCGCCTTGCGCCGGTGCCTTCCCTTGCCAGCCGGTCGCCCTTGTTCCTCAGCGGGCATTTGTCGATCGACATGCAGCCGCAACCGATGCAGTCGGTCAGCCCGTCGCGCAGTTTCTTCAATTGGGCGATCTTGTGGTCGAGCCCGTCGCGCCAGGCGGTCGACAGCAGGCTCCAGTCGTCGCGCGTCGGCGTGCGGCCCTCGGGCAGCGAAGCCAGTGCCGCGCCGATCTCGGCCAGCGAGATGCCGACCTCCTGCGCGACCTTGATGACCGCCACCCGCCGCAGCACGTCGCGACCGTAGCGGCGCTGGTTGCCCGATGTGCGGTGGCTGCGGATCAGGCCTCGGGTCTCGTAGAAATGCAGTGCCGACACCGCCACTCCGCTGCGCGCGGCCACTTGGCCGACCGTCAATTCCGTTACCGGCGCCATCCCTGATTTTTCCGCTTGACCTCAACTTAAGTTGAGCTTGTAGCGAATAAAGCCTGGATGTGCAAACGAAGGAGAAGGCGATGTGCGCCTGGGTGAAGATGACGGGTGGCGAACTCCTATCCGAGCTGCCGGATGGCTTCGCCCGCCACCATGGCAACGGACAGCGCGACGTTGATGCTGCGCGCCGCGCCCTGCATGGGGATAGTCAGCCGCGCATCCGCCGCCTGATGGACAGGATCCGGCACGCCTGCGGATTCGCGGCCGAACAGGAGAATGTCCCCCTTGGCGAAGGCGAAGCTCGTATAAGCGGTCGAGGCTTTGGTCGACAACAGCACCAGCCGGCGCGAACCCGCCTTGCGCCAGTCCTCGAAGGCGTGCCAGTCGACATGCCGGGTCAGGTCAGCCATTTCGAGGTAATCCATGCCGGCTCGCTTGAGCGCCCGGTCGGAGAGCGGAAATCCGGCCGGTTCGATGACATCGACGCCGAGCCCGAGGCAAGCGGCGAAGCGCAGGATTGTGCCGGTATTGCCGGCGATATCAGGCTGGTAGAGCGCGATGCGGAGACGATTGTTCATTTCCGCGTCCTTCTAATAAGTGGCAGATCGGCCACAGCGGCTTCGCGGTTTTGGAAATTCCTGGACCTGCGGGTGGCCATTTTCTGCGAAGTCGGGTATGTCAGGTCCATTGTCAACCCGAACCGATGGAGGGGTAATTCATGATGACCATGCACATCCAGCGCCCCTCTCGTGGGCTTACCTGCCTGCTGGCGGTTTCGGTACGACGATTCTCCTGACTCTCTAAGACTTGATCGCACCGATTCCCGCCGAAACGCTTTTTCGGCACCCGAAGGAATCCTGCGATGTTTTTCAAACTGTCAAAGGGGCTGATCGCCCCGCCTGAACGTGTCCAGACCGACACGTGCTGTCGTGTCCAGACCGACGCCGGTCGTCGTGTCCAGACCGACGCAATGCGCGCCTCCGGCCGAATGCCGGCGGACGATGTTGCTTCGCCTTTTCATCTCTATTTTCATACGGAGGACGGACCGATGTTCGATCCCTACAGAATACCTGGCTCAAGGAGCCTGCATATCCACCGGCTGCCGACCTGGGCGCTGCTGATCGGCGAAACCTATTCGTCGGCTGTTCACGCCGAGGTCCGCCGCCGCCCGCATCCTGGCATGCTGCCGGATGTCGATTTCTCGCGCGCGGTTCCCGACCCGAGCCGGCCGTCGCTGGTGCGCCGGATCATCCGGCTGGTCCGGCCCGGCCCGAAAATCCGGGTCGTGGACAATTCGCCGTCAGGATCGTCAAGCGCGGCTGTCGGCGAAAAGCCGGCGAACCCCTATATTGCGCGAAGCAGGGCCGACGGTCCGGATGATTCCGGACCGTCGGCCCTCGACGCCATGCGGTCCGGGGACTTCGTACGTTCGCGTGCCGCGTAGGCGGAAAACAGGTTTCATGAGCATGACCTATGTTGTTGTTTAGCTGGTTTGAAAAAAAGCTCGATCCGTTCCCGGCAGCGGAACCGGTCGAGCCACCCAGGACGCTGGTTGCCTTCTGCCTGCACTACACGCGCGGCGCCTGGCCCTATATCCTTGTCGATGCGGTGCTGGTGACGGCCATCGCCATCGCGGAAGTGTGGATGTTCGGCTTTCTCGGCCGCATCGTCGACTGGCTGTCGGCCCAGAACCGCGAAACCTTCCTGCAGACGGAGGGTTGGAAGCTGGCCGGCATGGCCTTCATCGTGCTGTTCGCGCTGCCCGGCACGGTATGGCTGCATTCGCTGCTCAACCAGCAGACGCTGATGGGTAACTATCCCATGCGCATCCGCTGGCAGGTGCACCGCTACCTGCTGAAGCAGTCGATGAGCTTCTACCAGGACGAATTTGCCGGCCGCATCGCCACCAAGCTGATGCAGACGGCACTCGCCGTACGCGAATGCGTCATCAAGGTGATCGACGTCTTGAACTACGTCATCGTCTATTTCCTCGGCATGCTGTTCATCGTCGGGTCGGCCGACTGGCGTCTGGCCGCTCCGCTCGGCGTCTGGCTGGTCGGCTACATCCTGTTGCTGCGCTACTTCATCCCCAGGCTGGGCAAGGTCGGCGAGGAGCAGGCCAATGCACGTTCGACCATGACCGGCCGCGTCGTCGACAGCTACAGCAACATCCAGACGGTCAAGCTGTTCAGCCACGCACGCCGCGAAGCATCCTTCGCCAAGGAGGGCATGGCCGGCTTCCTCGACACGGTCTACCGGTCGATGCGGCTGGTGACCGTGCTTTTCGGCTCACTCTACATTCTGAACGCGTTGCTCTTGTTCTCGGTCACCGTCATCTCGCTTTGGCTTTGGCTTGGGCAAGCCGTGACGATCGGCGCGGTCGCCGTGGTCATCGGCCTGGTGCTCAGGATGTGGGGCATGTCGCAATGGATCATGTGGGAAATGTCGGGCCTGTTCGAGAACATCGGCACGGTCCAGGACGGCATCGCCTCGATCTCGCTGCCGCGGCTGGTCGAGGACAGGCCCGATGCAAAGGACATCACCGTTTCCAGGGGTGAGATCCGGTTCGAGGATATCCGCTTCCACTACGGCAAGCAGAAAGGCGTGATCGAAAACCTGTCGCTGGCGGTGAAGCCGGGCGAGAAGGTTGGCATTGTCGGCCGCTCGGGCGCCGGCAAGTCGACGCTGGTCAACCTTCTCTTGCGTTTCTACGATCTTGAAAGCGGAAAGATCCTGATCGACGGCCAGGAGATCGCGGCGGTCAAGCAGGATTCGCTGCGTGCGCAGATCGGCATGGTCACGCAGGACACCTCGCTGCTGCATCGGTCGGTGCGCGAGAACATCCTCTATGGCCGGCCCGACGCCAGCGAAGCGTTGCTTGTCGAGGCAGCACGGCGCGCCGAGGCGCTGGATTTCATTGCCGGGCTTTCGGATGCCAATGACCGCAAGGGGTTCGATGCCCATGTCGGCGATCGCGGCGTCAAATTGTCCGGCGGCCAGCGGCAGCGCATCGCCATTGCTCGCGTTATGTTGAAGGACGCACCCATACTTATCCTTGACGAGGCGACGTCGGCGCTGGATTCCGAAGCCGAGGCGGCGATCCAGGAGAATCTCTACAAGCTCATGCAAGGCAAGACCGTCATCGCCATCGCGCACCGGCTGTCGACCATCGCGGCGATGGACAGGCTGGTGGTGATGGACAAGGGTCGTGTCATCGAGGAAGGTTCGCACGAGGAACTCGTCGCCAAGGGCGGGCTCTACGCGCAGCTCTGGCAGCGCCAATCGGGCGGGTTCCTGCTCGAGGACGGCCCGGCCGACGCCGCCAATGACGCACTTGCAAAGGGCCAAGCTGCCGAATGATGATTGCCGTCTATCGCTGGTTCGAGAACTGGGTCTATCCGTTCAGGGAGCCGGCGAACCTTCGGCCACCATCGAGCGTTGGCGGGTTTCTCTGGCACTATGTCGGCCAGGCGAAGTTCGCCTTCTTCGCCATGCTGGTCATCGGCGGCATCGCGCCGCTGGTCGAGGCCGGCCTGTTCTACTTCGTCGGGCGGCTGGTCGATATTCTCGACCAGCTTCCCGGAGAACGCAGCTGGCATGCGCTGTGGAATGCCGCCGGTCCTGAACTGGTGTTCATGATCGCGGTGGTGCTGGTCATCCGCACCATCGTCGTCGGGCTGTCGGCGCTGGTCGACGAACAGACGATCACGCCCGGTTTCTACAATCTGGTGCGCTGGCAGGCTCATCGCCATGTGTCGCGCCAGTCCTACGCCTTCTTCCAGAACGATTTCGCGGGCCGTATCGCCACCAAGGTCTGGCAGGCCGGGCAAGCCACCGGCGACCTGATGGAGAGCTTCATCGAGGTCGTCTGGTTCATGGTCGTCTACACGGTGACGACGCTGGCGCTGGTCGCGGGGCTCGATCTCAGGCTTGCGGTGCTGGTGGTGATCTGGATCGCCGCGTTCGGCTGGCTGGCCAAGCTCTATCTGCCGGCAATCCGCAAGCATGCCGAGGCAACCGCCGAGGCGGGCTCGATGATCAACGGCCGCATCGTCGATTCCTATTCCAACGTGCAGACGCTGAAGCTGTTCGCGGCCGACGGCGACGACCGCTACATCAGGAACGGCTTCGACATCTATCTCGACGCGCTGCGTCCCTTCACCCGCCGGCTGACCGGCGTGCGCATGGCGCTGACGACGCTGTCGGGCATCATGATCACGGCGATCGGCTGCTTTGCCGTCTATCTCTGGGTCGAGGGCTCGATCACCGTCGGCGCGGTCGCCTTCACGCTGTCGCTGGTGCTGCGGCTCAACATGCTGCTCGGCCGGTTGATGATGCAGCTCAACAGCATCCTGCGGAACCTCGGCGTGCTGGAAAATTCCAAGGCGCTGATCTCGCAGCCGCTCGGCCTCACCGATGCGCCCGACGCGAAGGAGCTTGTCGTGGCCGGCGGACGCATCGACGTGAAGAAGGTCGAGTTCCACTATGGCAAGGGGTTCGGCGTGCTCAACGGCATCGACCTCGTGGTGCGGCCCGGCGAAAAGGTCGGCCTGGTCGGACCGTCCGGCGCCGGCAAGACGACGCTCGCCAACCTGATCCTGCGGCTTTACGATCTAGAAGGCGGATCCATCACCATCGATGGCCAGGACGTCTCCAAGGTTACGCAGAATTCGTTGCGTGCCAATATCGGCGTCGTCAGCCAGGACACCGCACTGTTCCACCGCTCGCTGCGCGACAACATCAAGCTCGGCATGCCCGATGCGACCGACGCGCAAGTGATCGCCGCGGCGAAGAAGGCCGAGGCGCACGACTTCATCCTTGGCTTGCGCGACAACAGGGACCGTGCCGGCTACGAGGCCTTTGTCGGCGAACGCGGTGTCAAGTTGTCGGGCGGCCAGCGCCAGCGCGTGGCGATCGCCCGTGTCTTCCTCAAGGATGCGCCGATCCTGATTCTCGACGAGGCGACTTCGGCGCTCGATTCCGACATCGAGGCGGCGATCCAGGAGAATCTCAGCAGGCTGATGGAGCACAAGACGGTCATCGCCATCGCCCATAGGCTGTCGACGATCGCCGCACTCGACCGCCTCGTGGTGCTCGACGGCGGCTGCATCGTCGAACAAGGCACGCATGACGAGCTGGTGGCGCTGGACGGGCTTTATGCGCGACTGTGGAAGCGGCAGTCCGGCGGCTTCCTCTATCACGAGGACAGCGTGCTCGAAGAGACGCGGCCGGCAGAGTAGGGCATGGGTGCATCGCCAGAGGCCGGCCCAAGGGTCGGCTATGTGCTCAAGCGGCTTCGGCCAACCATGCCGGGCTTTGACACGCTGAAGGACGAGAGCCGCTCGGAAGGCTATTGGATGCTGGTGCGCCTGGCGGATGGCTGGGCCAAGGGCAGCAACAGGTTCCTGAAGCGCGGCGAGGTGCTGTTCGGGGCATGGCATGGCAAGGAACTCGCCGGCGTATGCGGGCTGAACATCGATCCTTATTTCGAGGGCAGGGACCAAGGGCGGGTCCGGCATCTGTTCGTCAGTGCGCGTCACCGCCGCAGCGGCCTTGGCCGGATGCTGGTCGAGACGGTCATCGACAGGGCACGTCACTATTTTGCCGCGCTGAACACCCGCGCCCCGCAAGAAGCCTTCGTCTTCTATGAACGGCTTGGCTTTCATCGCGTGGAAGGCGAAGAATTCGTCACGCACCGCATGATTTTCGGGAAAGGGAGCTGAAATGTCCTTGCGTCCGCCATCTCGTCTTGCCGGCACCTCGGCCGCCGAAGCCGCCTTCGACGCACTCGGCCATGAGATCCTGGCCGAGAAGGCGGCGGCACTGGGCCGCGCCGGCCAGCGGGTCGAGGAAACGCTGGCCCGGCTGCGCGACAATGCCGACGAACACCTGCGCCCCCGGCTTCTCAAGGAGGCCGCAGAGGCGGTTCACGGCTATTTCATCCAGCGCGAGCTGTGCGGGTTGCGAAAGCACGATGGCGTCATCCGCGAATACAACATCCCGAAAGCAGTGCTAGTCAGGCTCGGCGCGAAATAGGTCTGTTTTGTTTGACCATGATCTTTGCCGAAAACAGGGTTCCACTTTTCGGGATCAGGGTCACTCCAGCCATTTGGTGATGAACGCACCGTTCTCGTGGATGTCGGTCGTTTCCAGCGGACCCGGGCCGAGATTGGTGAATTTGTGTGGCGTGTTGGGTGGAACGATCAGGATCTGGCCGGCGGAGGCCTCGAACTCCTGGTCGCCGACCGTGAACAGGGCGGTTCCCTGGCGGATGATGAAGATCTCTGCGTAGGGATGCGTGTGCAGCCGCGGGCCGCCGCCCATGTCGGGCAGATAGTTGAAGATCAGGCAGGAGTTGGAGCCGTAGGCGCCGCATTGCAGTTCGCCCTTCCAGTGGTCGGAGCGAACAGCCCATTCCTCGCGATCGATGACATGCGCCATGCGGCCAAGGATAGATCACACCGGCGTCTTGTGTCGAGGCAAACGAGAACACCGGATTTGCGGTTGTTTCCCGGTTGTTTAACGATGTTCGACGGCTATTCGACGTCGCTTTACCCGATGGCGGATTTTGTCCCCGCGACAATCTGCCCATGTGCCTTCACCCGTCTGGACAAAAACGGGCTTCACGCATAAACCGAAGTCCAAATGCCGGAGGAATTCGCTAGCCTGTTCGCCATGCGCTGTCGGGTTGGCGTGAATGAGCGGGGAACAAGGCTCGGCCACCGGCGCGGAAGAGGCGAAAGGATCAGGCACCCGTGAGCGCAACCGACATCCACGATCCCAACCGTCGAGACTTTCTCTACGTCGCCACCGGCATGGCCGCGGTGGTCGGCGCGGGTGCCTTCGCATGGCCGTTCATCGACCAGATGCGCCCCGATGCCTCGACGCTGGCGCTCGCCTCGGTCGAGGTCGACGTCTCCTCGCTGACGCCGGGCATGTCGCTGATCGTCAAGTGGCGCGGCAAGCCGGTCGTGGTGCGCAACCGCACCGAACAGGAAATGAAGGACGGCGAGGCCGTCAAGCTCGCCGATCTCAAGGATCCGATCGCGCGCAACGCCAATCTGCCTGCCGATGCCCCGGCGACCGACGCCAACCGCACCACGCCCGGCAAGGAAGCCTGGATGGTGATGGTTCAGGTCTGTACGCATCTGGGCTGCATCCCGCTCGGCCAGGAAGGCGATTTCGGCGGCTGGTTCTGCCCGTGCCACGGCTCGCAATACGATACGGCCGGCCGCATCCGCAAAGGTCCGGCGCCCGAGAACATGGCAGTGCCGGTATTCAAGTTCATTTCCGATACCAAGATCCTTATCGGTTGAGGCAGGGGATATTTCGATGAGCGAGGGACACTCGACCTATACGCCCAAGACCGGTCTCGGACGCTGGTTCGACGCCCGCATGCCGCTGCCGCGGCTGGTCTATGACAGCTTCGTCGCCTATCCAGTGCCGCGCAACCTCAACTATGCGTGGACGTTCGGCGGTATCCTGTCGATCATGCTGGTGGCGCAGATCCTGACCGGCATCGTGCTGGCCATGCACTACACGGCCGACACCAATCTTGCCTTCGGCTCGGTCGAGAAGATCATGCGCGACGTGAATTCGGGCTGGCTGCTGCGCTACCTGCATTCGAACGGCGCCTCGTTCTTCTTCGTCGCCGTCTACATCCACATCTTCCGTGGCCTCTATTACGGCTCCTACAAGGCGCCGCGCGAGTTGCTCTGGATCCTCGGCTGCATCATCTACCTGCTGATGATGGCGACCGGCTTCATGGGCTACGTGCTGCCATGGGGCCAGATGAGCTTCTGGGGCGCCACCGTCATCACCGGTTTCTTCAGCGCCATTCCGCTGGTTGGCGACTGGATCCAGCAGCTGCTGCTCGGCGGCTTCGCCGTCGACAATCCGACGCTCAACCGCTTCTTCTCGCTGCACTATCTGCTGCCGTTCATGATTGCCGGCGTCGTCGTGCTGCACGTCTGGGCGCTGCATGTCGTGGGCCAGTCGAACCCGACCGGCATCGAGGTCAAGTCGAAGACCGACACCGTCGCCTTCACTCCCTACGCGACCATCAAGGACGCGTTCGGCATGATCGTGTTCCTGTTCTTCTTCGCCTATTTCGTCTTCTACCTGCCGAACTATCTCGGCCACCCGGACAACTACACGGTCGCCAACCCGCTGAAGACCCCGGCCCACATCGTGCCGGAATGGTACTTCCTGCCGTTCTACGCGATCCTGCGCGCCATCACCTTCAACGTCGGGCCGATCAACTCCAAGCTCGGCGGCGTGCTGTGCATGTTCGGCGCCATCGCCATGCTGTTCCTGGTGCCGTGGCTCGACACCTCGAAGGTGCGCTCGGCGGTTTACCGGCCTTGGTACAAGCTGTTCTTCTGGCTGTTCGTGGCCGATGCCATCCTGCTTGGCTGGCTCGGCTCGCAGCCGGCGGAGGGCAGCTATGTGTTCATGGCGCAGATGGCAACGCTGTTCTACTTCGCCTTCTTCCTGATCGTGCTGCCGGTGCTCGGCCTGATCGAGACGCCGCGAAGGCTGCCGAACTCGATCACCGAGGCTGTGCTCGAGAAGAACAAGGGCGGCAGCGGACATCCGGCGGGCGCCACGGCCGCGCCAGAGACCAAGGGCTGAGCGGTAGAGAATCTAAGGGGATTTGGCATGAAGAAGATTCTCACCTCGCTGGCGCTGATTGGCCTTGTGGCCGCCGGCACCGGAGCGATCGCGGCCGAAGAGGCACACAACGCGGCCGCGCCGACGCATTTCCCGATCAACGAGCCGAAGGAAATGAGCTGGAGCTTCACCGGCCCGTTCGGCACCTATGACAAGGCGCAGCTGCAGCGCGGCCTGAAGGTCTACAAGGAAGTCTGCTCGGCCTGCCATTCGATGAATTTGGTGGCGTTCCGCACGCTTTCGGACCTTGGCTATTCCGAGGCCCAGATCAAGACGCTGTCGGCCGAATACACGATCCATGACGGTCCCAACGATGCCGGCGACATGTTCGACCGCCCCGGCAAGCCGTCGGACCATTTCCCGGCGCCATTCGCCAACGAGGAAGCCGCCGCTGCCTCCAATGGCGGCGCTGCCCCGCCCGACATGTCGCTGCTGGCCAAGGCGCGCGGCGTCGAGCGCGGCTTTCCGCAATTCGTCTTCGACATCTTCACCCAGTACGATGCCGGCGGCCCCGACTATATCCATTCGCTGCTGACCGGTTACGACCAGACGCCGCCGGCCGGAATGGTCATCCCGGAAGGCACCCACTACAATCCGTACTTCATGTCCGGCGTGTCGCTGAAGATGCCCAAGCCGCTCTCCGACGGCCAGGTGACCTATGACGACGGTTCGCCGCAGACGATCGATCAGTATTCCCGCGACGTGTCGGCTTTCCTGATGTGGGCGGCCGAGCCGCACATGGAAGACCGCAAGAAGACCGGCTTCCGCGTGCTGGTGTTCCTGCTGCTTTTCGGCGCGCTGGTCTATCTCACCAAGCGCAAGGTATGGGAAGGCGTGGCGCACTAAGCCGCGCCGACGGAGCGATCATGCAAGGGCGCCGGAAGGCGCCCTTTTTGCTTGCTGGAGCGGGCATTGCCGGCGACGGAGCAGTCGTTGCCGTCTTGGTCGAACAAGTCCGTTGGCACGGCGCCATGTGATTGGTATGCCACGCAGGATCAGTGGCGAAGGATCGTCAACGACATGGCGTTTGGAATTCGATGATGCGGCTGCGCGACTGTCACAATTTTTCAGACTTCCGCCGCATGGCGCAACGGCGGCTGCCGGGGCCGATCTTCGACTATATCGACGGCGGGGCCGACGATGAGGTCACCTATCGCCGCAACACCAAAAGCTTCGAGACCTGCGACCTGGTTCCCAACGTCCTGCGCGGGGTGAGCGAGATCGACATGTCGGTCACGGTCATGGGCCAGAAGCTGGCGATGCCGGTCTATTGCTCGCCGACCGCCTTGCAGCGGCTGTTCCATCATCAGGGCGAGCGCGCGGTCGCCAGGGCCGCGGCCAAATACGGGACGATGTTCGGCGTCTCCTCGCTTGGCACCGTCAGCCTCGAGGAGGCGCGCAAGATCAGCAGCGGCCCACAGGTCTATCAGTTCTATTTCCACAAGGACCGCGGCCTCAACAGGGCAATGATGCAGCGGGCCAAGGAGGTTGGCGTCGAAGTGATGATGCTGACCGTCGACAGCATTACGGGGGGAAACCGCGAACGGGACAAGCGCACCGGCTTTGCCATTCCCTTCAAGCTCAACCTCGCCGGAATGCTGCAGTTCGCGATCAAGCCGGCCTGGGCGATCAACTATTTCACCCATGAGGGGTTCAAGCTGCCGCAACTGGACGAGCATGTCGACATGGGCGGCGGCACGATGTCGATCAGCCGCTACTTCACCGAGATGCTCGACCCGTCGATGACGTGGGACGACGTCGCCGAGATGGTCAGGCTGTGGTCGGGTCCCTTTTGCCTCAAGGGCATCATGTCGGTGGAGGACGCCAGGCGTGCCGTCGAGATCGGCTGCAGCGGCATCGTGCTGTCGAATCATGGCGGCCGGCAGCTGGATGGCTCGCGGGCGGCTTTCGACCAGCTAGCCGAGATCGTCGATGCGGTCGGCGACCAGATCGACGTCATCATGGATGGTGGCGTGCAGCGCGGCACGCATGTGCTGAAGGCGCTGTCGCTCGGCGCCAAGGCTGTCGGCGTCGGGCGCTACTATCTGTTCCCGCTCGCGGCGGCCGGCCAGCCGGGCGTCGAACGGGCGCTCGAACAGATGCGGGTCGAGATCGAACGCGGCATGAAGCTGATGGGCTGCAGTTCGATCGAACAATTGTCACGCAAGAACCTGCGTTTCCGGTAGCCGGCAGGGAAGGGGCCCGCATGGATGCGGAAGATCGCCACGCCGGCGAGGCCAATCCTTTGCCGGATGCGCTTGTCTCGACGGCCGCATCGCGCTAGCCGTTGTCGGTCGCGAGGGGTTACGACCGACCCTCGCGGCAGCTTGTACCTGTCAGCCGAACCTGGATCATCCGGAGCCGCCCCATGAAACCTTCGCTCGAAGACACGCTGCTTGCCGCGATCCGCACCATTCCCGACTATCCCAGGCCCGGCATCCTGTTTCGCGACATCACCACGCTGCTCGGCAATGCGCGCGCTTTCCGCCGCGCCATCGACGAGCTGGTGCATCCCTATGCCGGCCAGAAGATCGACAAGATCGCCGGTATCGAAGCGCGCGGTTTCATCCTTGGCGGCGCCGTCGCCCATCAGCTTTCGGCCGGTTTCGTGCCGATCCGCAAGAAGGGCAAATTGCCTTTCGAAACGGTGCGCGTCGCCTACAGCCTGGAATACGGGCTGGACGAGATGGAGATGCACAAGGACGGCGTTTCACCGGGCGAGAAGGTGATCCTGGTCGACGATCTGATCGCCACCGGCGGCACGGCGGAGGCCGCGGTCAAGCTGCTGCGCCAGATCGGCGCCGATATCCTTGCCGCCTGTTTCGTCATCGACCTGCCGGATCTCGGCGGCCGCGCCAAGCTGGAAGCGCTCGGCGTGCCGGTGAGGACGCTGATCGGGTTCGAGGGGGTTTGAGACCGGTTTGCCGATGGCAAATTGAAAGGTCCAGTGGACCTGTCGAAGGTCTCGAACGCCCGGAGCTATAGCGAAGGGCAGGCAGGCAACACGGTCACCAGCGCTGGTGCCGCCCTCATCCGCCCTTCGGGCACCCGCAAACGGGGCGAAGCAAGAGACTACTCCACCTTCACCAGCACGGCGCTTTCGAACTCGAGCACCTTGTCGCCGGTCGAATCGAAAGCTTCCGAACGCAGCGCCAGCAGCCGCCAGCCGGGACGTGAGGCGATCGGGCGGTGGGAAAGCGCCGTCCGGGTAAACGTGACGGTTTCGCCAGCATAGACGGGCTTCGGCCATTTGAGGTTCTTGAAGCCGGGCGAGGGGCCGAATTCGGGCATCGGGCCAGGACCGTTCCACTCAGCGCCCTCGGCGTCCATGCGTTTTTCGAGATTGTACCTCATCCAGGTTGCGGCGGTGTGCCAGCCGGAGGCGCACAGGCTGCCAAGCACGCTGTCCCTTGCGGCCTCCTCGTCGACGTGGAAGACCTGAGGGTCGTATTTCCTGGCGAATGCCTTGATCGCCTCGGGCTCGAATTTGTGCGAGCCGAGCGTGACGGTGGTGCCGATGCAGAAGAACTCGTCGATGGTCACGCGATGGCCTCACGGGTCAGGAACATGCAGGTATTCTCGAATTCGAAGACGCTTTCGCCGCGCTGGTTGAACAGTTCGCTGCGCATGGTGACCAGCCCGATCTGCGGCTTGGACCTGGATACGCGCCTGGCAAGCACGGTGGTGTTGCCGGAAAGCGTGTCACCGGCCAGCACCGGCTTCTTCCACTTGACGTAGTCGACGCCAGGCGCGCCTTGCGAGGTCGAGTCCAGCAGGAACGCATCGCACAGCATGCGCATGAACATGGCGCAGGTATGCCAGCCGGAGGCCGCCAGCCCGCCGAGGATGCTGGCCTTGCCGGCTTCCTCGTCGAGATGCATCGGCTGGGCGTCGAACTCCTGCGCGAATTCGATGATTTCGGCGGCGCTCACCAGCTTGGTGCCGAGGTCGAGTGACGTGCCCTCGACGAAATCCTCGTAGGTCCAGGTTTTTGCAGTCATGGTCTGAAATCCGGCTCAGGAACCCGCGATCCCCAGGATGGGGGTTTCCGGATGCAGGCCGGAGGGCATTTGGTCAAGCGATTTCTACTGCGCCAGCCTGTCGGCACCCAACCGCCAACAGCGTGATCAGAGCCAGCCGCGGCGGCGGAAATACCAGAAGGGCAGGATCGCCGACAGCACCATCATGGCAATGGCGAAGGGATAGCCCAGCTCCCACTTCAACTCGGGGATGACATCGAAATTCATGCCATAGATCGAGGCGACCAGCGTCGGCGGCAGGAAGATGACGGCGGCGACCGAGAAGATCTTGATGATGGCGTTCTGCTCGATCGAGATCATGCCGAGCGTGGCGTCGAGCAGGAAGGAAATCTTCTGCGACAGGAAGGTGGCATGGTCGGCAAGCGACAGCACATCGCGCGACAATGTCTTGATGCGCGCCTTGGTGTCCTTGCTCATCTTGGTCCGGGTCGAGGCATGAGCGAAGAAACCGGCGAGGCGCTGCAACGAAATCAGGCTGTCGCGGATCGAGGAGGCGATGTCCTCCTTGCGGCCGATGGCCTTCAAGAGTTCCTGGAAATCGCGGTTGCGCTTGGACACCTTGGTCGAGGTTGCCTGGAAGATGTCACGCGAGATCGCCTCGATGTCGCGGCCGGCGCGTTCGAGGATATCGGCGAGGCGGTCGACGATCGCCTCCAGCAGGCCGATCAGGATGGTGTCGCCGCTGGTGCAGCCAGTCGCCACTTTCTCGGCGCGCTGCGGAAAGGTCTTGAACGCCTTCGGTTCGTGGTAGCGCACGGTGATCAGCCTCGTGCCGGCGAGAACGAAGGTAACCGGCGACATCAGCGGATCGTCGACCTCGGTCTGGGCAGGCAGGGTGGCGGTCATGAAGTAGGCGCCGTCCTCGACATAGAGGCGGCTCGAAATCTCGATCTCCTCCATCTCCTCACGCGTTGGAATGGCCACGCCAAGCCAGCTCTCGATCGACGCTTCCTCTTCCTTGGTCGGGTTGAGAAGATCCGCCCAGACGACGGCGTCGCCGCTTGCCAGGAGATCATCGACGACGCGCAGACGATCATTGTCGACGACGAAGGCCTTGATCATCGTCGGGTCTCCCTTTGGGGACGCTCGTGGTCGTTGCAGGTCGAGTGCGACCGCCCTTAGACCCGGCGCCAGGGGCAGTCAAGCGGTGTGAAACGACGGTCCATCGCGCGCACAGGTGATCCGGCCACTGGCGTCGCTGCCGATCCTTGGCCAGGACCTGGTCGGCCCATCGCCTCCGCGCCAAAGTTGGGATCGATGTCATGGAGTTGGTGGCCCGCATCGCCGCCTGCGCCGTCGGCCTATATGCTGCACGCCACGCAGTTGGGATGGAGCGCAGCAACGGCGCGCTAGCCGATAGTGAAGACTAAGCGCTCAAGCCATTGCTTTTCAAGTAATTCCTAAATCGGCCCGGAATCCGTATCTTTCGAGTTTATATCAATTTTCTTAAAGTTAAAATAAAATCATCTGGCCGTTGTTAGTAGAAATTTATAAATAATAATGTGCGAAAATCATTAGTGACACCGAATATAGCAAAGAGTACACTGGGGTAATCATACGATTTTTTTGATCCTGTTTGGCCGTTTAAGATTGTCGACTCGAAACAGTCGGCAAAACTGGAGGGTTTGCCCAATGGACGAAATCGTACCGGTAATCCTTGGATCTGTATTAGGAGCACTGGTCTGGTGCACCTCGGTTGGCCGGATGCGTTCCGTGCTTGCCATTCTTGCGGTCTTCGCGGCAGGCGCTTTCGCCACTATACTGAGCGGGGAGATCCAGCTCAGTTGGGTCTATTTCCTGATTGATTTCAGCGAAGCGGCGCTTGGCCTCGCAATTGGCATTGCGCTTGTGCATTTCTTCCGGCGAAGCCGGGCAGGGAGCGCTTCAGTACGAAACTAGTTTCCGGACTGCAAATTTAGGATCGTTTTCATCGCGGACGTTTCGTCCGTTGGGAGGAGTGCGCCATGAGCACGGACGAACGACGCCCGGAGGAAGCCGGTTTCATATTCCGGGGCAAGGCAGTGCCGGACAAAGATCGTTCAGGCCGTGATGGAGGTGATGCCGAACGCGGCTCCGCGCCGGAAAAAACAATTAGGATCCATATCGACGAGGTGATGCACAGCACCGCCGAATTACGCGGCCTGCGCGGCCGCGACGCTTTGGTCATTACCGAACACAAGGCGACCTTCGAAGGCGGCGAGGAATTCGTCTTCTTCACCGACGTCGTGTCGCTGGGCGATGATCTCGTCGTTCGCGAACTCGGCCACCGCCGCGCTACGTCGGAAGCGCGTGAGGAGACCGCCGAGATGCTGCGTGCCGCCGCTGAACGACCACTGGCCGAACGCGTGCGCCATGCCGACCTGATCGTGACAGGCGAGGTCACGGCTTCGAGGGTGCTCGAGCGTCCGTCTCCGCCGCGCTCGGAGCATGATCCGGAATGGGGCATCGCGCGCGTAGCCATACGGAGCGTCCACAAGGGGAAAAAACCGAAGGGAGAGGTCGAAGTCCTCTTCGCCAATAGCCATGACATCGCCTGGTACAAATCGCCGAAGCTGCATGAAGGCGAACACGGCATCTTCCTGCTGCACCTGGCTGAGCAAGGGGACGAAGACGACCATCCGCACGACCTGCCCAGGCCCATCCACAAGGCGATCGATCCGCTCGACTTCCTGCCCGCGGACCGCGAGGCCGAGGTGCGGCGCCTGATCGATCAAGAGGGAGGTCGCTGAGATGTCGGACGTCCTCACAATCGTCAACATGATCCCCAACCTGTCGAGCGGGGAGACCAACCAGGACAGCGAACCCAATCTCGCGGTCAATCCCGCCAATCCGCTGGAGATCGCCGGAACCGCTTTCACGCCGAGCCCCAATGCCGGCAGCAAGAACTCCCCCATCTTCTTTTCCAACGATGGCGGCTCCACCTGGAGCCTGAAGGACCTGATCGCCGGTACACCGGTGCGCGACCAGACGCTGCGCTTCGCGACGACGAGCGGCAACCTCTACGCCGGCGTGCTGTGGGGCGGCGGCGGCATCGCGTCGATCAACTTCGACATCTTGCGGACCAACGACTTCTCCGGCGCCACGACGATGTTCAGAATGGCGACGCGCAAGAACGACGACCAGCCCTTCGTACAGGCGGCGACGGTTCCTTCCGGCCCGGGCGCCGGGAAAGACCGCGTCTATGTCGGCAGCAACGACCACGCACCGGCCAACATACCGGCAACGGTCGACCAGTCGCTTGACGCGGCTATCGCCGCGCCCGCGACCAGCACTTTCGTCATCGAAGGCCGTACCGTCGCCCGCGATGGCTTCCAGACGCGGCCGGCCATCCACCTGAACGGCACGGTCTACGCGCTGTTTTACGCCGTTCTGCCCGGCTTCGCGTCCTTCGACGTGGTGGTCGTGCGCGATGACAACTGGGCAAGCGGTGCCACGCCGTACACCGCGCTGACCGATCCGGGCGACCTCAACCAGGGCCTGCGCATCGCCACGGGCGTCAACAACCCGTTTCTGAGCCTCAACATTGGCCAGCAGCGTATCGGCGGCGATCTTTCGATCGCGGTCGACCCCAACAACAGCGCGGTTGTCTATGCCTGCTGGGGTGACCAGACGGGTGGCACCTATACGCTGTATGTACGCAAGTCCACCGATTCCGGGGCAACCTGGTCTGGCAACCTGCGCAGCATCGCCAATGCGACCAATCCGGCGCTGGCCATCAACGAGGCGGGCCGGCTCGGCTTCGTCTACCAGCAGGTCACCGGCTTGGCGCCCAGCCAGCGCTGGGAAACGATGCTGGAACTGACGACCAATGATTTCGGGTCGATCAGCACCTACACGCTGGCCACCACGCCGGCCAGTACGCCGGCGGCGAGTTTCCAGCCCTATATCGGCGACTATCTCTACATGATGGCGGTCGGACGCTCGTTCTATGGCATCTTCAGCGCCAACAACACGCCCGACAACGCCAACTTCCCCAACGGCGTCAAATTCCAGCGCAACGCCAATTTTACCACCAAGACGCTGCTGGGCACGGACAACGTCACCCCGGTGGCGGTATCCATCGACCCGTTCTTCTTCAAAGTCGCGCCCGGAACCGGCAGGGTCGTCACCGGCATCGCCGACAAGGCCAATTTCGGCCATGTCTGCCTCGGCTCGTTTGCGGACGAGGAACTGACCATCGACAATGGCGGCACGGCAATGCTGTCGATCACCAACATTGTCTCCTCGTCGCCGGACTTCGTCACGCCGAGCGTACTATCCTATCCGATCAAGCTCGGTGTCGGCGACGCCATCGATCTGCCGATCCGGTTCGAGCCGACCAGCCTCGGCCTCAAGGCGGCGACTATCACCGTGTTCAGCGACGATCCGGCCGGGCCGCACAAGGTCCACGTATCGGGCCTGGCGCAAGGGCCGAAGCTCAACCTCCTGATCGCCGACGCCGGCAATTTCGGCAAGGTCTGCGTCGGGTCGTTCCGCGACGAGCCGCTTATCCTCAACAATGGCAGCCATTGCGGATTGACGGTCACCGGAGCGGCATCGTCCTCGCCGGACTTCCTGGTTCCCGAGGCGTTGTTCTACCCGCTGCTGATCGGGGCCGGCGCATCGCTGCCACTGCCGATACGCTTCGCGCCGAAGAGCTTTGGCGCCAAGGGGGCGACGATTACCGTCACCAGCACCGATCCCGGCAGCCCACACGACATCGTGGTCAAGGGCGAAGCGCCGAGCGGCAAGCTCGCCGTTACCGGGTCGCTCTGCTTCGGCGGGGTCAAGGCCTGCTGCCGGGCTGAGCGGGTAATCTCGATCTGCAATGTCGGCGAATGCACCCTGCACGTGACGAGCGTCGCCTTCAAGCGCAAGAGCCATCACTGGAAGCTGGTCCACAACCCGTTCCCGGCGACGCTGCATGCTGGTTCGTGCTTGGCGCTCACCGTCTGCTACAAGGCAAACGAGAAGTGCCCGCGCGCCTGCGAACTGATCATCACCAGTGACGACCCGAGGATGCCGGTCAAGACGCTGGACGTGATGGCCTATACGATCTGGGAGGAATGTGGCTGCAAGCGCGAAGGTCACGAGCACCACAAATGCGGTTGCGAAAAATGCTGCGACGATTGCTGCGACGACGACGATGGTGACGAGGAGGACGACGAATAGGTAGAGCGCATCGCGCGTTACATCGAGGACAATCGCCGCGTCGGACCGTGCGCGGCAGAATCGTCGCGCGCTGGGGATTTGTCAGCCAGGCAGATCAGGTGTTGAACTTGAACAGCATGATGTCGCCGTCCTGGACGACATATTCCTTGCCTTCGTCGCGTGCCTTGCCGGCTTCCTTGGCCGCCACTTCGCCGCCCAGCGTGATGAAGTCGTTGTAGGCGATGGTCTGGGCGCGGATGAAGCCGCGCTCGAAATCGGTGTGGATGACGCCGGCCGCCTGCGGTGCCTTGTCGCCCTTGTGCACGGTCCAGGCGCGCGTCTCCTTCGGCCCGACGGTGAAATAGGTGATGAGGTGCAATAGCTCGTAGCCGGCACGGATCACCTTGTTGAGGCCGGGCTCGTCGAGACCGAGCGAGGACAGGAATTCCATCTCTTCCTCGTCGGAGAGTTGGGCGACTTCGGCCTCGATCGCAGCCGAGATGACGACGGTGCGAGCGCCTTGTGCCGCGGCCATCTTTTCCACCGCCCTGGTGTGCTCGTTGCCGGTGGCGGCATCGGCCTCGGAGACGTTGCAGACGTAGAGCACGGGATGCGAGGTCAAAAGGTTGAGCCCCTGCAGGATGCGCAGGTCTTCCGCCGATATGCCGTTGAGCAGGACGCGGGTCGGCTTGCCGGCTTGCAGCAGTTCGAGCGCTGCCTCCATCATCGGCAGCACGGTCATCGCTTCCTTGTCCTTGCTGCCGGCGCGCTTGCGGAATTGCACGATGCGGCGCTCGAGGCTGTCGAGGTCGGCGAGCATCAGCTCGGTCTCGACGGTCTCGGCATCGGCGACGGGGTCGATGCGGCCCTCGACATGGGTGATGTCGTCATCCTCGAAGCAGCGCAGCACATGCACGATGGCGTCAACCTCGCGGATGTTGGCGAGGAACTGGTTGCCCAGCCCTTCGCCCTTCGAGGCGCCGCGCACCAGGCCGGCGATGTCGACGAAGGAGATGCGGGTCGGGATGATCTCCTTCGACTTGCCGATGGCGGCGATCTTCTGCAGGCGCGGGTCGGGCACTGCCACCTCGCCGGTGTTCGGTTCGATGGTGCAGAACGGATAGTTGGCGGCCTGCGCCGCCGCCGTCCTGGTCAACGCGTTGAAAAGCGTCGACTTGCCGACGTTGGGCAAGCCAACGATGCCGCATTTGAAACCCATTTTGTCCGGTCCTATCGGGAAATCGAAATTTGATCAGGGCTATGGGCGATCGGGGTGACGAACGTCAAGCCCTAGCTGTGTTCAGCGGGTTCGCCATGCCGGCTCGCCACACGACGTATCGGCCCTGTCACGCGCTTGGCTTCGCTCAATCCTTGCCGAACAGCTTCTTCAGCATGGCGGCCATCGGGCCGGATTCCGGCAGTTTGGCGGGCACTTGCTGCGGGCGCGCCTGGCGGATGTGGCTCTGGGCTTTCGGGCTTTGGGCCTTCGGCCCCTTGGGCGGCGGGCGGTCGTCGTCGCCGGTCGGCACGAGCTTGTCGCGCAAAGCTAGCGTCACCCGGTTCATGAAGGAATTGTCGTCGCCCTTGGCCAGCAATCCGGCATCGTCGGCTATCGTGTCGAGCAGCACGTCCAGCCATTCGCGGTCGGCCTTGGCGAAGTCGCCGAGCACATGGCCATGGACCATCTCCTTGACGCCGGGATGGCCGACGCCGATGCGTACACGGCGATAATCCTTGCCGACGTGCTGGTCGAGCGAGCGGATGCCGTTGTGGCCACCGGAGCCGCCACCGACCTTGACCCGAACCTTGCCTGCGGCAAGATCGATCTCGTCATAGAAAACGGTGAGCGCTGAAGGGCCGAGCTTGTAGAAGCGCAGCGCTTCGCCGACCGACTGGCCGGACAGGTTCATGAAGGTCTGCGGCTTGATCAGGACGATCTTTTCACCGCCAAGCGTGCCTTCGCAAATCAGCCCCTGGAATTTCTTCGACCAGGGCGAAAAGGAATGGCGGCGGGCGATAGCGTCCGCCGCCATGAAACCGACATTGTGGCGGGTGTCAGCGTATTTCGCGCCCGGATTGCCGAGGCCTGCAAAGACAAGCATCGTCTGCTCCGGGCGGGAAAGAGTTACTTCTCTTCGGCGGCAGGCGCCGCCTCAGGTGCAGCCTCGACCGTCTCTTCCGTCTCCGGCTTCATCGCCGACGAACCGGCAACGGTCGCGATGGTGAAGTCGCGGTCGGAGATCACCGGCTTGACACCGGCCGGCAGCTTGACCGCCGAGATGTGGATCGAGTCGCCGATGTCGGCGCCGGTGAGATCGACGGTAATGAACTCCGGGATCGCATTGGCCGGGCAGTGGAACTCGACTTCGTGACGCACGATGTTGAGCACGCCGCCGCGCTTGATGCCGGGCGACTTGTCCTCATTGATGAAGTGGACAGGCACGTCGACATTGACTTCGGTGTCCTTGCCGATGCGCAGGAAGTCGACATGGACAGGGAAATCCTTGACCGGGTCGAGCTGGAAGTCCTTCGGCAGGACCTGGATCTTCTTGCCGTCGACATCGATCGTGGCGACCGTGGTCAGGAACCCGCCGCCATGGATCTTGTAGTAGATGTCCTTGTAGGTGAGGGCGATCGCCAGGGGAGGCTGCTTGTCACCATAAATTACTGCAGGCACTTTACCGTTGCGGCGAACTGCACGGGCGGACCCCTTACCGACCTGTTCACGCGCTTCGGCCTTGAGCTCGTAAGTATCGTGGCTCATGGCATTTCCTTTCGGTTTGTTCTGGAGCGTTCGCGGAGGGCAACGTGCCTGGACCGTAAACGTCGAAAGCCGCCGGGTGAGGCGGCCTTCCGCCGCGTTGCCTCCAAGGGTGTCTACGCGGGTGGCGGCTCTATAGCGGAAGGCGGCTGGCGGCGCAAGCCGGAGGCAGGCAAGGGCAATGTTGCGCCTTGAATTTTCTGTCTTTGCGCCGTGAGCGGACATTTCCATGTCGTCTCCGAAGCTCCGCTCGGGCTTCGTCCAGGCCATTTCCGGCGGCTTTGTGAGCTCGATCCACCGGTTAGATGTTCTCGCGTGTATACACCTCAAAAGGCAAGATCGTCGTGAAATTGCCGGTCTCGTTCGGGGCGGCGACGGCGCGGACCATGCCGGCCAGTGCTTCCTGGGCGATGCGGGCGAGCGGGTGCGAAATGACAAAGGTCAGCGTGCCGTCGAGCAGCGCCGGGCGGGTCGACTCCATCAGCTCATAGCCGACGACGACAATGCTACCGGCGCGACCGGTGGAGCGTAGGGCCGCGATGGCGCCGGTGATGCCGCCACCGGCGACATAAAGACCGGACAGATCCGGATTTTCGTTCAACAGCTTTTCGGTCATCTCCTGCGCGATGGCACTCGATTCGAAGGTCAACAGCGGCTCCAGCAGCGTGAATTCAGGCGCATGCTCGCGAAAATAGGAGCGAAAGCCGCTTTCGTTCATCTCCTGGCAGCGATAGCGGTGATTGCCGACAAGGATGCCGAGCTTGCCGGGCGCGCGGCAGACATGCTCGAAAACCCAGGCTGCGGTGCGCCCGACCTTCCAGTTGTCCAGTCCGATATAGCGCACATTTCCCGTCGCCGAGATCTGCGAGATCAGCGCAAACACCGGCACGTTGCGGGCATGCAATGCATCCACCGCCTGGGTGACGAGGGGATGCACCGCGGCGACGACGCCGACGGCATCGCATTCGTCGCCCAAGGCCAGCATCCGCGAGGCGACATTCTGCGGCGACAGATCGTCCAGAAACTCCGTGCGCAGCTCTATCTCGCAGTCGGGCATCGTTTCGGTTGCCAGTCGCAGGGCCTCGGCCATGTTGCGGTAGAAGGCACGGCCGGGCTGGTGCAGCAGGAAGCCGAAGCGGTAGCGCGGCCGCGCGGCCGCCACGCGGCTGCGTAGCGCGCCCATGCCATAGAAGCCGATCTGCTCCGCCGCCAGCCTGACGCGCTCGCGCGTGCCCTGGCGGACGGCGCCCGAGCCGCTCAGCACCCGGTTGACGGTGGCCACCGAAACATTCGCCTCGGCGGCTACATCCTTGATCGTTGGCCGCTTGCCTTGATCCATTTTATCTCATCAGCCTGTAGCAATTGATACAAAGATATCATTCGTCCTGCAAGGTTGATACGAATGACACAATCAATTTGGAACAAACATTCTATTCTTGATTCATTTTGGATCAAGATGTTTATCTCCTGGAACGCAAGCAAGGCGGAAGCACCGCCAGCCAGGGATAACAGCAGCACAGCGCAGACAAGGTTCTCGCCCACCGCCCTCAGGCGGTGTGAGGCAGCGTGCGCGTGCGGCCATCCCAAGGCATGGCGGGTGGAGGAATTGCATGGACGATCTCAAATACGGCGTGCGCGACAAGCGCGGCGACTGGAAGCCGAACGGACGCATCGAGGGGGCGCCGTTGTGGAACTGGCCACCGAAACTGCCGAAGATCCTGGCGTGGCTGCCCGGCTATATCTGGCCGTGGAATGCCTTCCACATGGCCACGGCGCTGATCTACTGGTTCTATGTCGTCCCCAGCGGCGAGACGATGAAGACGATCAACTGGGGCTGGGCGCTGTGGCTCTACGCCGTCAACGCCGCCGCGATCCTCGTCTTCTACGGCATCTTCGAGCTGCGCTATTACATCAGGCGCACCCAGGCGACGCGGTTCAAATACAACCACAAGTTCCCCGCCGATGCGCCCTCCGACGTGTTCTGGTTCCAGAGCCAGAACATCGACAACTTCCTGCGCTCGTTCTTCATATCCATCCCGCTGTGGACGGTGGTCGAGGTCGTCTTCCTCTGGTGCTTTGCCAATGGCTACGTGCCGTGGATCGGCTGGCAAGACCACCCGGTCTATCTTGCGGCGCTGGTGCTGATCGCGCCGGCCATCCACGAGGTGCATTTCTTCTTCATCCATCGCCTGATCCACTGGGGACCGCTCTATCGCTGGATCCACTCGGTCCACCACAATTCGATCAACCCGTCGCCCTGGTCGTCGCTGTCGATGCATCCGGTGGAAGGGTTCCTTTATCACGCGGTCGCCTTCTGGCACCTCGTCATCCCGTCCAACCCGATCGTTGCGCTGTTCCAACTGCATGTCGCCGGCTTCGGTGCCGTCAATGGCCATCTCGGCTTCGACAAGCTCGAGGTGAGCGAGGACACCGCCGTCGATAGCCACGCCTACACGCACTACCTCCATCACAAATTTTTCGAGGTGAACTATGGCGGTGACGGGCTGATCCCGCTCGATCGATGGTTCGGCACCTGGCACGACGGCACCAAGCAAGGCGACGCCATGATGGACGCCCGCTTCCAGAGAAAGAAGGAACGTATGAACGCCAAGGCCGCAGCGAACCATTGATCGCGTGATGCGACGCGCAACGGGAGAGGTGGGCGTCCGCAGATAAATTCACTTTTTCTAAACCCGTCTGATGACGGCAACTGGGAGGAGACGACATGAAGCGTACAAGGAAACTCTTGACGGCGATGATGACGGCGGCCGTGGTGGCGACAGGCGCCACAGGAGCGATGGCCGATGGGGCGAAGATCTTCGTCATCGGCGGCAAGGCGGACGACCCGTTCTGGTCGAAGGTCAAGAAGGGCGCCGACGATGCCGGCAAGGTCGCCGAACTGACCGGCGGCTCGGTGACCTGGCTCGGCCCGCAGAACTACGACAATCTTGGCCCGGACGCTGCCAAGCTGATCCGCACCGCGCTCAGCCAGAAGCCGAGCGCCGTTGTCGGCCCCGACTGGGTGCCCGAGGCCATGGACGACGCCTTCAAGGAAGTCGTTGCCGCAGGCGTGCCGCTCATCATCTACAATTCCGGCGGCATGGACGCGGCCAAGCGGCTCGGCGCCATGAATTATGTCGGCAATGAAGAGTACGCGGCTGGTCTAGGCGGGGGCGCCTATTACGGCAGCCATGGCGCCAAGAACGTGCTGTGCGTCAACACACTGCCGGGCGCGACCAACACCGAAGACCGCTGCAAGGGCATTGCCGACGCCATCGCCAAGACCGGCGGCAAATCCAGCCAGCTGCCGCTGCCTTCCTCCAGCTTCGGCAACCCGACCGCGGTCGCCGAGGCGATCAAGGCCGCCGTGCTGAAGGACAACACCCTCGACGGTGTCATCACCATCAGTGCCGGCGACGCCAACAGCGCAGCCAACGCCATCAGTCAGGCCAATGTCGGCGACAAGGTCAAGCTTGCTTCGTTCGACATGGATGAGACGGGCCTGCAGCGCATCAAGGACGGGACGCAGATGTTCTCGATCGACCAGCAGCCTTACCTGCAGGGCTATCTAGCTGTGTCGCTGCTGAACGGCTTCGTCAATTACGGGCTCGACCTGCCGACGAAACCGGTACTGACCGGACCGGGGATCGTCGACGCCGCCAATGTCGATGCGACGCTGGCTGGTGCGGCGGCCGGCGCCCGATAACACTGCCTCGCCTTCTCCCCTTGTGGGAGAAGGTGGATCGGCGCGTAGCGCCGAGATGGTTGTGGGGTGTTGGAAGAAGCTCCAACGCCTCACTCCGCCTAGCCCCCTCATCCGTCGCCTTTGGCGACACCTTCTCCCAAGGGGGAGCCATGTTCAAGCCAGGGACATTTCGATGACATCCCAAGCCCATCACCAACACGCCACGGCAGCCACCGCGCCGCCAGCCTCGCATTCTTCGATGCCCTCGATCGGCAGCCTGGTGCGCCGGCCCGAGGTGGGCTCGCTGATCGGCATGATCGCCGTTCTGGTCTTCTTCTCGATCTTCGGCGGCGCCAATTTCATGTCGGCCGGCGGGTCCGCGAGCTGGCTCAACGTCGCCTCGGAACTCGGCATCATCGCACTCCCGGTTGGGCTGTTGATGATCGCCGGACATCTCGATCTCTCCGTCGGCTCGATGGTCCCCGCCAGTTCGATGACCATTGCCATCATCTCGGGTCACTACGGCCTGCCGATCGTTGTCGGCATCCTCGCCGCGCTTGGCCTTGGGCTCGTAGTCGGCTTCATCAACGGCGTGCTGGTGATCCGTACCAAAGTGCCGTCCTTCGTCGTGACGCTCGCCACGCTGTTCGCATTGGCCGGCCTGACACTCGGCCTCTCGGTCATCCTGTCCGGCAGCACCAGCGTCGCGCTGAAGAGCGGGCCGACCGCCAAGCTTTTGTTTGGCGACTATCTCGGCGGCAAGTTCCAGGTGACGCTATTCTGGTGGATCGCGGCCATCCTCATCGTCGGCTTCATCCTGAATTTCTCGCGTTTCGGCAACTGGATCCTGGCCATGGGCGGCGACGCGGTGAGCGCCCGCAATGCCGGCATCCCGACCGACCGGGTGACCATCGCGCTGTTCATGAGCAGCGGGTTGTGCGCCTCCTTTGTCGGCATGTCACAGGCGATCCTCTACAACAGCGCCCAGGTGGCCGCCGGGCAGTCGTTCATCTTCAACTCGATCATCGCGGTGGTCATCGGCGGCGTGCTGCTCACCGGCGGGTATGGCTCAGTGGTCGGCATCGTGCTCGGCACGCTGACCTTCTCAATCGTGAACCAGGGCATCTTCTACACCGGCTTCGACGCTAACTGGGCGAGCCTGATCATCGGCGTCCTGCTGCTGGCGGCGGTGCTGATGAACAACACCTTCCGCACCATGGCGCTGACCTATTCGCCGCGCACCAAACCGAGGGCACGCCGATGACGACGCCCCTGCTCAGACTGACTGGGATCAACAAGTCGTTCGGTCCGATCGACGTCCTCCACGACATATCGCTCGAGGTCAACAGGGGCGAGGTGCTGTGCCTGCTCGGCGACAATGGTGCCGGCAAGTCGACGCTGATCAAGATCCTCTCCGGTGTCCACAAACCGACGTCGGGCACGATGGAAATGGACGGCAAGTCAGTCGCCTTCGACAGCCCCCGCGACGCCAGCGACCATGGCATCGCCACCGTCCACCAGTTCGGCGGGACATTCCCGCTGATGAGCATCGGCCGCTCCTTCTTCGTCGGCGCCGAGCCGACGCGGCGCTGGGGACCGCTGACCATCTACGACCGCAAGCGGGCCAATGAGATCGCCGTCACCGAGATGCGCCAGCTCGGCATCACCCGCATCGACGATGGCGATCGCCTTGTCGGCGGGCTGTCCGGTGGCGAACGCCAGGCGCTGGCGATCGCGCGCGCCGTGCATTTCGGCGCCAGCGTGCTGATCCTCGACGAGCCGACCGCGGCCCTTGGCGTCAAGGAGGCAGCGCACGTGCTGCGCATTGTCCTGCAGGCACGCCGCAAGGGCATCGCGGTGATCTTCATCACCCACAATGTCGTCCATGCGCTGACCGTTGGCGACCACTTCGCCGTCCTCATCAGAGGCTCCAAGGCCGCCGACTTCCGCAAGGGCGAGAAAAGCCGCGAGGCGATCACCGACCTGATGGCGGGCGGCGAGCAGATGGCCGAGCTTGAAGCCGAGATTGAGAGCTTCAGCGCAACGCAGTGAAGACGCCCATCTCCTCCTCCCGGGCATCTTCCTGTGCGGCCGGCGGAATGCGTGGTTCCGCCGGCCGCCTTTTCAACCAACCAAAGACAGGCTTGCAGGAACCAGCAATGGCAAAGTGGATTGATGCGTGCGCGACCGACGACATCGACGAAGAGGACGTCATCCGCTTCGATCACGAGGGCCGGACATTTGCCATCTACCGCAGCCCCGAGGATGCGTTCTTCTGCACCGACGGGCTGTGCACGCATGAGAAGGTGCATCTGAGCGAAGGTCTGGTTATGGAATACAAGATCGAATGCCCGAAGCACAGCGGCGTGTTCGACTACCGGACCGGCGAAGCGTTGCGCGCACCGGTCTGCGTGAACCTTAAAACCTACACCACGAAGGTCGAGGACGGCCGCGTGTACATCGAGGTCTGACATGTCCGATACCTTCACCCTTGCGGCTTGCGCTGAGATGCTGTGGCGCGACCGGCCGATGGAATGGCGCGTGCGGCGCCTCACCGAAATGGGCTTCCAGGTCGGCTTGTGGAACTGGCCCGAACATGATCTCGCCATGCTCGAGAAATCCGGCGCGACGTTCTCGATCATGAACGGCTATCTGCGCGGCAGGCTTGCCGATGACGAGGGCGCCGCCGAACTCTTGAGGACAGCGAAGGAGACGGCGGCGGTCGGCAAGCGCCTCGGCGTCGCACGGCTCAACCTGCACGGCACCGGGCTGGGCGAAGGCGGCCTGCCGGTCACACCTTGCGAGACCGTCACCGGCGCGATGTGGCTCAAGGCGCGTGACACGCTGAACCGCATCGCGGACCTCGCCGAGGCGGAAGATGTCACATTCACGCTGGAGAACCTGAATCTTCCGGTCGACCATCCCGGCGTGCCGTTTGGGCGCGCGCAGGATACGCTTGCGCTGGTGTCGAGTGTCAATCGGCCGGGCCTGCGCCTCAATCTCGACCTCTACCATGCGCAGATCGGCGAAGGGAACCTGATCGAACTCTGCCGCGCCTGCCTGCCGTGGATCGGCGAGGTGCAGGTGGCCGACGTGCCCGGACGCATGGAGCCCGGTAGCGGCGAGATCAATTACAAAGGCATCGCCCGTGCGCTGAAGGACATGGGCTATCGCGGGCCGGTGGGCATGGAGGCGTTCGCCTCCGGCGACCCCGAGGCGGCCTTGCTAGCCTTCCGCGAAGCTTTCACCGTCTGAGGAACGAAATGGTCACCAAGAGCATCCGTCCCACCGTCGCCGACATCCGCGCCATGAAGGGCCGCGGACAAAAGATCTCCATGCTCTACGTCACCTCGCTCGAGGAGGCGGCGGCAGCGGACGCGGCCGGCGTCGACATGCTTTCGATCGAGGGCCGCTTCTTTTCGCCCGAGATGCGCGAGGCGGCCGGCCGCTGCTTCGTGCAGGTCGGGCTGCCTTACGGCCCCGCCGGCAACCTGGTCACGTCGGAGGATTATCTGAAAACCGCCTATCACTTCATGCGCATCGGCGGCGACTGCTTCTACTGCGCCGCCTCGCTCGATATCCAGAAGACGCTCTGCGACAACGCGGTGCCTGTTGTCGCCCATGTCGGCCTGATCCCTTCGCAATGCACCTGGACCGGCGGCTTCAAGGCAGTCGGCAGAACGGCCGAGAGCGCGCGTGCGGTGTGGGATCACGTCAAGCGCCTGGAGGCCATTGGCTGCTTCGGCGCCGAGCTGGAGGTGGTGCCCGACCGGATTGCCGAATTGATCACGAGGAATACGCCCATGATCATGCTTGGCATGGGCGCCGGGCCACATGCCGACGCACAGTATCTTTTCAGCGAGGACGTGCTTGGCCACACCGCCGGCCACAAGCCGCGCCATGCCAAGACCTACCGCAACTTCGCCGCCGAGTATGATCGGCTGCAGCGCGAGCGTGTCGCCGCCTATCGCGAGTTCATCTCGGACGTACAAACGGGCGCCTATCCCGAGCCTCAGCACGTGGTTCCCATCACCGACGAGGAATTTTCGACCTTCAGGACGGCCCTCGGCCTCTGAGCACGCCGATCATGGCGGCCGCAGGATCGGATCTTCCGGGGATAGCGGCTTGCGTCTTGCAAAAAGCGGATGCGGCCGCCACACCGGATCGGACGATTGCCGTCCATCGGACGTTTCTCGACGAGGCGAAATCGGCACGCCGGACCGGCTATTGATTGCCGCTCAGCGCATTGCGCAGCGCCTGGATCTGCCGGTTCAGGGCATCGAGCTGTGCCAGCGTCATGCCCGAGCGTTCGATCAAGGTCTCGTTCAGGCAGTTGCACTGGACGAGCAGCGCGCGGCCGGCGGCGGTCAGATCGACCTGCACCTGGCGCTCGTCGATCTGGCTGCGCTGCCGGGTCACCAGTCCAGCCTGCTCCATTCGCTTCACCAGCGGCGTGACGGTGCTCGATTCCAGGGCAAGCCTGTGCGCGATGGTGCCAACCGACATGCCATCGGCTTCTCCCAGCGCATTGAGCACCAGATACTGCGGATAGGTGATGCCCATCTCGTCCAGCATCGGCTTGTAGGTGCGATTGATCGCCATGCTCGTGGCGTAGAGCGTGAAACAGAGCTGATTGTCCAACGGGAGAGGCACGACGCATTCCTTCTTGCCGACATCGGCACAAACTCCATACCACGAAAAATGATATCGCGATACATAATTCCATGGACAAGGGCTGCAAGCTGCGCTAGCCATATTGCTATCGCGATATTGATTATCGCGACAATCAATTATAGGAGATTGAGATGACCTCACAATCCAAGCCCGGCTCCGGCAGCGGCACGATCACCACCAAGGACGGGACTGAAATCTACTACAAGGACTGGGGAACCGGTCAGCCGATCGTCTTCCATCACGGCTGGCCATTGAGCAGTGACGACTGGGACGCGCAGATGCTGTTCTTCCTGGCACAAGGCTATCGCGTCATTGCCCATGACCGGCGCGGCCATGGCCGCTCCACGCAGACGGATATCGGCAATGAGATGGACACTTACGCCGCCGATGTTGCAGCTCTGGCGGCGCATCTGGACCTCAAGGACGCCATCCATGTCGGCCATTCGACCGGTGGCGGCGAAGTGGCGCGCTATGTCGCCCAGTACGGCTCGGGGGGCCGTGTCGCCAAGGCGGTGCTGATCGGCGCGGTGCCGCCAATCATGCTCAAGACCCCAGCCAATCCCGGCGGTCTGCCGATCGAGGTCTTCGACGGCTTCCGCTCCGGCGTCGCGGCCAACCGCGCCCAGCTTTACCGGGATGTCCCGGCCGGCCCGTTCTATGGCTTCAATCGTCCGGGCGCGGCAGTGTCGGAAGGCGTCATCGACAATTGGTGGCGTCAGGGGATGATGGGCGGCACCAAGGCGCACTATGATTGCATCAAGGCCTTCTCGGAAACCGACTTCACCGAGGACCTGAAGACAATCGACGTGCCGGTGCTGGTGATGCACGGCGACGACGACCAGATCGTCCCGATAGCCGACTCGGCGCTGCTGACGATCAAGCTGCTCAAGAAGGGCGAGCTCAAGATCTACAAGGGCTTCCCGCATGGCATGGCCACGACCCATGCCGACATCATCAACGCCGACCTTTTGGCCTTCTTCAAGGCCTAGAATCGTCCACTTGGCAAGAACGAGAGCACCCGCAATCAGGCGGGTGTTTTCGTGTCAGGGTTTCAGGCTATGCTCAGGCCGCCGTCGATCAGCATTTCCGCACCGACCATGAACGGGCATTCGTCCGAGGCCAGAAACACCACTGCGTTGGCAATTTCCTCGGCGGTTCCGAACCGGCCGGCAGGTACCAGGCCGACCACCGCTTTCGCGCGGGCCTTCGCCGCTTCGGGGTCCAGCCCTAGTTTGTCGTTGAGCGGCGTGTCGATCGGACCTGGGCTGATCACATTGGCGCGAATGCCGCGCCCTATCAGTTCGCCCGAGAGTGTTCGCGCCAGCGAAATCATACCGGCCTTGGCCAGCGCATAGACGTGCGTTCCGGCCATTCCCATATGCGCGTTGACCGAGCCGCTGAGGATGATCGACGACGGATTCGAAAACAGCGGAACAAGCGCCTTGACCAGGAAGTACGGCCCCTTGAGGTCGACATCGATGCTCCTGTCGAACGCCGCCTCCGTCCAGTCGCCAAGCGGACGCAGATCGACGATGCCGGCGTTGAGGAAGAGAGCGTCGAGCTTGCCGAAGGTCTCCCCAATCTGCCGTGCGATGTCGTTCTGGGCTGCTGCATCTCCGGCGTCGGCGGCTATGATGAGCACATCTCCGCCCAAGATAGTGCGCGCTTCCTCGAGACGGCCGGCATTGGTGCCGGTGATAGCGACGCGCGCGCCTTCCTCGATGAAACGTCGCGCTGTCACCAGACCGATGCCGCTGGTGCCGCCCGTAATCAATGCGACCTTGCCTGTAAGTCTGGACATAAGAATTGCCCTTTCTCGATTCGGAGCGCTGCGCATGGATCAACGCTGGGCCCGGTATCTTAGTTTAACTTGAAGGCATTCGCTGACCCAAGCCCTGCCGTCAGTGATGAGGATGTCCTAACAGCCTTTTCACCCGGCGAATGGTGAAGGAATCGTCGAGGGCGCGGCAGCTGCCACGCCCTCGTGTCAAATCCGGAAGATCAGTTGATTTTTAGCTGGTAGCTGCCTGCGCCGTCCTGGCCTCCTTCATGTTCGGCAGGAACACCGTCAGCAGTCCGAGGAACGGGAGATACGAGCAGATCTGGAAGACGAAATCGATGCCCTTCATATCGGCGACGACACCGAGCACGGCGGCGGCGATGCCACCGACGCCGAAGGCGAAGCCGAAGAAGATGCCGGCGATCATGCCGACGCGGCCCGGCACCAGTTCCTGCGCGAAGACGACGATGTTGGAAAAGGCCGACGACAGGATCAGCCCGATCAGCACCGTCAGCACCATCGTCCATTCCAAATTGGCGTAGGGCAGGGCCAGCGTGAAGGGCAGCACGCCGACGATCGAGAACCAGATCATGGCCTTCTGTCCGTAGCGGTCGCCGAACGGACCGCCGAGCAGGATGCCCAGCGCCGAGGCGCCGAGGAACAGGAACAGCATGACCTGAGACGTCTGCACCGACACACCGAACTTGTGGATGGAATAGAAGGTGTAGTAGCTGGCCAGGCTGGCGATATAGGCGTTCTTGGTCAGCACCAGCAGCGTCAGCACCGCCAATGCCCACATCACCTTGCGGCGCGGGAAGGGCGAAACGAAGCTTGCCGCCTTGCGGGTGCCCTGCGTGGCGCGCAGACGGCTGTACCAGCCGCCGACCCGCCACAACACGAATATGCCGATCAGCGAGCCGACGGCGAACCAGGCGATGCTGGTCTGGCCGAAAGGCACGACGATGAAGGCGGCCAGCAACGGGCCCATGGACTGGCCGAAATTGCCGCCGACCTGGAACAGCGACTGCGCCAGGCCGAAGCGGCCGCCGGAGGCGAAGCGGGCTATGCGCGAGGATTCCGGGTGGAAGATCGCCGAGCCGATGCCGATCAGCGAGGCGCCGACCAGCAGCAGTGCATAGTGCCCGGCATAGGCCAGCACGATCAGGCCGATCAGCGAGGAGGCCATGCCATAGGGCAACGAATAAGGCATCGGCCGCTTGTCGGTGACCATGCCGATCACCGGCTGCAGCAGGGACGCGGTCACCTGGAAGGTGAAGGTCAGGAGGCCGATCTGCCAGAAATCGAGACCGTAATTCTCTTTCAGCAAGGGATAGATGGCCGATAGCAGCGACTGCATGATGTCGTTGATGCAATGGCAGAAGCTCACCGCCAAGATCACGGTGAAGGCCGTCGCCTGGGCTGAAGCGTGGCTGGCGGTCGCGGGCGACGCGACGGCGGTGGCTGTTGTATCGGTCAAGACTGGCTCCGTGGTCTTTTTGGCGGGCACGCCGGCAGGCAGCTTTGCGGGCGCTCCCGCAGCCGCCTTATAGGCTGGTTGCCAGGCGACTTCTTTCGTGGTTTGGTCCAATAGTTTCGCAAGTGGGCCATAGCCGATGCCGCATGGCAGGGAAATCTTTCACGCAGGCAATGCCGATCTCGAGCAATTGCACGAGCGTCGTTGGCTGTGGCTTGAGCAAGTGGCCGGGCCGGCGGTGGCTTTGCCGACCGAATATCCCGACGGCTACCACGTGCCGCGACACCGCCACAGCCGCAGCCAGCTGCTGCATGCGCTGGTCGGCGTCGTGCTGGTGACGACGCGGCACGGACGCTGGATGGTGCCGCCCGATCACGCGATGTGGATTCCGGCCGGCACCGAGCATTCCGTCGAGATGCTGGGCGATGTGTCGATGCGTTCGGTCTATGTCATGCCGCAGGCTATTCCCGGGCTGCCGGAGGGGTTGCGCGTGGTCGGTGTCACCGACCTGATGCACAGCCTGATCGTGGAATCGGAAAAGCTGCCGCAAGGCGGCGAACTGGAAGGCCGCGGCGGGCTGATCATGAAGCTTTTGCTGCATGAGATTCCGACCTTGCCGGAGCGGCCGCTCGGCCTGCCGTTCCCGTCCGACCCCAGGCTGGCGGCGCTCTGCCGGCGTTTCATCGCGGCACCTTCGCCGCATGCGACGATCGACGAATGGGCGGATGCCGCCGGCATGAGCCGCCGTTCCTTCACCCGCGCCTTTCATCGCCAGACCGGATTGTCGCTGTCGACATGGCGCCAGCAGGCCTGCCTGTTTGCGGCGCTGCCGAGGCTCGCCGATGGCGAGCCCATCACCAGGGTGGCGCTCGATCTCGGCTATGACAGCGTGCCGGCCTTCATCACCATGTTCAAGCGCATGCTGGGCGCGTCGCCACGCGGCTATATGCGCGGCGCGCGCGACAGCGGTGAAGGGGCGCGTCGCCAACCCGGTCCGGCTCGGCTGGAGAGCCCCTGATTTCAGGCTGATGCCCGGCTTCGTCTTCAGCCTGCGACCGGCTCCGGCAGGCGGATGATCTCCTCGCCCAGGGGAGCGGAAGCCGGTGCGCGGCCACGGCCATGTTGCCGTGGCGAACAGCCCATCACCCGCTTGAAGGCGGTGCTGAAGGCACTTTCGGATTCGTAGCCGAGCGACAGCGCGATTGCCGAAACAGGGTCGCCGGAACTCGCCAGCCGGTCGCCCGCCAAAAGCATGCGCCAGCGCGTCAGGTAATCCATCGGCGAGGCGCCGACACTCGCCTTGAATTTCAGGGCGAAGGTCGACCGCGACATGCCGGCGCGTTCCGCCAGTGTCTGCAATGTCCAGCCATGCGCCGGATTGTCGTGCATGGCGCCGATCGCCGCGCCGATCTGCTTGTCGGCCAGGGCAAACAACCAGCCGACGCCGCCTCGCAACCCCTCTGCCATATGCAGGCGCAAGGCCTCGATCAGGATCATGTGGGCGAGGTGCTCGACGATGAGGAAGCCACCGGGCTGGCGCTCACGCAATTCCTGCATCATCCGCTCCACCGGCCAGCGCAGTGCCGAATGGTCGGCATCGCTGCGGATGTGGACGATGGGCGGCAGCATCCGCAAAAGGATGCCGGCATGGTCGCCGGAAAGGGCGAAGCGGCTGCTGACCAGAAGGAAATCGCCGCCGCCGTTGTGCGAGGTGACGCCACCGGTGCGGGCCGGGGAAAAGATCGTGCGGGCGTCGACCGCCGGCAGGTCCATGTCGCTGGCAAGACGGAAGGGCCGGCCGCGCGGCAGCAGGAAGCAGTCGCCTGTCTCGAGGCGCACCGCGTCAGTGACGCCCTCCACGGACAGCCAGCACTGGCCGGACACAACGGCACCGCATTTGATTGCTGCCTGCTGGTCGGGAAACTGGATCGACCAGTCGCCACCGGCCTCCAGCCCGGCGGACAGGTAATTGCGCGGCTTCAGCAGCGACAGCACGTCTGAGAGCGGATCCATGAGCATTCCGGACGATTGCGAAGATAATACGGACTTTACAGCATAGATCGTATTACCTCAATCCCGTATCTCCGTTGGCAACGGGTGCCTGTGCGGTCTCGAACGAGCCAAAGGAGATATCACCATGCGTGTATTTGTGACCGGTGCCACCGGTTTTGTCGGTTCCGCTGTCGTGCGGGAGCTTGTTGGAGCGGGTCATCGGGTGCTCGGTCTTGTGCGCTCGGACGCAGGCGCCAGGTCGGTTATCGCCGCGGGCGCCGAGGCGCATCGCGGCGATATCGAGGATCTGGAAAGCCTACGCAGCGGAGCCGCCCAGTCGGACGGTGTGATCCATACCGCCTTCAACCACGACTTCTCGAAATTCGCGGCGAATTGCGAGGCGGACCGGCGCGCCATCGAGACGCTTGGCGGGGAACTCGAAGGTTCCGAAAGGCCATTGCTCGTCACGTCCGGGCTGGCGGTGCTGACGCAGGGCAGCATGGCGACCGAGGACGACGCGCCTGTTCCGCCTTCTGCTTCCTATCCCCGTGCTTCGGAAGTGACGGCTGAGGCGCTGGCGGCGCGCGGGGTGCGCGCCTCGACGGTGCGTCTTTCTCCCTCCGTCCACGGCGACGGCGATCACGGCTTCGTGCCGATGCTGATCGGCATCGCCCGTCAGAAGGGCGTTTCGGCCTATATCGGTGATGGGACCAACCGCTGGCCGGCGGTGCACCGGCTCGATGCCGCCAGGCTCTTCAGGCTGGCGCTGGAGAGGGGAGTCGGTGGAGCCAGATACCATGGCGTCGCCGATCAAGGCGTGCCGACGCGGGAGATCGCCGCGATCATCGGCCGGCGCCTGAACCTGCCGGTCGTGTCAAAAACCCCGGAGGAAGCGGCCGACCATTTCGGCTTCCTCGCGCACTTCTTCGGCATGGACTGGCCAGCTTCCAGTCAGCAGACGCGGGATCTGCTTGGATGGCAGCCTCAGCAGCCGGGGCTGATTGCCGATCTCGACCGCCCCAGCTATTTCGAAAGCTGAAGGCTGCTCCGGCCTAGTCGAACAGGCTGGACACCGATTCCTCGGTCGCCGTGCGCGAGATGGCTTCGCCCATCAGGTCGGCGATCGAGATGACGCGGATGTTGGGGGCGTCGAGAACGCCCTGCGTCGGCTGGATGGAATCGGTGATCACCAGTTCCTGCAGCTTCGAGCCGCTGATGCGGGCGACGGCGCCGCCCGACAACACGCCGTGGGTGATGTAGGCGGTGACGCTGGTGGCGCCGTTGGCCAGCAGCGCATCGGCGGCATTGCAGAGCGTTCCGCCGGAATCGACGATGTCGTCGATCAGCAGACAATCCTTGCCGGCGACCGCGCCGATGATGTTCATGACTTCCGATTCACCGGGTCGCTCACGGCGTTTGTCGACGATGGCGAGTTGCGCGTCGAAGCGCTTGGCGAGCGCACGGGCGCGTACCACGCCGCCGATATCGGGCGATACCACCACGACATTGCCGAGCTGCTTGTATTTTGCCTTCACGTCGCGGGCCATCACCGGCACCGAGAACAGGTTGTCGGTCGGGATGTCGAAAAAGCCCTGGATCTGGCCGGCATGCAGGTCGAGCGTCAAAACGCGGTCGACACCGGCGCGGGTGATCATGTTGGCGACCAGCTTGGCCGAGATCGGGGTGCGGCCGGAAGCACGACGATCCTGCCTTGCATAGCCGAAATAGGGAATCACCGCCGTGATGCGTTTCGCCGACGAGCGCATGAAGGCATCGATCATGATGAGCAGTTCCATCAGGTGATCGTTGGTCGGGAATGAGGTCGACTGGAGGATGAAGACATCCTCACCGCGCACATTTTCCTGGATTTCGACGAAGATCTCCTGGTCGGCGAAGCGCCTGACACTGGCCTTGCCCAGCGGGATGTTGAGATAGCGGGCGACCGCTTCGGCCAACACCCTGTTGGAATTGCCTGCGAAGAGTTTCATGCACCGTTCCTGGTGAGGGATTTCATCGGGCTTTTAGCGGCCCGCGCCGGTATTGCAAGCGTCGTGATCGGGAATCCGCCGGCTAATCTCAAGAAAGCTCCGCACCATCGCCAGCCGGCAACAGGAAGCATCGGACTCCCGCTGCTCCCTCTTCTCGTTTGAGCATCGGATTTTCCCAAAACCGTTTCCACTTTTGGGTCCGATGCCTAGCCTGCCTTGCCGCCCAGCCAGTCCGCGAACTGGTCGATGGTCTGGTCGGCGATCGCCTGCATGGTGGCCGGCGCGACCGCCTTCCAGCTGTCGCCGCCGTTGGCCGAAGGCGCTTTCAGCTGGCCGTTGATGCGGTGCAGGCGGTTGCCGGCCGGGTCGTAGACGTCCCAGACATAGATGACGGTGGTGTCCTTGCCTTCCGAAATCGCCGAGAAATAGCCTTTGAGCACATGGGTCGCGGTCTGGTCTGCGCTGCCGGCGAGCGTGATGCCGCGCTGCCTGGCGCGCGTCTGCAGTTCCGCCGTCAGCGGCGTCGCGGCTTCAACCGAGGCGCCGACGATCGGCGCGATCTGCAGGCGGGTCTTGGAAAGGATGGCGGCGCTCTGGGCAGGCGTGAGCGGTGTGGTGGCGGTTGCAGGAGCGCCCGCCGTGGTGGTGGCTGGCGCGGGCGCCGCGGCTGCCGTGTTGCCTTGCGTGGCGGGCAGCGCCTGCGTCGAGGTCGCCGGCGGGGTGATCGCCGAAGGCTCGAGGACATCCTTGGCGTTGGTGCAGGCGGCCAGCGCGAGCGCCACGAGCAATGACACGGTCGTCACATGCGATCGTCTCATTTGCCTCATAACTCCTTGGCGAAGAACGCCTCCCATTATGGATTCACTGTACGATCAAGTCGAGATCATGGCGGGACAGCGGCCTGGGTTGGGATTCGGTGGTCAGGTAGGTGCGGCCAAGCGTCATCGCCGTCTCGGTGTCGGAATCCATGATGATCATGTGGGCGAACAGCGTCATGTTCGGCGCGATGGGCTCGGGGTTGCCCTGATAGAACATCGGCATGTCCATCCAGGACGGCGTGAAACGGGCGCCGACCGAGTAGCCGCAGGCGTTCAGCCGGTGCTTGGTCAGGCCGTGCGCTTCCATGGTGCGGGCATGGGCATCGAACACCTCGCCGAAGCTGTTGCCCGGCGTCATCGCCTTCTCGACGGCCAGGAGGGCGGCGCGGGCGGCGTCGAACAGTTCCTGATGGCGCTTCGAGACCTTGCCGGTCAGCACCGTGCGCATCATCGGCGCATGGTAGTGGTTGAAGACGCCGGCCCATTCGAGCGTCAGCTGGTCGTTCTTGGTGAGCTTGCGGCGGCCGGCCTTGTAGCGGCACAGCAGCGCGTCGACGCCGGAGCCGATGATGAACTCGTTGGCCGGATAGTCGCCGCCGCCGGCAAAGATCGCGCCCTGCATGGCGGCCAGGATCAGGGCTTCGTCGCCGCCCTGCTTGATCAGCGGCAAGGCCGCGTCCAGCGCGTCGTCGGAGAGATTGGCGGCCTTCTCGGCCTTGGCAACCTCGGCCGGGCTCTTGAACAGGCGCAGCCGGCCGACAATGCCGGACGCGTCGGCGATCTGGCCGAAAGTCTGCAACTGCTCGTCCAGCCGACGGCCATTGTATGCGGTCAGCCCATGGGTGTCGTATTCGACGCCGATGCGGGCGCCGAGCAGGTCGAGCTCGTTGAGCAGATTGCGCAGGTCGACCGCCGGATTGGCGCCATTGCGGTCGGTCCACAAGACGATGTTGTCGATGATCGAGGTGTGGCGCGCCTGGCGCAGGTCGGCCGAACGGGTCAAAAGCACCATCGAACCGTCGGCCTTCACCACCAGGCACTGAAAGAAGCAGAAGCCGAACGTGTCGTAGCCGGTCAGCCAGTACATGCTCTCCTGCGCGAACAGCAGGATGGCGTCGAGCTTCTTTTCGGCCATCTCGATCATCAGCCGGTCGCGCCGCGCGTCGAATTCCGATCGTTCAAAATGCAGCGCCATTATTGCCTCTCCAAAACGATTGCCGAAACCTGCCGGCCGTAATCGGGCTCCTTGCGGTGCGTGGTGCGCCGGTAGGAGTAAAACAGATCCGCCTCGGCATAGGTGCAGCGGCCGAGACCCTCGGCCGTCACCCCGGCCCTCGCGAGCCGGTCGACCGTGTAGCGGTTGAGGTCGAACATCGCATGGCCGGCGTTGGCGGAGGGCGCGAAATAGCCGATGTTTTCGGCGTCGGCCTGGACGAAGCGGGCGACGAATTCCGGTCCGACCTCGTAGTTCTCGGGGCCGATCGAGGGGCCGAGCACGGCGACGATGCGTTCGCGCCGGGCGCCGAGGCGTTCCATGGCGAGAACCGTGTTTTCCAGCACACCAGTGAAGGCGCCTTTCCAGCCTGCATGTGCCGCGCCGATGATGCGCGCCTGCGCATCGGCGAACAACACCGGGCCGCAGTCGGCGGTGGAGGCGCCGATGGCAATGCCCGGCTGGTCGGTGACGATGGCGTCGGCCTTGGGCCGTTCGCCGGCAAAGGGCTCCCGGACAATGACGACATCGGGCGAGTGGATCTGGTGGGCGGTCAACAGGTGGCTCGCCGGCACGCCCATCCAGGCGGCGACGCGGCCGCGGTTCTCGGCGACAAGCGCCTGGTCGTCATTCGATCCGGTGCCGATGTTGAGGCCCCGGTAGATGCCGCTGGAGACGCCGCCCGTGCGGGTGAAATAGCCGTGGCGGATGCCTTGCGCCTGCGCCTTGTCCAGCAGGGGCGACCGAACGGGATCCGGTTTGGTCTGATTCAGCATGCGGGCGTTGTTGTCCGTGTGGGCGGTTTCGTCAAGAAAAAGTCGGGACAAAGCGCGGCCGGGGGGGCGACCGCTCTTTTACCGGACGGGAGATTGGGAGGGGCGGCGTCGAAAAGTCAATCCGCCGCGGCAAAGGGGCGGACGGCCACGCCACGCGGCAGCACGGCAAGCACCTTGAACAGCTCGCCCATGGCTTGCGGGCCGGCGAGGCGCTCGACGTCGTCGACGATCTTTTGGCGGGCTTCCTGGGCGGCATCGGCGCCGAGCCGGCCGGCGCGCTCGAGAATGCCCATGCCGAGCAGGAAGTGGCCCTGCGTCGACAGATGGGCGTCGAGGCCGTGCGCGCGCACGATCGCGGCAAGGGCGGCGAAATCGACATGGGTCGTGAGGTCGGCTTCGCCCGGATTGGCCAGCACATCTTCGTGATCGTGCCTGCGCAAGGCCTGCAGCGTGTCGCCGACACCCGGCTGGAGGTGGCCATAGTCGAGGAATAGCCCGGCGCCGCCGTGGGCGGCGATGCGTTCGGCGATGGCCGCCATCAATGCGGCGCGGGCAGGCGCCACTTCGACGATGGCGCCTTGCGGCGCGCCGGCGGCATCCTCAGGCAGCAGCGTCGGGTCGACCGAGCCGGCACCGGCGAAGAAGCCAAGGTTGTCCCCATCATCCAGGCCGACCATGCGCTCGCGCCAGCCGGCGCCGGCGCGGACGAACTGGCGGATGGGCACGGCGTCGAACAATTCGTTGCCGACGATGAGAAGCGTCTGTTGCGGCAACGTGTCGATGGTTTCGTGCCAACGGACCGCGAACGGTGTCGCGGCAAGCGTCTGTTTCTGGACCTCGGTCAGGCGCGGGCTGGTCTCGATCATGGCGAAGGCGGCGCCGTTGGCCAGATCAGGATCAAGCCGCGACAGGGTGCGCAGCATGTCCTTCATCAGCGTGCCGCGGCCGGGGCCGATCTCGGCGATGGTCACCGGCATCGGCCGGCCGCTGGCCAGCCAGGCCTGGTAGAGCCAGACGGCGACGAGTTCGCCGAACATCTGGCTGATCTCCGGCGCGGTGATGAAGTCGCCGGCGGTACCGAAGGGTTCGCGCGTCGTGTAGTAGCCATCCGCGTGGTCGAACAGGCACAGCGCCATGTATTCGTTGACCGGGATCGGCCCCAGCGCCTCGATCAGGTCGACGATGCGGGCCTTCAGCCGTGTCATGCCGGCTGTGACTGGGGCACCGGCTTGGCGGTCACCATCGCCCAGATGCCGGCCAGCACCATCGGCGACGACAGGATCATGCCCATGGTCAGCCAGTTGGTGCCAAGGAGATAGCCGAGTTGCTGGTCGGGCTCGCGGAAGAACTCGACGAAGATGCGTGACAGGCCATAGCCGCAGATGAAGGCGCCGCCGACGAAGCCCGGCGTCTTCAGCTTGAGGCGCGAATGGGTGAGGATGCGCAGCACGAGGAACAGCACAAGCCCCTCGAGCAGGGCCTCATAGAGCTGGCTCGGATGGCGGGCAAACGGCCCGCCATTGGGGAACTCGATCGCCCACGGCACATCGGTCGGCCGGCCCCAGAGTTCGGAATTGATGAAGTTGGCGACGCGCACCAGGCCAAGGCCGACCGGCACGCCGGCGGCAACGACATCGAACAGCGACCAGGTGCGGATGCCGCGCCTGATGGAAAACAGCGTCATGGCGAGGGTGACGCCGAGCAGGCCGCCATGAAACGACATGCCACCTTGCCAGACGGCGAAGATGTCGAGCGGGTGGGCAATGTAGCGCGGCAGGTCGTAGAACAGCACGTAACCGGTGCGCCCCCCCAGCACGACACCGATGGCCGCCCAGACGATGAAATCGTCGAGGTCCTCCGGCTTCATAGGCAGGATGCCGTTCGGCCACAGCCTGGCATTGGCGGCGAGCCGCTTGGCATACCACCAGGCGAACAGGATGCCGACGATGTAGCCGACACCGTACCAATGCACCGCCAGTGGACCGATCTGGATGAGGATCGGATTGATGTTGGGAAAGGGCAGGGAGGCCAGCGGCAGCAGGAAATATTCGTTCAACGGGGAGCTCTCGGTTGCGAAACGCGTTTGCGCGCGGACCATGCGGCAGTGTTTTGGCAGGGTCAAGGCAAGGTGATTGCCGTCAATTGCCGGGATCGGATCACCCTCGCGGGCCTATCGCCATACAGGTGGCGGGTTCAATCCTCAGGCTTGACGGCAACCATCCGCCGCAACGCGTCGTTGATCCTGTCCTGCCAGCCGGGACCGTCTTCCTGGAAATGGTCCAGCACGGCGCGATCGATCCTGATCGACACAAGCTCCCTGACATTTGGTGCGGACGAGGGTTCGCGAATTGGTGCGGCCGGTTTCCTGATCGGCTTGAAGGCAGCCTCGGCGGCTGCCATCGGATTTGTCGGTCGGCGCGGGGGCGTTGCCATTTGTTTGACCCTGACTGGAGCGTGCTTGACGCAAGACGAGATGAAAGCGTCACAATAGGCGACTTGGCGCCATTACGTATAGGAGCCGTTCGAAAATGCTTGCGGGCGCGGGCCTCCTCCCCATCGACATGCTTTCTAGCCGCGCATTAACGGTTGCGGTCGAGTGCCGGCGCAGATCAGGTGGTTGCCGTCAATTGTCGGGGAACAGGACAGGTCCAAGGTCCATCGCTCCGTGCAGGATGTGCAGGATCTCCACGGTTTCTGCGCCAACGCGATAGAAAATCAGATAGTTGCCGTGGACGCGCCGCCGAATGCCCGAGGATCGATGCCGCTCGAAAAGTGGATACCGCTCCGGCATGGTACGCAACTCGAGGCAATCATGACGTAACTCCTGGATGAATGTCACGGCCCGAAACGGGTTGTCCAGCGCGATATGGTCGCCAATGACTTCAAGGTCTGCCTCTGCTTGATCGGTGAAGACCAGCCGCTTCACTTGCTCTTCTCTGCCATCGCCTTGTACTTGGCCTCTAGGCGATCCAACACTTCGTCGGCTGGCTTCACCCGCCCGGCATCGGCATCCGAGATACCTTTGGCGAGGGCTGCGTCGAGGGCGGCAAGGCGCTTCTCCCGCTCTTCGACAAGGCGAACGCCTTCGCGCAGCACTTCGCTCTTTGAATTGTAGCGACCGGTGCTGACAAGTTGGTTTACGATATCTTCGAGACGGGTGCCCAAGTCTGCGCTAATGGCCATGGTGGTGCTCCTGAGAACTGCTCCCAAACAATAATAGTTATTGACCGGATTTGCCAGTGTTTTGGATAGGGTGGGTCCGACTTGATGAAGCAGTGGCTTCAACGTTCTTGCATTCGACGCGCGGCACCACTACGTCATTTCGAGCAAGCGAGGATTTGCCATGTCGACCGGACCGAACCGCATTCTCGATGAATTCGCCAAGTTGATGACCGACGCCGCGGGCGCGGCGCAAGGCGTGCGCCGTGAGGTGGAGACCGCCTTCAAGGGACAGGCCGAGCGCATCCTCAACTCGATGGATGTGGTGCAGCGCGAGGAGTTCGAGGCCGCGCGCGAGATGGCCGCCAAGGCGAGGGACGAGAATACCCGTCTTGCCGCCCGCATCGAGGCGCTCGAAGCGAAGCTTGCCGAATTGACCGGACAGGCCGCACCAGCGGCGGCGGCAAAGCCCCGCGCAAAAAAATAATCGTTAAACTTTTCCACAAAGCATAATCCTGAAAAGCGCTTTGCCGTGAATCGCTTAACGGCATTGCATGAATCTTTGTGACAGCGGCTTTCCACATGCGAATGACGCAGTGCGAAAAATTGGGCTGTTCACGCGACTCCCGATCAATAGACTGAATTTGTTGCATGATTCGGAGCAGGGTCATGCGGCCGGGCGGTGGGGTCCGGTCTGGGGTCTTTGTGTCGAGAAGTCCTGGCCGTCCGAGTTCTAGACAAGATTGTTCGTTGTGTGTGCCCTCCCGCGGAGCGTGTGGCGGCGCTCCTCAGAACGACAGGAAGCATTCCATGGAACTTCTCGAACTCGAATTCTCCCGCGAAATCCATCCGGTGGATGTTATCGAGCAGGTCGCCCACAACAACGACTGGTCCTTCGAACGGGCTGGCGACGACGAGATTTCGATCTCGGTTGCCGGCAGCTGGACCGACTATCACGTCTCCTTCTCCTGGATGGAGGATTTCGAGGCGCTGCATCTGGCCTGTGCCTTCGACATCAAGGTACCGGAGACCCGTGCGCTGGAAGTGATGCGGCTCTTGTCGCTGATCAACGAACAGATGCTGTTTGGCCATTTCGACCTCTGGGAGCAGGAGGGCGCGATCATGTTCCGCCAGTCGCTGCTCCTGGCAGGCGGGGTCGAGCCTTCGAGCCAGCAGGTCGAGGTGCTGCTGTCGTCGGCGCTGGAAGCCTGCGAATGCTATTTCCAGGCGTTCCAGTTCGTCGTCTGGTCGGGAACCTCGGCCAAGGACGCGCTGGCCGGCGTGCTGTTCGAGACCTACGGCAACGCCTGAACCAAGCAAGACAGAGATGAGTTCGAGCAGCGAGCGCAAGCCCGAGATCAGTTTCGCCGATTTCGATCGTGTCGACATCCGCGCCGGCACGATCGTCGAGGCCGAGCCGTTTCCGCAGGCGCGCAAGCCGGCATTCAAGCTGAAGATCGATTTCGGCGCTGACATCGGCATCAAGAAATCGTCGGCGCAGATCACCAAATATTATGCGCCGGAGACGCTGATCGGCCGGCAGGTATTCGCGGTGGTCAATTTCCCGCCGCGCCAGATCGGCCCGTTCATGTCGGAAGTGCTGACGCTCGGTTTCCCCGACGAGGAGGGCGCCGTAGTGCTGGGCGCCATCGAGCGCCGGGTGCCGGATGGCGGGCGATTGTTCTAGAGCCTGTCCCATCCCGATGGAATCGGGATGGGGCTCTATCTCTTTGTTTGAGCATGATCTTTCCCGAAAACCGGGTTCCACTTTTCGGGATCATGCTCTAGCTTTCGTCCTCCTCGGGTCTGCGCGGCGGCTTCGCCGTCGCTTCGCCCGTGGATGACCAATAGAGGGTCAGGCCGCCAGCTTCCGCGTGGTGCCGAGCGCTTCCTCGACCGTATCAAGGAACATTTCCGCGCAGGCTTTCCAGCTGTAGCGCATGGCGCGTTCGCGCGCGTCGGCACGGTCGACGTTGAGCGCGGCGAGCGCTGCCTCGCGCAGGTCGTTCGAGACCGCGCCGCCAAAGCCGTCGCCGACAATGTCGATCGGCCCGGTCACCGGATAGGCGGCGACGGGCGTGCCGCTGGCCAGCGCCTCGATGATGACGTTGCCGAACGTGTCGGTGCGGCTGGGGAAAACGAAGACATCGGCCGAGGCATAGATCTCGGCCAGTTCGTCGTTGGGGCGGTGGCCGAGGAAATGGGCCTGCGGGTACTTCGCCTTGAGCCTGGCAAGTTCGGGACCCTCGCCGACGATCACCTTGCTGCCGGGCAGGTCGAGATCGAGGAAGGCGGAGAGGTTCTTCTCGATGGCGACGCGGCCGACGCAGAGGAAGATCGGGCCGGGGAAGCCGAGATCCTTCTTCTTGTCCGGCCGGAAATGGTTGGTGTCGACGCCGCGCGTCCATGGCCGCAGCTTGGTGAAGCCGCGCGCCGACAGATCGTCGGCAAGCGACTGGGTGGCGACCAGCGTGCCCTGGCCGGAATTGTGGAAATCGCGCAGCCAGCGATAAGCCCAGCTTTCCGGCACCGGCAGGCGGGCGCTGAGATATTCGGGAAAGCGCGTGTGATAGCTGGTGGTGAATGGACGGCCGGCATTGCGGCAATAGCGCCGCGCCATGATGCCGAGCGGACCCTCGGTGACGATGTGGATGTGGTCGGCCTTGCCGGCTTCGATCAGCCGCGCGACGTGGCCGGGCGTGGTCAGTGCCAGCCTTATGTCGGGGTAGGTGGGCAAGGGCAGCGTGCGAAAGATGTTTGGGGTCAGGAAATCCACCGCGACGTCGAAGGATTTCAGCGTTTCGGCAAGCCGCTCCAGCGTGTGGACGACGCCATTGACCTGCGGGCGCCAGGCGTCGGTGACCATCAATATGCGCATGGCGGCCCTTTGCTCGAAAGGTCGACGTTTGCCTTGAGGCGATGCCGGAACGGCGACCAGCTTGCCGCCCTCGCTTCGCTCCAGCGCACCCGGGCGGGCACGGGGTCGAAGTGAGGCGGCAGGGCCGAATCAAGGGTGGTCGCGCGCTTCATGCGCGCTCTTCACCATGGTTTCATGACGGGCGGATGAAGCCTGGCGCCTGGCCTGCCTAGGCGGGTACCTTGATCACGGCGCGCAATCCGCCGAGCGGGCTGTCGTCCAGCGTGATGTCGCCGCCATGGCTGCGGGCGATGTCACGAGCGATCGACAGGCCGAGCCCGGTGCCGCTGGCATCGAGGTTGCGGGCCTCGTCGAGCCGCACGAACGGCTTGAACACGTCCTCGCGCCGGTCGGCGGGAATGCCCGGACCATCGTCGTCGATGGTGACCAGCAGTGAGCCGCGTCCATGCGTGGCGTTGACCTCCACCGTCCTGGCATAGCGGAAGGCGTTGCCGATGACGTTGGACATCAGGCGGGCGAAGGCGTTCGGCCGCACATGCACATCGCGGTCGCCGGTGAGCGTCGTCGACAGCTTGCGTTTGCGCAGCCTGGCCTCCTCGTCGAGCTTCTGGAAATAGGCTTCGAGGTCGAAACGTCCGGCGTCTTCCGAAGCCTCGCCGCGGGCAAAGGCGAGATAGCCTTCGAGCATCGACTGCATGTCGTCGATGTCCTGATTGAGGGCTGCCTTGGTCTCTGCCTTGCCGCCGGCCAGCGCCAACTGCAGCTTGAAGCGGGTGAGGATGGTCCTGAGGTCGTGGCTGACGCCGGTCAGCATGGCGGTGCGCTGTTCGATCTGGCGTTCGATGCGCTCGCGCATCTGGATGAAGGCGAAGCCGGCGCGGCGAACCTCCTCGGCGCCGCGTGGCCGGAAGTCGCGCGGCATCGGCCGGCCCTTGCCGAAGCTTTCGGCGGCTTCGGCAAGCGTCAGGATCGGCCGGATCTGGTTGCGCAGGAAGGGAATGGCGATCATCAAAAGCACCAGCGAGGTGCCGACCATCCAGATCAGGAAGATGTGTGTGTTCGAGGCATAGGCCTGGCTGCGCCGCACGAAGACGCGCAGCACCTTGCCCTCGAGCTGGACGCGCACCTCGACGATGTTGGAATTGCCCACCGTGTCGATCCAGAACGGCCGGTTGATCTGGCGGGTGATCTCGGCCGAGAGAACGTCGTCGAGGATCGAGAAGAATGGTTTGGGTCCGGGCGGCGGCAACGGATCGGGCGGCAACAGGTCGACCTTCAGCTGCATGCGGTCCTGGGAGATGCGGATGATGTTGGCGTAGTCGGCGTCGTGCGGATAGGTCTCGATCATGTCGATGATGGCGGCGATGTCGCGCACGGTGGCCTGCGACAGGCGCTGCGTCACGGTTGCCCAATGGCGCTCCATGAAGACGAAGGCGACGACCGATTGCAGCAGGATCATCGGCGCGATGACGATGATCAGCGAGCGGGCATAGAGCCGCTTGGGCATGTAAAGCGAAACGAGGCGCCAGAACCGGTTCCAGATGCGCGGCACCGTCTTCAGCGTCCGCGTCGCGCGTGCGCTCAAGCCGCCATTCCCCGGCTGTTCCAGTTCCGTGGTTGCCATTCGATCTTTTCGCTCAACCGCGGCCGCTCAGCAGGCCGCGGGCGGCATTCTATTCCACGCTGAGCCGTTCTGGAACAGCCGTTTGAGTTCAAGTGGTTAGGCTGTCAAACGCTGGTTTGTCGGTGATTGATAACAAAGGCTTTATTCCCGAATTGTCAAATCTATGGTGCCTTCACGCTCCCGGCTCTGCGCCGGTTCGGTGGATAGACATTTTCCTCACATCACTACTTCCTCGTTTCAGCCCGGCCGGGACGATGGGCGACGATGCTCATCTTTTCATTCCATAACCACCAACCATCGGCAAATTTACACCGCGCCGTATGGCGGATAAAATCGGGCACAGGCGATCGGTGTCCCAAATGAAGGGTCTACTGGGGATCAAGGTGCTCGGCCAACTGGTTGTCCTACGGGACGACCGGGAGATCGCCCTGCCTCCGTCGAAGAAAACCCGCGCCCTGCTCGCCTATCTGGCGGTGACGAACCGGAGGCAGCGGCGCGACCATTTGTGCCAGATGTTCTGGGACATCCCGGACGATCCGAGAGCTTCGCTGCGATGGAGTCTCTCGAAGCTCAGGCACATCATCGAAGACAACGGTGACTGCCTTAGGGCGGATCGAGACAGCGTGCTTTTCGACACCACCGGTCTCGACGTCGATCTGCTCGGCGTCGCTCACATGACCGCCGGTGATGTGCGCTCCCTCGACACCCAGCGGCTGGAGACGGCAGCTGCCTTGTTCCGGGGGCGGTTTCTCGAGGACCTGGAACTGCCGCGCTGCCCAGTGTTCGAGGCGTGGCGCACATTCCATGGCGACGCCTTGGATCGCACCCGATTGATGATCCTGCAGGCGCTTGTCGAGCGGCTGCGCTCGGACCCGGAGCGGGCGCTTTCGCACGCGGAGACACTGCAGTCCCTCGACCCGACCAACAAGCAGATCGCCTTGGAGGTTAGATCGCTGGCCACCGAGGCCAGGGAGCGCGCGGTGCAATCGCCACTGGCGCGGGAGGAGCATCAGGCGTCGGCCGAAGGTCCTGCGCCAGGCATCCAGCGTTCCCAGGAGATACACTATTGCAGCAGCCCGGACGGCGTCCGGATCGCCTATGCGGTTTCGGGCAGCGGCCCGCCCCTGCTTCGCGCGGCGCACTGGATGTCGCATCTGCAATATGAATGGGAAAGCCCGGTGTGGCGACACTGGATCGATTCGCTTTCGACCGGGAATACCCTGATCCGCTACGATGAGCGCGGGAACGGCCTCTCCGACTGGAACGTCGGCGATTTCTCCTTCGAGGCCATGGTCACCGATCTGGAAAGCGTTGCCGACGCAAGCGGTCTCGACAGGTTCCCGCTGCTCGGCGTCTCCCAAAGTTGCGCCATATCGATCGCCTATGTGATCCGGCACCGCGAGCGCGTCTCGCGCCTCATCCTTTACGGCGGCTATGCAAGGGGCTGGCGAAAGCGTGGGGACAGCCACCAGGTCAATACCCATGAAGCCATGACCACGCTGATCCGCGAGGGGTGGGGCAAGGACAACCCCGCCTTTCGCCAGTTGTTCACCGAAACCTTCATTCCGGGGGCAAGCCGCGAGCAGATGGCCTGGTTCAACGATCTCCAGCGCCACACCGCCTCGCCGCTTAACGCAAGCCTGCTGCACTCGGCCTTCGGAGACATGGATGTCTCGGCGGTGCTCGGGCAGGTAAGCGTTCCAACGCTGGTGTTGCACGCCAGAAACGATGCCGCGGTGCCGTTCGAGGAAGGCAAGACGCTGGCGGCCGGTATACCGGGCGCGCGCTTCGTCGACCTCAACAGCGCCAATCACATCCTGCTTGCCAACGAGCCGGCCTTCACCGATTTCCTGCGGGAAGTCAGGTCCTTCATGGCCCACCCCGAGTGAGGGAAAGGCCGGGCCGGCGCTACCGTGGCTTGGAATTCCTACGGTCATTTCAACGCCCGGCACAACACTCCCTCTAACGCCAGGCGGCGACCATCGGCGCCAGTCAGGCAAATGGAGGTACCGAGATGAAGATCCATACAGTGATCGGCGGAGGCGGCGTGAAGCTGCATGTGCGCGAATGGGGCAAGGCCGATGCTCCAGCCATCCTCTTCATCCATGGATGGTCGCAAAATCACCTGTGCTGGAAGAAGCAGTATGAGAGCCGGCTGGCGGAAAGCTTTCGCCTCGTCGCCTTCGACCTTCGTGGCCACGGCATGTCGGAAGCGCCTGAGGCGCAGGAGCAGTATACGGAACCGAAGCCATGGGCGGACGATATCGCTTCGATCATCGACCAGCTCCGGCTCGAACGGCCGGCTCTCGTCGGCTGGTCCTATGCGGGCTTTATCATCTGCGACTACCTGCGCACATACGGTCAGGACGCGATTGCAGGCATCAACTTCGTGGGTGCGGCGGTCACGCTCGACCGCGCGGTGTTCGGGGTCCTGATCGGCCCGGGTTTTCTCGACCACGTGCCCGGTGCGACGGCGGACGACCTTCCCTCCAACATCCGGGCGATGCGCGAATTCGTGCAGGGCTGCACCGCGCAGTCACTGTCGAAGGACGAATATGAGGCCGCGCTGTGCTGGAACATCGTCGTGCCGGCAAGAGTGCGGGCCGCGCTCGTTACTCGCGCGATCAATTCCGACGACGTTCTGGCCACATTGCGCAAACCCGTGCTGATGACCCACGGCCGCGGTGATACCGTGGTTCTGCCGGCAATGGGCGAGCACATCCTGCAGATATGCTACACGAGCAGCGCGTCTTGGTATTCCGAAGTCGGACACGCCCCTTTCATCGAGGACGCCTCCCGCTTCAATCGCGAACTCGCCGACTTCGTGCGGAGCGCTAGAGCGTTTCCTGTTTTGAGAGAATCGTAGGATTCCCAAATCAGGTTGTTTGT
>NZ_JALJRL010000014.1:0-161176 GCF_024519675.1 Mesorhizobium sp. Mes31 | reverse complement strand
GCCGGGAAGAGCGTCCATCGGCCGGGTCGGAAGGCGACGCGGCTTTTCTGCGCGGCGGGATGGTCGACGGGCAGTTCGATCTCGACGCGCTGGCGGTCGCCGCCGATTTCGAGTTCGACGCGCCTGGTGCCGGCGACGCGGCGGCTGGCGGCCACGGTGCCGACGATGCAGCCGCTGCAGCCCTCCAGCAGTTCGACATCGTGCGGGCGGAAGTACAGCGTCGCCTCGCCCGAGGGCTGGTTGGGCGCGGCAAGCCCGATCGGCCGGTCGGCGATCCAGACCTCGCCATTGTCGACCTTGACGGGAAGCGAGCTCGATTCCCCGATGAAGCCGTAGACGAACGGCGAGTTCGGCGTGTCGTAGATGTCGTCGGCGGTGCCGACCTGCTCGATGCGGCCCTGGCTCATCACCACGACGCGGTCGGCCAGCTCGAGCGCCTCTTCCTGGTCGTGGGTGACGAAGACGGTGGTGTGGCCGGTGGCGTCATGGATCTCGCGCAGCCAGCGGCGCAGTTCCCGGCGCACCTGCGCGTCGAGCGCGCCGAACGGCTCGTCGAGCAGCAGCACCTTGGGTTCGATCGCCATGGCGCGCGCCAGCGCCACGCGCTGGCGCTGGCCGCCGGAGAGCTGCGCCGGATAGCGCTTCTCCAGCCCCGAAAGCTGCACCAGGTCGAGAAGCTCGGAGGCACGGCGGCGGATCTCCTGCGCCGGCGGGCGCGAGGGTCCGTGCCGGACCTTCAGGCCGAAGCCGATGTTGTCGGCCACCGTCATGTGCCGGAACAGCGCATAGTGCTGGAAGACGAAGCCGACATTGCGCTCCTGGATCGACCTGTGCGAGGCGTCCTCGTCGCCGAAGAAGATCTTTCCCCGCGTCGGCCGCTCCAGCCCGGCGATCAGCCTGAGCAGCGTCGTCTTGCCGGAACCGGAGGGCCCCAGCAGCGCGATCAGCTCGCCCGACTTGATGTCGAGCGAGACGTCGTGGAGCGCCGGAAACCGCTCGAACTCCTTGCGCACGTTGGCAACGCGAACTTCCATCTACAGTCCCTCAGCAGGCGATGCCTGTCATTGTCCCAAAACCGCTACACATTCTTGGGCGACAGGCATCTAGTGTCCGCGCGCCGCGGCGATCTCGGCGCCGTAGCGCATCTCCAGAAGTGTTTTCAAGACCAGCGTGACGAGCGCCAGGCCGGCAAGCAATGAAGCCACGGCAAAGGCGCCGACGGCGTTGTACTCGTTGTAGAGGATCTCGACATGCAGCGGCATGGTGTTGGTCAGGCCGCGGATGTGGCCCGACACCACCGAGACCGCGCCGAACTCGCCCATGGCGCGGGCGTTGCACAAAAGCACGCCGTAGAGCAGCCCCCATTTGACGTTGGGCAGCGTCACATACCAGAAGGCCTGCCAGCCATTGGCGCCAAGCGAGAGGGCCGCCTCCTCGTCGCCACTGCCCTGTTCCTGCATCAGCGGGATCAGTTCGCGGGCGACGAAGGGGAAGGTGACGAAGATGGTGGCCAGCACGATGCCCGGCACGGCGAACAGGATGACGATGCCATGCGCCTTCAGCCAGCCGCCGAGCAGCCCCTGGGCGCCGAACAGGAGCACATAGACCAGGCCCGATATGACCGGCGAAACCGAGAAGGGCAGGTCGATCAGCGTGGTCAGGAAGGCCTTGCCCTTGAACTCGAACTTGGCGATCGCCCAGGCGGCGGAGAGGCCGAAGACGATGTTGAGCGGCACCGAGATCGCCGCCACCAGCAGCGTCAGCCGGATCGCCGAGCGGGTGTCGGGATTGCCAAGCGCCTCGGTATAGGCGCCGATGCCCTTGGCCAGCGCCTCGTTGAAGACGACGATCAGCGGCAGCAGCAGGAAGATGCCGAGGAAGGCGAAGGCGATGGCCATCAGCACGGCCTGCGCCGGGCGGCTTTCGGTCACCGCCGCCGACTGGCTCTCATGGTGCGGTTCGTAGGATTTGATCTCGGGATCAGCCATAGCGCTTGCGGCTCCATGACTGCGCCAGATTGACGACCAGGAGCATGATGAACGACAGGGCCAGCATGAGCGCGGCGATCGCGGTCGCCGCCGGGTAATTGTATTCCTCCAGCCGGATGACGATCAGAAGCGGCGCGATCTCGGATTTGTAGGGCAGATTGCCGGCGATGAAGATGACCGAGCCGTATTCGCCGACGCCACGGGCGAAGGCCAGCGCGAAGCCGGTGACGATGGCCGGCGCCAGGCCCGGAAACAGGATGCGGGTGATGATCTGGAAGCGGCTGGCGCCAAGCGTGGCGGCGGCTTCCTCCACCTCCTTGTCGATCTCCTCCATGATCGGCTGCACGGTGCGCACGACGAAGGGCAGGCCGATGAAGACCAGCGCAATGACGATGCCGAGCGGCGTGTAGGCGACCTTGATGCCGAGCGGCATCAGCAGTTTGCCGATCCAGCCGTTGGGCGCGTAGAGCGTGGTCAGCGCGATGCCGGCCACCGCCGTCGGCAGCGCGAAGGGCAGGTCGACCATGGCATCGATGATGCGGCGGCCGGGAAAGCGGTAGCGCACCAGCACCCAGGCGACGAGCGTGCCGAAGACGACGTTGACGGCGGCCGCGATGAAGGCGGTGCCGAAGCTGATCTCCAGCGCGTTGACGGTGCGCCGGTCGGTGGCGATGGCCCAGAACTCGGTCCAGCCAAGTGCTGCCGAGCGCCACACCAGCCCCGACAAGGGTATCAGAATGATCAGTGTGAGGTAGGCAAGCGAGAAGCCGAGCGTCAATCCGAAACCCGGAATGACACTCGGCTGTCTGAACCGCCACCCCGCTGGAGCGGGTGCTATGGTTACGAATGCTGCGGTCATCGAGTTCAGGGAAGTCCCTCTCGCTCAACCAAGATTGCATCCGCTATGGCTCGAAGCGGTTTGTATGCGCAAGCTGTTTGAACGATCCCTGCCACTACGTCTATTCGCCCAGTGGCATTTCATCCTTCATCGCCATTCGGAATTTCTGGGGTCGTGCGACTACCACTTAGTGCGCGGACATTTAGGTCAGGTCGGGTAGGCACCCTCCCCGAAATGATAAGGTCGGCCTCATTTCAATCGCTCATACTCTACCACCGGGAACAAGCGCCTGCATAAATATGCGGCGTGACATCCCAAGCAACGGCTTGCCGCGTCAGCACTTACCATGCCCGACATGCGGAGTTCATCAGTAGAATGTCGGCACGAAGGTCAACAGGCAGCTACAGCCAAAAGTGGAGCCATGCCCGACGGAATAGGTTGGTTGAGCCTCGATAGCATCTCGCGCAGTACCCTTGGACGAGTTCTACACAACGCCAAACCAACGTAATAATAAGGTGCAGGCTGGATATCGATCGGGGAGAGGGAGGAAATGAAGAACATTTCAAAGGAACTGATGGAGCTAGCCGAACACATTCGTCCGGCGCGAGAAGCGTTCGCGGAAGCGGACAAAAGAAGGATCGAATCCGCCTTGGAGGCAGGGCGACTTCTCTGCCAGGCCAAGGATGACTGCCCGCACCAGCAATGGCTGGCTTTCCTGACATTGGCTGGTATTTACGAGCAACAGGCCAGAGAGCTGATGCAGCTGGCCCGCGCGGGATTGACGGCACACGTCGTTTCGGAAATCGGAGGCATCGATGCGGCACTGGCCTATCTGGTGAAGGCAAGATTGCCCGAGCCAGGCGAATGCCTGACCGTGGGACGGATAGGCTGGCCTGAAAAGAACACGCCCTTCGCCATCATCAAGCCAAACGCCGCCCATCCTGGTTACTACGACGTGGCGATTGCCGACATGTGGGCCAATCCCGCAACAGTTTTCTCGTCCACGAAGCCGCTGAAGGGGGGGAGTTTGCGGCTCGCCGACGGGTCGTTCTTCGACAACCTCTGGCATATCGTCGACAGGGAATTGGAGGTCCCGCATTCGCAGCGCGAATTCCAGATGATGCCGGCGGATCTGGTCTCCAGGGATGGGGCTTTCCTCTTCGCAAAACCGACCGCCGCCGCAAGTGACGGTTCGAAGACAAACCGTGCGGCCAACTACGCACTTTGATTGTCCGGCATTTCCGCCGCAATGGAACCTCGCTCGATGGCAGGTTCCATTGCGGCCACTGGCAATGAGGGCACAGCTACAACCGATATAGCCAGAGCGGAGGGAGAGATGGAAAGTCGCCGTGTGAGCGTCGCCGCGTTCTGCCTGGCGCTGCTGGTGATGCCGGAGCGCTCCGTTGCGCAGTCGGAGCTGAACCAGACAGAGGTCTCTCAAGCCCAGGCAAAGCTATTCGAGGGTAATTTCCTGTCCCGCATTCCAGATGGCAAGATTGATCAGCGAACGCTGGACGCCTTAAGGGCATGGCAAAAACAAACGAAGCGGCCGCAGACCAGCGCTTTGACGAAGAAGGAGTTCAATCAGTTGATGCGGTTTGATCCTGGCAAACATGCCTGGGAGGCGATATCCGGATCAATAGACGGGAGTTGGACCGCAGTTTGGGGACACCGCTCCGGCGTGGAGGCGGCCCAGAAAGCTCTGGCAGGATGCCAGAAGAAATCGTCCCGGCCCGACGATTGTTCGTACATATCCAATTCGATTGATCGGAGCGGCCCGGGTTGGTCAGCTGCCGTCTTTTGCGAGCAACGAGGTCTGTTTCGAAAAAAAGGGCAAATGTTCCTGCACAATGGCGTGAGCCGGAAATCAGCCATAGATCAAGCGTTTGCTGCGGCAAACGCAGCGAAATTTCCCTCGTCTCAATGCAGCCTCGTAAAGGCGCTGGACGGAAACGGGTCCCAGTGAGCACTTCTTCAGCGCTTGCCAACAAGTGCTGAAGGTATCCGAGCACATATCCTTCATTGGCGTTTTGGCGGGGAGGTGTCGCCCGGGCCTAACCCCTTTGGAAGGCTATCCGCATTTAGCGCAATCAAATGGCGCCGGCCGGGGTTTTCAGATCGGGGCGGTCTCGGAAGAGGTAATGCCATATCCGATTTCGCGCTCCATTTTCTTGATCGCTACTGGCTTAATCGAAGAAGGATATCATCATCAGAGTGGCGAGCTCATGCGCATTGCAATCGTTGGTTCAGGTTACGTCGGTCTTGTGTCTGGGGCATGCTTGGCTGACTTTGGTCACAAAGTCGTCTGCATCGACAAGGCAGAGGCCAAAATTGTCGATCTTCAAGCTGGAAGAATGCCGATCTACGAGCCAGGTCTCGAAGAACTTGTCTGCAAGAATTCCGCGACAGGGCAGCTCGCCTTTACTAGTGCGCTGGCGCCGGCAGTCGCAGACGCGGATGTGGTGTTCATTGCCGTCGGGACGCCTTCGAGGCGAGGCGACGGTCACGCCGACCTTTCCTATATTTACGAGGCGGCGCGGGAAATCGCGGCGGCGGTACGCGGCTTTACGGTGGTCGCGGTCAAATCCACGGTGCCGGTAGGAACCGGAGATGAAGTCGAACGCATTATTCGCGGCAGCAATCCGGCGGCGGATGTGGCAGTCGTATCGAACCCGGAATTCCTTCGCGAAGGAGCTGCTATCGACGACTTCAAACGTCCGGACAGGATCGTTATCGGTCTGCCGTCGGACGAACGCAGCCGCGAAATGATGGCGGAAGTCTACCGGCCGCTCTATCTCAACCAGGCGCCGATCATGTTCACCGGACGTCGCACCTCGGAACTGATAAAGTATGCGGCCAACGCCTTCCTGGCGCTCAAGATTACATTCATCAACGAGGTTGCGGACCTCTGCGAGAACGTGGGTGCGAACGTGCAGGAGGTGGCGCGGGGCATCGGGCTCGACAACCGCATTGGTCCGAAATTCCTGCATGCGGGCCCTGGTTATGGCGGGTCCTGTTTTCCGAAGGATACGCTGGCTCTCGTCAAGACGGCGCAAGACAGCGGCGCGCCGCTGCGGCTAATCGAAACGACGGTCGCCGTGAACGACCAGCGAAAACGCACCATGGCCCGCAGGATCGTACTGGCCTGCGGCGGCAATGTGCGAGCAAAGACAGTGGCCATACTCGGCCTCACGTTCAAACCCAACACAGACGATGTCCGTGACGCGCCTTCCCTCTCGATTATCCAGGCCTTGATCGATTTCGGGGCACATGTTCGAGTGTATGACCCCGAAGGCATGGAACAGGCACGGCTCATGCTTGGCGAGAGCGTCGAGTATGCGAAAGGAGCATATGAATGCGCCAAGGGTGCCGATGCCCTGGTGATTGTCACCGAGTGGAACCAGTTTCGTGCCCTGGATTTTGCACGACTGTCACGCACCATGTCGAAGCACGTCGTGGTCGACCTTCGTAACATCTACAGGCGGGACGATATCTGCAAGCATGGCTTTGAATACGTGAACATCGGCGAGGGGGTGGCAGGGGACAGCCTTGTGTTTGCCGCGGCCGCCGAATGAGGTATTTCGTCACCGGAACCGCGGGATTTATCGGCTTCCATCTGGCGCGCCGCCTGCTGGACGAAGGTCACTCCGTGACCGGCTTCGATGGGATGACGCCATACTACGACGTTGCCTTGAAGCATTCCCGAAATGCCTTGCTGCAGCGGTACGACGCCTTTCGCTTCCATATCGGGCAGTTGGAAGACATGGATGCCCTCCGGCGGGCGGCAGACTCGGCCATGCCCGATGTGATTGTCCATCTGGCCGCGCAGGCTGGCGTGCGGTACTCGATCGACAACCCGCGAAGCTACACCGAAAGCAATCTGGTCGGTTCCTTCAACGTCCTTGAACTTGCCCGTGATCTGAAGCCAAGACATCTGCTGCTGGCCTCCACCAGTTCGGTCTATGGCGCGAATGAACAAACCCCGTTCGTCGAGACTGACAAGACCGATTGGCCGCTGACGTTCTACGCAGCCACCAAGAAGGCGGTGGAGGCGATGTCACACTCGTATTCGCATCTTTTCCAGATCCCAACGACATCCTTCCGCTTCTTCACCGTGTACGGCCCCTGGGGTCGACCCGACATGGCGCTCTTCAAGTTTGTCGACGCCATCGAGAACCAGCGTCCGATCGAAGTCTATGGCGAAGGTGGGATGAAACGCGATTTCACCTATGTCGGCGATCTTGTCGAAGCCATCGTCCGGCTCATCGGATGCGTGCCTGTGGCTGGCCGGCCGGTGTCTGGCCCGGATGTCGTCGACACGCTGTCGCCCGTGGCGCCGTGGCGTATTGTCAATATAGGCGGCGGCGAGCCGGTCGGGCTGCTGCCTTTCATCGAGACAATCGAGAACTGCCTTGGCAAACGCGCTATCCGCAAGATGCAGCCGATGCAAGCTGGCGACATGCAGGCGACTTATGCTGACCCTCGCCTCCTGGAGGCGCTTACGGGCTATCGCCCTCGGACCAGTGTCGAGGATGGGGTAGCTGCCTTCATACGTTGGTATCTGGAAGAATGGCCATCGCGGCCGACAATCGCCGCCTAGGGATCGTCGCAAACCGGAATCACCGGGCGCCCATGTGCGCTGCTTTGGATTCCGCGCGTCTGACCGTGGTACACGGGGAGGGCCAACATGGGACCCTCTCAGGCCGACATCAGCTTGGCGTGTATCTTGGGGCTGGCGCCGCGCCAGGATGTCACCTCAATGGTTTCTCCGTCGCCGCAAAGCACGGTAAAACCGCTGTCGGTATGCGTTTGCACCTGGCCAGTCAGCCCTATGTAGCGCCCTCGCCCGGCAAACATGCGTGCCTTGTCGACCACGATCTTGGCCCCGGCATCGAGGGTGAAGGCGCCCGGGTAGGGATCGCCGACAGCACGGACAAAACGCAGAATACTTTCGGCCGGCTGCGTCCAGTCGATGATCCCGTCGTCCGCCGAACGCTTGGCACAGTAGCTGGCGAGGGAGTCGTCCTGCGCAACACCTACCCCATTGTCACGGGCGATCGCCGACACAACGAGGGGTGTCATCTCCAACAGGGCCTGCTTGTGCTTTTCATAGAGCGAACGCGCGGTCTCGTCCGGCGCGACGGCAAAGAGCTTCTGCAGCACAATCGGACCGCTGTCGACGCCTTCATCGAGCCGGAAGAATGTCGACCCAGTCTCCTTCTCATTCGCGATGATCGTCCAGGGGATCACCGCCCTGCCTCGAAAGCGCGGCAACGGCGCCGGATGGAAGCCCACCGAGCCGAAGCGGGCGACAGAACGAAATTCGGCGCGGCAGATCTGCGACCAGCCGACCACGAGCGTCAAATCGGGTTGCCCTTCTTGAAGCTTCGCGATTGTGTCGGGCGCGTTGATGTTCTTGGTCAGGTGGACTTCTATTCCCGCTGCGCGCGCCGGACCTGCCAAATCGACGAAATCGGAGTGGCGTGCGGAAGCGTCGACCGCAAGGGTGACGAGCAGCGACGGCGGCATACCCGCTTCGACGAGGGCATCGAAAGCAACACGCGATCCTTCCACCGCGCCGACAAAGGCTATGCGCATGAAATCCTGACTCCAATTCACGGCCGCAAGCGACAGCGGACGCTGCCCTTTTCTATTGTTCGCTTCGCTTCTACGCCCAAGTCCGCCTTTAGAGGTAACCGATCCTCTGCGAGGCATCCCAATGTCCAACTCTTCCGAGAGACAAAAGGCCGGATAGTAAGGGGATCGGGGCTTTGGGATTGGAACGGTCGATGGACTATGGCGTCGGCGTCGGCTTGGCACTTCTGGATGGCGATGCCGTTGCGGCCGAGCGTCTGCGCATTGGCTCGCGCCGGCCGCATGTGCTGATCGTGCTGCCTGGACTGGGCGCCGGCGGCACCGAACATGTCGTCAACGTTCTCGCCAACCAGTGGGCCGCAAGAGGCTGGCTCGTGACTCTGGTTACATTCGAGCCACCCGGTCCCCCGCCTTACTATCGTTTCGATCCAGCGGTCAGAATAGAGCGGTTGGGATTGCCACAGGTGAAACGATCGAAGTTAGGGGCAATTGTCGCAAGCGCGCGTCGGATATTTCTGCTGCGCCGAGCGCTCAAGAGGCTGGCCCCGGATGTGACCCTGAGTTTTCTCACGCGCACCAACGTGATGTCGCTGGCAGCAAGCCGGGGGCTCGGCCTTAGCGTTGTGGTTTCGGAGCGCAACAATCCTGCCCTGCAGGACGTGGGCCCGATCTGGCGCTTTCTTCGGGCCAAGCTCTATCCATCGGCCTTCGGACTGGTCACGATGACCAATGGAGCGCTGAATTACTTCAGCCCTGCCATGCGCAAGCGAAGCTGGGTCATTCCCAATCCGGTCGATCTTCCCGCGGCAGGCAAACCGCGCCGGGGCGGCAACCGGCTCGTCGCCGTCGGCCGGCTGGTCCCGCAGAAAGGTTTCGACCTTCTGCTCAAGGCATTCGCCAACATCCGCCGCGATTTCCCCGAATGGAAATTGGTAATTTGGGGCGAGGGTCCTGACCGCGCCGAGCTTGAGGCCGAGCGTGATCGCCTGGGCCTGCACGACTGCCTTGAAATGCCCGGGATAACCAGCCAACCCGGCATCTGGGTGGAGACCGCCGATGCCTTCGTGCTTTCGTCCCGCTACGAGGGCTGGGGGATCGTGCTGCTGGAGGCCATGGCAGCCGGCCTGCCCGTCATATCCTTCGACTGTCAGTGGGGGCCTCGGGAGATGGTTGAAAATGAGAAGAACGGACTTCTCGTCGAAAGCGGAAATGTCGATGCGCTCGCGGCGGGCCTGCGACGGCTGCTTGGCGATGAAAACCTGCGCCAGAGGCTAGGCGCGGCGGCGGGAGTAAGTGCTGCCAGGTTCACTCCCGAATATGTGATGCAGAACTGGGACCAAGTCATTCGCGCTGCCCTGGCGTCGCGCGGCAACAAAGAGCTCTCGCCATGCTGACCACCGGTCGCGCTTTGCGCAAGATGGAAACACGCATCAAAATGACCTGGGCTGGCTCCGGGGCAGATGCATTCCTTGTTTCCTACCCCAAATCGGGGCGAACCTGGTTCAGGCATATCCTATCGGATTATTTCAGCCGGACAGCGCATGACGGGAATGTCGATCTCTTCCGCATGTTCGAAGTTCTTCCGAACTTCGACCTTGATCCGGAGCGCGGGATTCCTGCCTTCCGTTACGCGGAACAGCGCCCCCGGGTGCCGCTCATCCTCGTTTCGCATCTCGACTACAGGCGAACGCTGTTCTTTCGCCGGCCAGTCATTTTCATGGTTCGCGATCCGCGCGACGTGGTCGTATCGGCCTATTTCCACGCCACGCGCCACAAGCATCGCTTCGAAGGCGACATGGATGCCTTCATCTATGATTACCGGCAAGGTCTGCCCGCTCTCATTGTCTATCTGAACAACTGGGCGAAGGGCCTGACGCATCACCGGCATGCCGTGTTGAGCTATGAAGAACTGACGGACGACCCTGTCGGCACATCCTCGCGCATTCTGCGGTTTCTCGGGCATGTCCCGTCCGCGCCGGACCTTGAGGAGGCTATCGAGGCTTCCCGTTTTGAAGCGATGCGTGAACATGAGGTGGCGGGGGGCCTGCCGGCACATGTTTATGACCGGGGCGATGCGGAAAGTCGTCGCATGCGTCGCGGAAAGGTCGGTGGCTTCGCCGACTACCTCACGGACGCACAGGCCGAGCTGATTGAGCGAACCTGCACCGAATGGTTGACCCCGGCCGCGAAGGAGTTGCTTTGCCGCGGTGGAACCCATTTCTCGCGGTACAATTGAAGGCGTGCCATCGGATTGAAACCCGGTGGGCGGTCCGTGCGCGCAACTTCGATCGTCCTGGCAATCCGGCGCGAGCGGGCAGACCCGCAGCGCGAGTGACGGAAGCGGTTGAATTCAGATGCATGACCAGGTCCGGCGGGCCGTGAATTCCTTACCGCTAATGGGCTAGGCCATCAGTCGTAGCAATGATCGGGTTCTGACTGATTGAGGTTGCAACAGAGCCGAACTTGGTTGTGGCGGGTTCTTCTTTTCCGCCGATGATGGAAGGCGTCAGCAGTGCTCTGGCGTGGACTTGGGATCTGTGTGCTCCGCAAAGACGGGGTGTGGGGTGAGTTTGGCAACGATTGCGATGATCAGAGGACTGGCTGGACGTGTGATGGAGGCCCTCAAACAAAGGAGCGCCGGCCGCACGCGCCTGGCCAACATCGCACACCTTTTGACGGGCAATTTTCTCGGCTCATTGCTCGGGCTTGTGGCCTTTACGCTTTCGGCGCGAGCACTTGGCGTGGCAAACTATGGCCAGCTTGCATTGATTATCGCGTTCACGCGGGTCGTCGAGCGCGTTGTCAGTTTCCAATCTTGGCAGCCAATCATCAAATATGCGGCGGGCCTGAACGCGTCCGAAGACCGCGATGGGCTGCGCATTCTCATGAAATTCGGCCTGCTTATCGACGTTGGCGCCGCCGTTTGCGCCTGGGTCATCGCCGTGGGCGTCGCCCTTCTCGTCGCACCATTCTTCGGTTGGTCCGCAGAAATCGTGCATCTTCTCGTTCTGTATTCCAGCGTCCTGCTGTTCCAGATCTCAGGCGTTCCGGTCGCGGTGCAGCGCATGGCCGGCAACTTCCGCCTCCTGGCCTATGGGCAGCTGCTCAACGCGGTTTTGCGGGTATTGCTGTGCCTCCTCGGCGTGCTGCTCAAAGCTGATCTCGTCTATTTCGCCGCGGTTTGGGGAGGAACCCAGATACTCGGCTCCCTGACGCTGTTGACGTTGACGATGCGGGCGCTGCACCGGCAGGGCGTCCACAATATCCTGCGCGCGCCCCTGGCCGGAATCACAAGCCGCTTTCCTGGCATCTGGAATTTCGCGTGGTCTTCAAACATTTCGCTCACCTTGCGCGTGAGCGCGCAGGAACTCGATACGTTGCTGGTCGGTTTCCTCGCCGACCCGGCTTCAGCCGGCCTGTACCAAATCGCCAAGCGCATAGGACGCGTCGGCCAGCAAGTCGGCCCCCAGGTGCAGAATGTCCTCTATCCTGATGTAGCCCGCCTTTGGGCGAAGGGAAGCATCAAGGAATTCAAGCGGGCGATCTTTCAAGCCGAAGCCATGCTGCTCGTCTTTGGAATCCTTTGCATCCTGGTTGTCGCGGCGCTCATTCGGCCGCTGCTGATCTGGACCGCAGGGCCTGATTTTCTCGGCGCAGCCAATCTCGTCATCGTGCAGATGGTGGCGGTCGCCTTCGTGCTTTCCGGCTCTGCCGCCCGATCCGCGCTGCTGGCCATGGGCAAGCAGCGCGAGGTGTTGCGAATCGTTGTCCTTGCGACTGTCGCCTTCCACGTGACGGCACTCCTGCTGATCCCGCGGATCGGTGCAATGGGCGGCAACATCGCCCACATCGTCTTGGGCATACTGTGGACCACAGGTTTGGCGCTCTCATTGCAACAAGCGTTCAAAACTATTCACACCGACAGGCAAATACGGCCATCGGACGGCCTCAATCCGGCAAGTCTTTCCTCTTCAAAGGCAATCTAGATGACTCCTGCACCTCAAGCTTTAGCCACTTTGCCCATAGCGCAGCGACGCCCCAGTCCCTCGTCGCCGTCCCTTACCCATCTGCAGCGGCTCGAGGCTGAATCGATCCACATTATTCGAGAGGTGGCGGCCGAGCTGCGTAACCCTGTGATGTTGTATTCCGTGGGCAAGGATTCCGCGGTGATGTTGCACCTCGCGATGAAGGCCTTCTACCCGTCGCAATTGCCGTTTCCCCTGCTCCACATCGATACGACCTGGAAGTTCAAGGAGATGATCCGCTTCCGCGACGAGACCGTTGCGCGGCTTGGTTTGAACCTGCTGGTGCGTCGCAACGAAGCCGGTCTCGCCGAGGGCATCACGCCCTTTACCCACAACTCATCGATCTACACGCAGATCATGAAGACGGAAGCGTTGAAATCGGCATTGTCCTCGTTCGGCTTCGATGCCGCTTTCGGCGGGGCGCGGCGAGACGAGGAAAAAAGCCGCGCGAAAGAGCGAGTGTTTTCGCTTCGCAGCGACAGCCACGGCTGGGATCCGAAGAACCAGCGTCCGGAATTGTGGAACCTCTACAACGGCCGGCTGAAGGCTGGAGAATCCATTCGCGTCTTCCCCCTCTCGAACTGGACCGAAACCGATATCTGGCAATATATCATGAGGGAGCGCATCCCCCTCGTCTCGCTCTACTTTGCGGCGAAGCGCCCGGTCGTGGAACGCGACGGACAGTGGATCATGGTGGATGACGACCGTCTGCCGCTACGCCCGGGCGAAGTGCCCGAAATGCGCTCTGTCCGCTTCCGCACCCTTGGTTGCTACCCACTCACCGCGGCCACCGAAAGCACTGCCGCGACTGTTCCCGAAGTGCTCCAGGAAATGCTTGTCGCGAGGACTTCCGAACGATCGGGCCGCCTGATCGATCATGACGAGGCGGCGTCAATGGAAAAGAAAAAGCGTGAGGGGTACTTCTGATGCTGGGTTTTGCTCAAACCGAGGAACTCGAAGTTTCGTCGAAATCCGAGACCGTCTCGGACTACCTTCATGCCCATGAGCGGAAGAGCCTGTTGCGGTTCCTCACCTGCGGCAGCGTGGACGACGGCAAGTCGACACTGATCGGCAGGCTGCTCTACGACACCCAGTTGCTGATGGAAGATCAACTTGCGGCACTTGCGGCGGATTCCCGCCGGCACGGCACGACCGGCGACGATCTCGACTTTGCCCTTCTCGTTGACGGCCTCGCCAGTGAGCGCGAACAAGGCATTACGATCGATGTGGCCTATCGTTTCTTCGCCACCGAGCAACGCAAGTTCATCGTCGCCGACACACCCGGCCATGAGCAATATACCCGCAACATGGCCACCGGCGCCTCCAACGCCGATCTTGCGATCATCCTTGTCGATGCAAGGCAGGGAATCCTCGACCAGACCCGCCGACATTCCTTCATCGTTTCCCTGCTCGGAATCCGGCACGTCGTTCTTGCGATCAACAAGATCGACCTGGTTGGCTACTCGCAGGCTGTATTCGACGAGATCGAGACGGCCTATCGAAGTTTTGCGGAGCCGCTCGGCTTCGTTTCGCTGCAGGCCATCCCCCTGTCCGCCCGTTATGGAGACAATGTTCTTTCCAGAAGTGCGAAACTCCCCTGGTATCATGGGCCGACACTCATCGAATACCTGGAGTCGATCGAGGTGGAGAGCGACCGTCGCGCCGCCCCTTTCCGCATGCCGGTGCAATGGGTCAATCGTCCCAACCTCGACTTTCGCGGATTTGCCGGCACCATTGTAGCCGGGGTGGTAAGGCCCGGAGACCGCGTGGCGGTGGCGCGCTCAGGCGTGACGACCCTGGTGAAGCGTATTGTCACCCAGGATGGAGACCTGCCCGAAGCAGGCGCCGGCGAGGCGGTCACACTGACGCTCGAAGACGAGATCGACGTCTCCCGCGGCGACGTTCTGGCAGCCGCGGCCGAACGCCCGGAAGTGTCCGATCAGTTTGCGGCGCATGTGCTCTGGATGCATGACGATCCGTTGATCCCCGGCCGTCCTTATCTGATCAAGCTCGCCACCAGCGCCGTAGGTGCAAGCGTCACGCATATAAAACACAGGGTGGACATCAATAATTTCGCGAAGCTCGCCACGAAAACCCTTGAAAAGAACGAAGTCGGCTTCGTCAATATAATGACCCAGGCGCCGCTTGCTTTCGACCCTTTCAGCCGAGTGCATGAAACCGGCGCGTTCATCATCATCGACCGGATAACCAATCACACGGTCGGGGCTGGAATGATTGACTTCAGTCTGCGCAGGGCAAGCAATATCCATTGGCAGGCGCTGGACGTGGACATGAACGCGCGAGCGATCGCCAAAGGCCAAAAACCGGCGCTGCTGTGGTTCACCGGCCTCTCGGGTGCCGGGAAGTCAACGATCGCAAATCTCGTGGAGAAGCGTCTTCATGCAATCGGCAAGCACACGTATCTTCTGGATGGCGACAATGTTCGCCACGGCCTGAACAGGGACCTTGGCTTTACCGACGCTGACCGTGTCGAGAACATTCGTCGTGTGGCAGAAGCCGCCAAGCTGATGGTCGATGCCGGGTTGATAGTGCTGGCTTCGTTCATTTCACCATTCCGCGCGGAACGCCGGATGGCGCGCGACCTCTTTGCCGCCGGACAATTTATCGAAATCTTCATCGATACGCCGCTGGAGGTGGCGGAAGGTCGTGACCCAAAGGGCCTGTACAAACGCGCCCGAAACGGATTGATCCAGAATTTCACCGGCATTGGCAGTCCCTATGAGCGTCCCGAAGCTCCGCACATAACGATTACCCCGGATCTGAACGCCGAGGAGGCCGCGGAGCTGATCGTCAGCCATCTTGACCGAGGCTGTTATCTCGGAAGCGCAACCGGGTAGCGGGCGATGAGCGATGGCGCTGGCCAGGAGCCGATACGGGTTTGCTTTCCATTTGTCGGTGACGATATCGGGGGCAGTCACATCTCGGCACTGAAGCTTATCCAGAATCTGGACAGATCGAGGGTCGAGCCGGTCCTGGTGCTGCAGGAGCCGACCGGACCCCTGGCGACCTTTCTGCAACGACAGGGCCAACCTTTCACGGGGCTCCCGCTGTCGAAAACGCTGCCGGCGAAAGGAACGACCCTAGGCGACATCGCAAACTACCTGACCACCACGCTCCCCTGCATGCGCCGATTCATCAGGGAGCAACGGTTCGACATCGTTCATACCAACGATGGCAGAACGCATGTCAACTGGGGCATTGCCGCACGGCTGGCGGGCGCACGGCTGGTTTGGCATCATCGCGGCGATCCCGATGCGAAGGGCGCCAACGTTCTTGGGCCGCTGATCGCGGATCGTATGGTGACAGTGTCCCGATTTTCGCGGCCGAAACATCCGATCAGGTCCCTGAATGGACGATTGAGCGTCATCCACAGCCCCTTCGATCACCCATCGGCAATTCCTGACAGGGCCGCCGCCAAGGCCGCACTCCTGGACGAGCTCGGCCTCGAGCCGGGCACACGAGTCCTGAGCTTCATCGGTGGCCTGATCGAGCGAAAGCGCCCCCTTCTCTTCATCGACATCATTGAACGGTTCGCGAGCGAGTATCCCCAAATCCCGATTGTCGGTTGCGTGTTCGGGATCTCGCCGGCTGGCTCGCAGGATTTTGAAGCCGCCGCCAAGGCGCGTTGCGCCGAGCGCGGGCTCGGCCAAACGGTCCGCCTCATGGGCTTCCGCAGCCCGATCGAGCCTTTCCTGGCGGCCACGGATGTTCTCGTCGTTCCCGCCGTCGGAGAGCCTTTTGGAAGAACCCTGATCGAGGCGATGTTTCTTGGCACGCCGGTGGTTGCGACCGATCATGGGGGCAATCCCGAGGCAATCGAGAATGGACGGACAGGGTTCCTGGTTGCCCCCGAAGACGCCGGGGGGTTCATGCAGCCGCTGTGGCGGTTGCTCTCGGACCCGCTGCTTTGGACCAAGATCAGCCAGACAGCACGAGACCAGGCCTTCGTCTCCTACGGCACCGACCAGCATGTCGAAAGTGTCACGGAAATCTACGAAGGGGTGCTTCACTCCCCTTCGCGGCACCAACCTGGCGCGTGACGTTGCAAGTCAAGATCGGCACATAAGGGTTTGATAAATGCAGGCGCAAGACATCGACTTTCTTATTATCGGCGCGGCAAAAAGTGCCACGACCTGGCTCCAGCAATCCCTGCAGGCAGATCCGGCCGTCTGCATGCCAGATCCCGAGTTGCACTATTTCAGCCGCTTCTATGATCGAGGTGACGACTGGTACTTCAGCCAGTTTCCGGAGATCCAAGCCGGACAACTCGTAGGCGAAAAGTCGAATTCCTACCTGGACACCCCCTCTGCTCCACAAAGGGTTCACGACCTGCTGCCGCATGTCAGGCTAATCGTACAGCTTCGCAACCCCGTCGAACGCGCCTATTCAGACTATTGCATGCTCTATCGCCGCGGCGAGGTCGGCCGTGACATAGATTCCTATCTCGATGCGGGCATGGGCTCCCTGGGGCGCTTTCTTGTCGGCGGCCTCTACTGCGCGCAGTTGCAGGCTTATCTCGATCTCTATCCGAAGGATCGGGTGCAGGTTCTCTTTTTCGAGGAAATGGTGGCAAGGCCTGTGGAGCATTTGAGCAAGGTCAGGCAGTTTCTGGGCCTCCCCGCGGCCGAAACGGCGGTGGTGCCCGTGGCGAAAAAGGTGAAAGACCGCAGGGAGCCAATGATTGGGCCGCGGCTGCGCAAGATCATGAAACCATTGAAGCCGCTGGTTCGTCCCTTCAGGGACAGTTCAGTTTTCGCCGCCGCACGGGGCGCACTGGCCGGCCAGATTGCCTATCCGCCGTTTACCCCGAGGCTGCGATCCCGACTGGTCAATTTTTATGCGGCCGATGTCGAGAAGTTGGGTGCGCTGGTGCAGCGGGACCTGTCGGGCTGGCTGGGCCAGGTTGGAGGAAGTACCTCTTTGGATTGAGCCCGCTAAAGTCTCTCTTGTGATCTGGGTAGTTGCTTCATGCACAAAAGCAGGTGTTGCGCCGGACGTCCGCAAGGCTTTCCATAGCAACCATAAAGTCGTTAGCCTCGGAGACAGATGAGCTCGGGCCAGCTTGTTCTTGAATGAACAAGAGTTGGCACGCGTGGATCTGTGTCCGCGAATTCAACAGCCGTTCATTTTAGCGCGCTCTCTTGACGCGCGACGGCGAAGCTTTGTCGAGGTCCTGGTAATGAGCCAGTTAGAACAACCACTGGAAACAGTCGGTCCGCTCGGGGGGCCATCCCTTTTGATAGCCTCCGCAATCGCTCTAGGCCGTCTTGTCAGCAAACCGCGGACAATCCTTCATGTCCTTTCATATTTCCGTCGACGTCTGACCGGGCGCACCAAGGCCGTTGGCAAGAATCTTCCTCTCTACGTCATCGATCTGTCGATGGCTCTCGCGGCGCTGTCATTCGCTTCTTTCATGCGGTTGGGCCTCGATGGCGAAGTCAACAATCCCGAGAGCTTCCAGTCACTGCTTTTCGCGCTCCCTTGCTTCTTTCTCACCTGTGTCGTCATCTTTCCGGTGACTTGCCTCTACACCCGCAACTGGCGATACGCGTCTATCGGCGACATGTTCGGCATCGTTCGCGCGGTGCTCGTTGCATCGCTGGCATTCGTGTTCGTGATGTTTGTAGCGACACGGCTCGATTCAATTCCCCGCTCGGTGATTGTGATCGAGGCACTCTTGCTGGTGCCGATGCTCATTTCGGTTCGGATCCGCTCCAAGCTCCTCGAGGTACGCCGATTTGGTCCGGCAGCGAGTAGAGCAGGCAATGGACGCGATATGGTACCGGTGTTGCTGGTCGGCGCAAGCGATGCCGCGGACCTCTACATTCGTGCCCTGCAGCGGGACCAGGATGCTCGCCACTGGCCAGTCGGCCTGCTCGAGAGGGGCGCGACGACAGAGGGCTATTTCCTGCGGGGCGTGCCGGTTCTTGGTAGCATCGAAGACTTCGACGCGGTCGTCAGCGATCTTGAGGCTCGCGGCATCAAGCCCAGGCACGTGATCTTCACCGAAAGGATGCCTGGTCTCGTCGACCCGGCGCTCGACGCGCTGATCGACCGGGCCGAACGGCTGGGCATTGCCGTTTCTCGCCCAGCCCCCGTCCTGGAACTGCGCAATCCCAAACACGAGAGTCGCTTCGAACTGCGCCCCATCGAACTTACCGACCTGCTGGAGAGGCCGCAGGCGGTGCTTGATAAAGGCGCGCTGTCCCGAATGATCGAAAACGGTCGCGTCGTTGTCACCGGCGCCGGAGGCTCGATCGGCGGCGAGCTTACGCAGCAGATTGCCGCGCTTGGTCCTGCCGAAGTGATCCTGATCGATAACAGCGAATACAATCTCTACGCTATCGATCTGGAGCTGGCGGAGAAATTTCCGGGTGTGAGCCGGAAGCCGTATATCTGTGACGTGCGCGACGCAGTTCGCCTGGGCGAGATTTTCCAGCGACATAGCGTCGACCTGGTCTTCCATGCGGCGGCGCTCAAACATGTGCCGATGGTCGAGTTGAATCCCTGCGAGGGCATTCTCACCAACGTCATCGGCACGATGAACGTGGCGGAAGCGACCCGCCTCTGCGGTGCCAAGGCAATGGTCCAGATATCGACGGACAAGGTGGTGAACACGACAAACGTCATGGGCGCCACCAAACGTTTGGCCGAACTTTATTGCCAGTCCCTGGACCTCGCCTTTGTCGCGAGCGAAACCCCGGTCCGCTTCATGACTGTTCGCTTCGGCAATGTTCTGGGTTCAAGCGGGTCGCTGATCCCGCTGTTCAAGCGCCAGCTCGCCCGCGGCGGTCCGCTGACCGTGACCGATATGGAGATGAAACGCTTCTTCATGACGATAAGGGAGGCGGTCGAGCTGACCTTGCAGGCATCGGCCCACGGCTTGGAAAAGAAACTTGGCCAAGGCGAAATCTTCGTTCTCGACATGGGCGCGCCGATCAAGATCATCGACATGGCGCGCCGCATGATCAAGCTCGCGGGGTATCGGCCGGACGAAGACATCAAGATCGAAATTGTTGGCTGCAGGCCTGGAGAAAAGCTGTTCGAGGAGCTTTTTGACGAGAGGGAAAGACGTGTCGACGTTCCGATTTCCGGGGTCTTGGGCGCCGTGCCCAACCCGGTGCCGCTTGACACGCTTCGCAAGGCATTTTCGCAATTGCGCCGCTTGGCCAGGGCTGGCGACACCGCGGGAGTGTTAGACCTCGTTGCCGAGCTCCTCCCCAGTTACCGGAGGGGGGACGCAAAACCCGCGGCGGCCGCCTCGGCGTCATTCGTGCCTCATGTGATACGCGGTTCGGCCAAGGCAGCCATGCCTCCACGCGACGCTGCCGCTTGATGCCCGGCGGGAGCGCTGCCGTGCCAAGACATATCGCCTTGGTTCTGGCTGTCGCGTTGTCGTGCGGTACCGCACTCGCCGGAGAACCTCAACCGACCGTGGCCGAGGCGCGGCGCGCGATCGAGCGCGCGGGCTCCTACTTCCGCGATCATCTCGGCGTAGCGGGAACCTATGTATGGAAATATTCGCTCGATGGCCTGAAAAGGGTGGGCGAAGGCGGTGCCGTGCCCGCGAGCGTTGGCTGGGTGCAGCCGCCGGGCACGCCGGCTGTCGGAGCTGCCTTCCTGCGCATTTTCGAAGTTACCGGCGACAAGCAATGGCTTCAGTCTGCCCAGGTCGTTGCGACGGCCCTGGTGAATACGCAGCTGGAATCCGGCGGATGGTTTTACAAGATCGAGACCGACCCGCAAAAGGCGGCGACATGGTGCTACCGCGCACTAAAGGTGAGCGGGAAGTCTTGTCACGATATCAAGGACAATCCGCATCGCAACGAGACCGTACTCGACGACAACAACACACAGAGCGTGCTGAATTTTCTGATGTGGTTCGACCGGGCGAGCGGCGGTTCGGATCCGGACGTCCGCACCTGCATCGACAAGGCGCTCCGCCGACTGATGAAAGCGCAGTACCCGAATGGGGCCTTTCCAGTCTTCTTCACTGGATCCGCGCCTGGTGCGGACGTAGAGACAGCAGCCAAGGCGAGTATCCCTGCCAGTTGGTCTCACGAATGGCAGAAGCCTGACAGTCCGCCCTACTTCATCATCAATGACAATCTTCCTCGCGATATGGGTCGTCTCTTTCTCAACGCCTACCGCACATATGGAGATCCCGCATATCTCAAGACAGCGGAGAAGGTCGGTGATTTTCTCCTTGCGGCCCAGCTGCCTGAGCCACAACAGGGCTGGGCGCAGGGTTACGATCGTTCGATGCAGCCAGTATGGGGCCGCAAGTTCGAGCCGCCTGGCGTCGTCTCGCGCGAAACCGCCGGCAACATCGATTACCTGATCGAGCTGAACGAACAAGACAAGGATGCGCGATTGCTTGACGCTGCGGTGTCCGCGGCCATTTGGCTGAAGGCGGCGCGCCTGCCCGATGGCAAATGGGCACGTTTCTACGAACTCAACACCAATCGGCCGCTTTACATTGATGATGGTGGCAAGGTGACCTTCGATTACAAGAACCTCTGGCAACACTACGGCATGAAAACTGGTGCCGAGATCGAGCCGGTTTTCGCCCGGTTGGAGCTTGCCAAGCGTGGCTCGACAGTTTCCCCTCAACAGCTGTGGATCAGTGCCGCGGATGAGTTGAGCGCTGACGAACTGAGTTCGAAAGTGCGCCAACTCATCGATAGCCAGGATGCCCAGGGACGCTGGGTCGTGGGTCGGCTTATCCAGGGGGAAGATTTCGTCGACGGCGTGTTCGCCCTCGCTCGTTTTATCTCCCCGGAAGCGTCACCATCGGGCAAGTAGTTACTGCACGCCGCTAGCTCTTGCAGATCCTGATCCAGGTCTTCCGTCAGCGTCGATTAGGCCCTGTGAGGTTGGCAAGCTCAGTTGGCGTGCCTCAGATCGGTCTGCGTTGGGCAGGCTGCAAACGAACCCGCTCGGAGCGAGCACGACGAAGGAAGCGGGCGACCGATCTTGGAGCCGGGCCGTCGCGCAAAATCGCAACACTGGGCGCTATCCCAAGCAGGAGAGGCACGACAAAAAACCGACCGTAAAGATGCGGCAGCGCATTGGCCAACGCTGCGAAGAGGAGGACCGTCGCCAGCGTGCAAATGGCGGCTATTCGTCCTTCGCGAGGCCTGGCAGCAAGCATCCCGACGATTATGCCGGCTACCAGCAGGAGCAGAAAGCCGATCAACCCAGGCAACCCCGCCTCGACCCATATCAAGAGAAAGGTGTTGTGGACAGGAGCATGCAGTTCGCTGACCTGTCGATACTGGTCCGCACCGATGCCAAGCAGCGAATTGTTGTCCGCTTTGCCGATGGCCTCCTTGATAAGCCGCATACGGTCCGCAAAGGTGCCAGCCTCGTCGATGTCGCCATTCTGCAACGCATTCAGCACACGGCGTTGGAAGACGGCTGGCAGAAAGTCGCGGCCCCATGTGACGGCGATAAAGAAGGTGGCGAAGGACGATCCCGCCAGCAAGATGATCCGGCGCCACGAGCCGGTCATGACAACGAAGACGGTGAGCGCGAAGACGAGACCGATCAGGCCAGTATTGGATCCAGTCAGAACAATACCATACGCAAAGAGCGGCACTCCGATCCAGGCCCAGCGAGGCCGTGCGCATCCCGAGGCCACCATCCACAACAACAGGGGAACCGCGAGTGCAATCAGCGACGCACATTCGTTTTCGCGTTCGACCCAGCCGACAAAACGGCCATTGCCGCTGACGAAACTCGAGCCTTGTCCCTTGAGGACGTCGATCACCACTATTCCCTGCAGGCACATCAAGGCGATCGAGCAGGTGAACGCTTTTATCAAGACAACGGTTTCGGCCCAGGGGCGCGACACGAGCATGAAGGCCAGGAGAAAGTAGGCGTACAGATACTGCGCCGAGATGATGAAGCCTCGCCCTGGATCTCCGACGACGAGGCTGCTTAGCAGCAGCATGCCACACAACAGCGCGATCCCGGCATTCCACAGAAGCGTCCCTGCCGCCAAGGGGGCGAGCGGAAAGGATTTCCCGAGCACCATCGCCAAGACAGCCGCCAGAGCGAAGGCGTCGCTGGCGGTAAAGTAGAATGTGTCGACGCGCAGGATGTTGAAGGGAGCGAGGAAGACGGACGCGGCAGCCAACCAGAGCCCGATTCTCCCAGTCACCTTTGGCAAGGTCGGAGCAGCCGGCCTGCGGTCGGGCTTTGCCCAGTACCCGCGAGGGACCCCGGCGTGATTCATCCTCACTCCTGAAATCTATTTGAGGCTTCTTTTAACCAGCCTCATGGACATGCAGTTCGGTGTATCTGCCAAGATGGGCCCCCGGCTAACCACGCTATCCTTTCGGATAATACCGTTGCCGCGACTAAGCCTCTTGAACGCGCTCGCGCCCGCGCATCCATGGTAAAAACTTGTCGCTTGGGTTCGGTCTCGAAACTCGGCTTTTGGAAGACCGGTGAGACCGACGAGGATAAATCTAAGGGGCGCAATCTGTGAGCTTGATAGACGAAAACAGCGTGTGGAACCGACTGGGACCATTCCTTCAGGATTCGCCCGAGCCATTGGAGGAACGAACATTCGGCGTTCGTGAGCTCTACACTCTTTTCCGCAGACGCCTCCCCTTGATCATTGCGCTCATCATTGCCGGCACCGCTCTTGCTCTTGTCGCCGCCCTCGAACTTCCCAAGACGTATACGGCTCGCTCCATGATCGTTGTCGAAACCGACAACCCCAATCCTCTCGACACCGCGCAGGCGCAGCCGAACCAGCAGCCCGACAAGTCGCGGATGGACACCGAGGCGGATCTGATCACCTCTCGCGTATTTGCCAGCCTGGTTGTCGACAGGCTCGACCTCATCGAGGATCCTGACTTCAACACCTATCTGCCCCCAGCCGCAGCCGGTGGGACTTCGGGCACTGGAGTGCTGTCACAGGCCGTCGGCTTGATCGCCTGGGTACCGCAGAAGATTTTCTCTCTTGTCACCGGCGGCAACGCGCAAGATACGTCTCTCCCGCCCAAGGCTGTGCAGCAGGACCGGGCGATTTCGTTGTATCTGGCGAGCCTGTCGGTTGATCGTTCTGGCGAAAGCGCGGCGATGACGATCTCGTTCTTCAACGACGACGCAGCGACCGCAGCCAAGATAGCCAATGCAACGGCCAGGCTGTTCGTGGAATGGTCTCGTGACAACAAGCGGCAGGACATCAAGGACGCCGTCGGCTTCTTGAGGCAGCAATCGACCGAGGTTGCGTCACGGATTGCCGCGATCGAAGGCCAGATCGCCAAATACGCGAATGATCATGGTGTCTCCAGCGATCCGCGCGATGATCTGCTGCGCGCCTCGATCCAGCAGGCAAACGAGCAGCTCAGCACCGCCAGAGGTGAGTACACGCAAGCGCAAGCGCGCCTCGCCCAGGTCAGGCTTGCGGCCAAGACTGGCGACACGGGGGCCAGCGTCGATCCCCTGCTCTCGTCGGATTTTCTGACGTCGCTGCGCAACGACGAAGCGACCGCAATGAGGGACCGCGCGCAGCTGGCCAGCAACTACGGTCGAAATCACCCGTTGGTCCAGGAGGCCGATGCAAAGATAGCGGCCGTCCGTGCGATGATTTCTCAAGAGATGCTGCGGACGATTGCCATCCTCGAAAATGACGTCCGTGTCGACGAGGGCCGGGTCGACCAGCTCACCAAGAGCCTGGAGACTTCCAACGAAGAACTGCGCCAAAGGAGCCTGGCGGAAGCAAAGCTGCGTGAGCTCAACAACAACCTGACAACCGAGCAAAAGCTCTACGACCTCGTGTCCGGCAGGCTCGGCAGCCTCGATCCGTTTTCAGAAGCGGTCGCGCCTGGTGTGCGCACCGTCTCCGACGCTGAGATCCCGACGAGTCCTTCCTTTCCCAAGCTTCGTTTGATGGTTGCTGGCGGTTTCACCGCATCGCTTGTCCTGGCCTTGATCCTCGTGCTGACCCTCGAAAGCATGGATGTGCGGGTACGGGATTCGCGACGGGTATCGAAGCTGATCCGCGCTCCCCTTCTGGCGTCAATTCCGCAGTTGCCCCAGAAGTTCCTGCAACGCGCGCTGCCGCCGCTTGAAACCTTGCTGTCGCAACCGCGGTCGGCTTTTTCCGACGCGTTCCGATCGCTTTACGGTGCCTGCACCCGGATGAATGGTGGGCGAGGCAAACATATTATCCTGGTCAGCTCCGGCTTGCCGCAGGAAGGCAAGACAACGACGGCCATGGGCCTTGCCATGGCAGCTGGGATGGATGGCGCCCTGACAGCGCTGATCGATCTGGACCTGCGAACCCGCAGCCTCCACGGCGCCATGAGGCTTGGCTCCGCCAGCAAGACACTCAACGACTATCTGAACGGTGATTGCGCTCTGGCGGAAATCGTTCAGACGCTGCCTGAAATTCCGCAACTGGATGTGCTGGCGCCATCCGCCGACGATCACACTTCGCCTGAATTGCTCAACTCCAGCCAACTCGCCAAGTTGCTGGAGGCATTCCGGCTCGAATACGACGTGGTGATCATCGATGCACCGCCCGTGCTCTTTGTCGAAGATGCAATCAGGATTGCCGCCTCGGTGGACACCATCGTGGTCGTGGCCGCATGCGACAGCACAACGCAAGAGGCTCTTTCCCAGGTTGTCGAGCGCCTGCGGTTCGCCGGCGGCCCATCGATCGGCTGGGTGTTGAATCGGGTCGACCCTTTCCAACTGGCTCGTGGCGCCTTGCGGAAAGCCTATCTGAGACGGCAGCAGATAAAGCGCTATTTCCCCGCTTGATTGTCGGTTTGACTGTCGATGGCCGCGGAGCCGATCGCTCTCGACCGGCTATATTCCCATAGCCTCGAGCAAGGTGTGGTTCACCTTGTGAACGTCGAAGCGTTCTTCCGCGAGCTTTCTTGAATTGGCGCCCATTTTTGCCGCGAGATGCTCATCTTCAAGAAAAGCCCGCTGCGCCGAGGCGAGAGCATCCACGTCCCGTGGCTCGACCCGAAAACCGTTCTCGCCGTCGATGACCGTTTCCTGACAGCCAGGCGCGTTGGTCGTGATTATTGGCCGGCCTGTCGACAAAGCCTCCAGCGCGCTGCGGGGAATGCCCTCCCGGTAGTAGGAGGGCAACACAAACACCGTGGATGCAGTCAGATAGGGGGCGACATCGTGTGTTTCGCCGAGATATTCCACGTCGCCTTCCCTGGTCCACTCGTCCATTTCGGCCTTCGAGATGGAGAGAGGGCTGGGATCGAACGGCCCGAGAATCTGGAAACGGGCGGTGCGGTACCTGGTTTTCAGGATGCGCGCGGCGGCGGCAAACTCGGCAATCCCCTTCTCGCGAAGCAGGCGGGCAATCAGAAGGAAGACGGGAGGTCCCGACGGTGGACGGCTGGCGGCAAACAGCGTCAGGTCCACTCCTGAACCTGGAACCATGATCACCGGCGTCGTCGCAGAGACCATCCCATGGCGCCTGATGTCGGAAGCGTCGGCATCATTGTAGGCGAAAACAGCTTCGCAGCCGACAAGCGCCGAGCGGTAGAGACCAATGCTCAATCGGCGCAGAACAGTTGCGCGCAGTCCCGTCATGCTGCCGCTGAATATGAAGCCGAACCCGGTAAAGAGCGCAAACCGCCGAGGGACTCCGGCAAGGCGGGCGGCCAGCCCGCCATAGATGATCGGCTTCATCGTGTAGGCCAGGACGATGTCCGGGGCCAAGCGGCGCATCAGCCTGTAAAGCGCCTTGAGCGTTCGCAGATCGGCCAGCGGATTTGTACCTGCCCTGGCCATCGGAATTTGTCGGAAGGCCACGCCAATTTCCTGGAGCCTGGCGATCGCCTGTTCATCCGCATCCGGGGCCAGCGTGATGACCTCATGCCCCGCGGCGACCATGGCTTTCAGCAGCTCGATGCGAAAATTGACAAGCGAACGCGTCAGGCTCGCCACCACGACGATCCGCTTGCGGCGCGCCGCATTGTCCGCGGCGGACGGCGGGTGATCTCGGCCATTCATATGCACAGCAACCACCAATCGCTCCTATCGATCCGGGATACGGCGACGGCGCGCCAGAGCCGCTTCGTAGAGTTCCAGGTGCCGACCGACGTAAAGTGGAAGAGAGAAGTTCTCCATGACGCGGCTGCGGGCTTGCTGACCCAAAGCGCGGCGGTCGGCCGGCTTGAGGTCTAGAAGCCTGATCAATCCCGCGGCCAGTGCGTCACTATCCCCCGGCGGAACGACCACTCCGCTGTCGCCGACCAGCCAGCCGGAGTCGCCGACCTCCGTAACCACCGCCGGCACGCCACTCGCCATCGCCTCGCCCACGGCAAGGGAAAAGGCCTCACCCCAAGCCGAGCAAAGCGCGTAGACATCGAAGCCCGGCATGAGGTCGGCGATGTCACCGCGGATGCCCGGCGTTGTAATGCGGTCGTCTATGCCGAGCTCACGGGCGGCGAGCCGCACCGGGCCGTCGGCATGTCCGTCTCCGATAAACACGCCCTGAACGTCGTGCCCCAGTGCCAACAGACGGCTGATGGCCCGGACCAGGCTGACCTGGTCCTTCATGGGATGAAACCGTGCCACATGTCCGATTATCAACCGTCCGGGCGGCAAGCCGAACAGGCGGCGCAGCTTCGCGCCGGCGTCGGCCGAGGGAGAAAACTGATCACAATCAGTCCCGTTCGGGATGACCACCCTGCGGCGCGGATCAAAGCCCAGACGCTCGTGATCGGCGGCGGCGACGCGTGAGCAATATGAGATCGCGCTGGTGCGGCTCGACAGACAGGCCGAGAGCCGGATCAGCTGGCGCGTCAACGGTTTCTCGTCGGCGAGATCGCGAATCGTGTGGTGGATGCTCCAGATTACCGGTGAGAAATTGAGCCCTAGCACCGAACCGAGCATTGCCGCGACGTTGCCATGATACATCCAGCCGTGAAGGAGATCGGGCGCCGCCCTGCTTATCGACCGTGTCAGCCGAACGACATCGCCCGGACGCGGCCGTTCCGCCATGTCCAGCGAAATGACCTTGGATTTTGTATGCTCCACCTGTGCAGCCAACGGTCCGGGAGAAAGCAGGGATAGAACCGAAGACGAGAAGCGATCCTGGTCGAGCTTGCCCAGAAAACGGGCAAGCATGATCTCGGCACCGCCGACGTTGAGACCGGTTATAGTGTGAAGAACACTCGTGTGCACGGAAGCTTCCCAGCTGTCTGCAACGCTACGCCACGAGGAAGCGTTCAATCGGCCGACAGTACCCAGCCGCACCATACGTTGGTTGCGGCTCACATCCAGTTAGCCAAATTGGGTGGGCACGAGACCGAAGGTTATCACCGCTCCACCAAAGGTATGACTCATTGTGCTCGCGCAGGTGTCGCTAGGGTCTTTCACAGGAAATTTGTGTGGCGGGCTGCTATGGGGTTTTATTGCAATGCCGGGTGGAGCGGGCGGCCGATAGGCGCCTGGACCAGCACATTCGTCGCGAAGGCGTTGAGGCACGCAGGGATTGCGGTTTTCGCGATTGCGGCGATCCTTGCGGGTTCCCAGATTGCTGCCTGGGCCGCCACCGGCGATGACTACAAGCTTTCGGTCGGCGACGTAGTGTCGTTTGATTTCATTGACGATTCGCTTCCTGCCGAACAGCTGACAGTGGCCAGTGATGGCGCCGTCATTATTCCGCTGATCGGCAGTTTCGAGGTCGCCGGCCTGACAGTGCCGGAAGCCCTCGGCCAGATTCGCAAAACCTTCATCGACCGTCAGTTCTTCAACGATCCCCGTATCTCTTTGGCGGTGGTGAGCTTCCGGCCGATTTTCGTCCTTGGGGATGTCAAGGCGCCGGGCTCGTTTCCTTACCAGCCAGCACTGAATGTCGAGCAGGCGGTGGCGCTTGCCGGCGGCCAATCGACAGGCGGAGCCACTGCCGAGGACCGCGTGGTGACGCGCGCCCGGCTGCGCGGAACCCTCGATGAAAGCGTGGTGCAGATCGCCAAGGAAGCGATCGCCGCGGCGCGCATCAAGGCTCAATTGGCAAACAGCGACAAGATCTCGGAACTGGATCTGCCGGCCAAGATCAAAGGCCTCATCAATGCCAGTCTGATCGCAACGCTGCTTCCCACGGAGCAGCGCATCCTTGAAACGGATCAACACGCGCTGAGCACACGCCGCAAGCAGCTCTCGGCGGGGATCGACGAAGTGAACGTCGCCCTCACCAACATTCAACAGCTTTCCGATATCCAGAAGACGGTGATCGCTTCGGCGCAAGCCGATCTCGATCGCATCAGGGCCCTCAACAAAAAGGGTCTCGTCACAATTACAGACCTCTCGAACGCCGAGCGCGAGGCGACCACGCAGCAGTCGCATCTGCTTGAAATCTACAATCAGGCTTCGACGGTGCGCCGAGAGTTGAGCCAGTTGCAGCGTGACCTGGACGATGCCACCCAGATCTGGACGCACACGGCGCTGACGGATCTTCAAGCCCACAACTCTGAAATCGAACGTCTGATCGCGGTTCGCGAGTCGACGGAGGAGCAGATCCTGCTGTTGAGCTCACTGGCCGCGGAGCAGACACGAACCAACAACACCATCGCGTTCACGTACCAGATCCGCCGCAAGGTAAATGGCCAGACCGCCACGAAGGTCGTGACCCTCGACGACCCGGTTGCGGCCGGAGACACGATCCTGGTGTCAATAAACCGCCTGGACGGTGCCCTGGACATGGCAAACCGTCTGGACGCCACCGCGGCGGCTGCCCCCTCCACGGTCCAGGTCGGACCGACGCAATGATCGGCCTGAGCAACCCGATGGCCCGTTCCGCCGACTGGGCTGCGCGAGCGCCGCTCGGCCGGGCAATGCCCAGCCGGATCGCTTCGGTGGTGCTTTTGGTTCTCAGCCTGCCGCTATGGATCGTGGCTGCCGCGATTGTCTGGGCGAGCTTGGGCCGTCCACTGTTTTTCCGCCAGTCCCGCAGCGGGCTGGGAGCTCGCCCCTTCATGATCTGCAAGTTTCGCACGATGCATGAGGGGCGAGATGCGGATGGCGCGCTGCTCCCCGACGCCTTGCGTGAGACTCCAGCCACGCGGCTGATGCGCTCCATGCGCATCGACGAGCTGCCGCAACTTCTCTCGATTGCCAGGGGCGACATGGCCTTCATAGGGCCCCGCCCGTTGCTCCCGGCCACCATCGCCGAGTTCGGCGAGCTGGGGCGTATTCGTGGCACGGTCCGTCCCGGCTTGTCCGGATGGGCACAGGTGAACGGCAACACCCGTCTCACCAACAGCGAGAAGCTGGCGCTTGACCTCTGGTATGTGCGCAACCGCAGCCTGTGGCTCGACCTGCGCATACTGGTTCTGACCGTGCAGGTCGCACTGTTTGGCGAACGCGTCGACCGCCGCCATGTCGACCACGCTGTGAAGGCGATGCCCGCCGGGACGGTTCGGTCATGAGCCCTGCCCTCGGTCGAGTTCTGGTGATCGCGCCGCATCCGGACGATGAGGTCCTGGGGTGTGGTGGCACGATAGCCCGGGTGGCTGCAGAAGGCGGCGAAGTCCATGTTGCCGTGGTTACGCGAGGCTGCCCACCGGCCTTCACCGAGGAGATGACGCAACGGGTTCGCTGTGAGGCGAAGGCGGCCCATGCCTGTTTGGGCGTACGCCAGACGCACTGGCTCGACCTGCCGGCAGCCCAGATCGCCGAGACGCCGCACACGACCCTCAACACGGCACTGCAGACCCTGTTGCGGGAGGTCATGCCGGACACGCTGCTTATCCCCTTCGTCGGCGATGTGCACATGGACCACCAGTTGATCTTCCTGTCGTCACTGGTAGCGGCTCGTCCCGTGCAAGCCCAATACCCGCGGACGATCATGGCCTACGAGACGGTGTCCGAGACGAACTGGAATGCACCCTATGTGACGCCGAGTTTCGTGCCGAACGTCTTCATGGACATCGAAGCGACGCTCGCCCGCAAACTCGAGGCCGCGTCGATGTTCGCCTCGCAGATAAAGGCCTTCCCGCACGAGCGCTCGATCGAAACCTTGCGGGCGCTGGCGATTGTCAGGGGCACCGCCGTCCATTTGAGGGCGGCCGAGGCCTTCGTCCTTCTGAGAAATGTCATCTAAGTTCTAGCTGGAGTGTTCCGAGATGAAACGCTGGCCAATCTACGACGAAGAGCAGATAGCCGATGTGGTCGAGGTTCTGCGATCGGGCCGGGTGAACGCCTGGACAGGCGACCATGTGAAGACCTTCGAACGAGCCTATGCGCGCAGCCTCGGCCGACGTCATGCAGTGGCGCTGGCCAATGGCTCGCTCGCGCTGGATCTTGCCATGAAAATTCTCCACATCGGCCCCGGCGACGAGGTCATCGTGACGCCCCGCAGTTTCGTCGCCTCCGCCGCTTGCGTCATGTTTGCCGGCGCTACGCCTGTTTTCGCGGATGTCGATCCGATCTCGGGCAACCTTTCCGCCGAAACGATCGCGCCGAAGATAACGGCGCGAACAAAGGCTGTCATTGTCGTGCATATCGCCGGGTGGCCATGCGACATGGCGCCGATCATGGCACTTGCAAAGCGCAGCGGCATCAAGGTCATCGAGGATTGCGCCCAAGCGCATGGAGCCGAATACAACGGACGACCAATCGGCTCCTTCGGTGACATAGCGGCGTTTTCGTTCTGCCAGGACAAGATCATCACGACCGGCGGTGAGGGTGGACTTGTCGCGATGGACGACAGGAAATTGTGGCTCGCCGCCTGGAGTCTCAAGGACCATGGCAAGAACTACAATCTGGTCTTTGCCCCACATCGGGCGACCGGGTTTCGCTGGCTGCATGACAGCATCGGCACCAACTGGCGCATGACATCGATCCAGGCCGTGCTCGGCTTGCGGCAGCTCGAACGCCTGCCCGACTGGGTTCGTCAGCGCGAGCAAAATGCCGACATCTGGCTAAGGACGCTTGCTGATTTGCCGATGCTGCGCGCGCCCCGGCTCGATCCGGCGCACCGGCATGCCTGGTATCGATGCTATTTCTATATCAAGCCGGAGATGCTCTCCTCGGGATGGTCGCGTGACGAGCTGATCGCGGCCATCAATGCGGCAGGCGTTCCATGCTTCTCGGGAAGCTGCTCCGAGATTTATCTGGAGCATGCCTTCGCGGATGCCGGCGTGGCACCTCCCGAACGTCTTCCGGTCGCGCGGCAGCTCGGGGAAACAAGCATAGCCTTCCTGGTCGATCCGTCCTGGACGACCGAGGAGACGACGGCGGCGGCATCGACGACGCGATCCATCCTGGTGGCGGCCGCTCGCCAGCTCGAGGCGGCATGATGAACGAGCATGCGATCAGGAAAGATAGAGACGTTCCAGCGTCTTCCCTTGGAGAGCTGAGAATCGTGACGTCTTCGGCATTGCAGAACCTTGCCCTTCCCAAGGCAGGCCATACGCTGCTCGGGTTCGAATTGCCGATGGAGGTCCGGCTTTATCAGCAGATGATGCTCATCCGGCTCGTCGAGGAGCGCTTGCTCGATCTTTTTTCCCAGGGGCTCCTTTTCGGCACGACGCACACGTCCATTGGACAGGAAGCCAACGCGGTGGGGGTGGTGAACGCCCTCGACCGGGATCGTGACATTATTTGGAGCAACCACCGCTGCCATGGTCATTTCATTGCCTATTCGGGCGAAGTCGAAGGCCTGATCGCCGAGATCATGGGACGAGTGACCGGCATTTGCGGGGGACGCGGCGGCAGTCAGCATCTGTGTTTCCGCAACTTCCACTCAAATGGCATCCAGGGGGGCATAGCACCCGTAGCGGTTGGCAGCGCGCTGGCGCGAAAGGACGAGGGCGCTGTCGCTGTGGTCTTCCTGGGCGATGGCACGATGGGTGAGGGAGCCGTCTACGAGAGCTTGAACCTCGCTGCCATTTTCGGCGCCCCTGTCCTTTTTGTGATCGAGGACAACGAAATCGCCCAGACGACCCCAAAAAATCTGACCGTCTCCGGTTCGATCGTCGCCAGGGCCGAACCGTTCGGTATCCGCACGTTCGCCTATGATGGCAACGATCCAGTCGAGATATGCGAGCTTGCCCAAGAGGCGGTAAGCTATGTCCGCGCCGAATCCCGCCCCTGCTGGCTCTACTTGCGAACCGAACGGATTGGCCCCCACAGCAAGGGAGACGACACTCGGCCAGCCTTGCGTCTCGAGCAAGCTCGAGCCAGGGATCCGATCCCCCCGATGCGCCGGCGCGTCGCGAACTTCGAGGAGATCGACGCCTTTTGTCGATCTGTCGTCGACCGCGCGGTCGAATCCGCCGCCGCGGCCGCCATGGCGCGAGGCTGACCCATGCGTGTCGTCGAATCGATCAATCGCGCGCTTCACGATCTCATGGAAGCCAACCTGCGCCTGGTGATCCTGGGCGAGGACATTATCGATCCCTATGGCGGCGCATTCAAAGTCACCAAGGGACTTTCCTCGGCCTATCAGGATCGGGTCTGGACCACGCCGATCAGCGAGGGTAGCATTGTCGGCATGGCGGCTGGACTGGCCCTCAAAGGCAGGCCTGCGATCGTCGAGCTGATGTTCGGAGATTTCATCGCCCTAGCCGCCGACCAGATCATCAATCACGCTGCCAAGTTCCGCTGGATGTATAACGATCAGGTTGAGGTCCCCATCATTATCCGCGCACCCATGGGTGGACGGCGCGGCTACGGGCCGACGCACTCGCAAAGTCTGGAAAAGCATTTTTGCGGCGTGCCCGGCCTTACAGTGCTTGCCACGCATGAGTATGCGGATCCGGGTGCGCTGTTGCATCGGGCCTTCGCTTCCCGATCCCCTCACCTGATCATCGAAAACAAGGTCATGTATTCGAGGCCCGTGCTCGGCGCGGCCGCGCTTCCATCTCCGCCGGATGCAGACATCGTGATCCTGACCTATGGGGGTTGCGTCGAGCACGCGGTTGCGGCCGCAAACAAGCTCGCTGAAGAGGAGGAAATCGCGACCGCCGTGGTGGCCGTTGAACAGCTGTCGCCATTTCCTGGCGAGGATATCCTGAGCCAGGTGGGCAATTGCAGCCGGGTTATCGCCGTGGAGGAAGGCTCTCCCGGCTGGGGCTTCGCATCCGAATGTGCCCGAGCCCTGATCGGCCGGGTCAAGCACTTCAGCGCATTGGCCGGACCGGATCATCCGATTCCCTCCAGCCGCGAATGGGAGGACGATCTGCTGCCGGGTGTGAACGCCATCCAGGCGGCCTGCATCGATCTGTTCACGAGAGGCTAAGCGTTCATGAGTGTGCTTGTCGAAGCCCCGCGGGTTAACGCCAACGAGGACAATCTTCAGCTGATCGAAATCAGGGTCGCGCAGGGTGAGAGGGTCGAGGAAGGGGCTATTCTCTTCGTCCTCGAGACCACGAAGGCCGCGGTTGAGGTTTATGCTCCGGAGGCGGGGATTATCGGCCGGCTCGACAGCAAGGTCGGTGACTTCGTCACTGTCGGCGCGGTGCTGTGCGAAATCGTCAACGAAAATGCGAACGCCGCATCCGCAATGGCCAGCACGGCCACTGCCGGCGTCAACGAGATCGCGATAACGGCCAAGGCCCGCAAGGCCGCGTCCGAGCTCGGGATCGACCTTGCGGATGTCAGTCCCTCCAACGGCCGCATCGGCGAAGCCGAGGTGCGCGCGGCAGCCAGCCGCCGATCCGGGGCCATGGTGGCGGGACCGGACGAATTCCAGCCCGTCATTCCTTCCGCGTCCCTGCGGCGAGCCGTCATCATCGGTGGCGGCGGCCACGCCGCCTGCTTGATCGATGCTCTCGATGGATCCGGATACGACATCCTCGGCTGCACCGATCAGGCTCTGCCCGTTGGGCAGCACGTCTGCGGCGGCATTTCCGTGATCGGTACGGAAGAGTGCCTGGAGCGTTTGCTCGCCGAGGGCACGCGCTACGCCTTCATCGGCATCGGGGGTGCGCAGTCAAGCGAGGTCAGGCGGGCGATGTTCGAACGCGCGCTGGCCATGGGCTTCGTTCTGCCGCCTGTGATCCATCCTTCCGCGATCGTCTCCAAGGCAACCAGGATTGGACATGGCTGTCATATTCTGGCCGGCGCCAGCATCGGTCCGCGCTGTACGATCGGCAACAACGTCATCGTCAACCAGGGAAGTATCGTCTGCCACGACAGCATCGTGCAGGACAATGCGCACCTGACCCCGGGCGCCATCCTCGCCGGCGGCGTGAGCGTCGGAGCGAGGACTGTCGTGGGAATGGGCGCAACCGTGCTGCTGGGCGTCCAGATCGGTGCCGACTGCCTGATCCACAACGGCGCGCACATCAGCGCCAACGTCGGAGACAATACCATCGTTGACGCTCAGGGCCGCCGACACCTCCGCTAGAACAATTCCAGGAAAAGTGTGAAACGGTTTTCCCGGGAAAAGCGCACAGCGCTTTCCCTGGGGAATTGCGTCAAAACAAGGAGTTGGAGCGGTTTGCCGTTTCCGTGAAACGGTGAGCTGCTCTGGTGCCCGTCGAGGCGTCAGGCGCCTCGTCGCAAAGCTCTTGCAAACAATGGCACGAGTGTCCTGGAACCCGGAATGCTGAGGTGGTGGCTGTCAAAGTACAGCGGTTTCCCATCCATTATGGCAACACAGCGGTCCTGCGGACAGAGTACTTGCGTCGGATATACGCGAACGAGGCCGACATGTCGGCCCAGCCTGTCCAAAATACCAAACGCAATCTGCTGTCGTTCCCGATAGAGGCTCTCCGGTATGCTGAAGCTGGACAGGGCATGGCCCCGCAGGGCATGACCCTGCGCTACGAGCCGGGCAGCCGTGGAGGGCACGTCATAACCCACCTCCGGGACGGGGTAGACGATGACCACCTTTTTCCCGGCTTGCAGGAGCCGACCCACGGTTCTCCTGAGCGATGTTTCGAACGCGTGACGCGCCTCGATGGAGAACCGGTCGAATTGAACGCCATCCCGGTCCTGCAACTGCGGAAGATTGCCGTTTCGTTCCGCTGGTCCAAGTTCGATCGCGCGGCCCTCGAGATAAAGCGACCATCTGGCAGCGATTATGACGGTCTTCAGCTCGGGGTGGCCGAGTGCGTATCTAAGCCGCAAATCGTTGCCCCGGATGCAATTTCGGTCCGTTCCGACGCCCAGGAGGGGGGGACAGCGCGGGGTCGCGCCGTAGACCGTGCTTGCGCCATGCGTGGCCAGCTCCGACATTGCACCGAACATCGCCCCCGCATGAGAATCTCCCCATAGAAAGATCCGGGCATTGGCAGTGGCGCCTATAGTACAGGGGGAATTGGCAGCGAGCTGAAGAGACACGTTTGCGCATTCATCCGCCTCGGGGTTGGCGGACAAAGCATAGCTGGACAACACATTCACATCCTTGGAGAAGCGGGTTGGCCAGCCATTGTCCAGATAGATGACTGAACCGGTCATGGCCACGGCGACGATGGCCAAAGCGCCTCCAGCCAGGACGGGCACTGGGCGGGCTATCCGCGACGGTGCCCGCAACGGGCGCTCGATGTATCGCCAAGACATGAACGCCAGCGTGAATGAGGCAGCCACCAGGGCGGCAGACTGAAGCGAACTGAGCTGATCGATTGCCAGATAACCAACCAGAACAATCAGCGGCCAATGCCAAAGATACAGGGAGTAGCTTATCAGACCCACGCCGACGAACGGCCTTGTTGAAATCAGGCGTGTGACCGAGCCATTCGCAGCACTTCCTCCGTGAATGACAAGGGCAGCGCCGACGCATGGAAGGAGTGCCGCGACGCCGGGGAATGAAGTCACATCGGAATAACCCAGCACGGCAACAAGGATCAGCAGCAATCCGGCCCCTGTCGCCACCTCGCACTGCCAGGGCCTGGCGAGACGTGGGAAGGTTCCAAGCGCCAGGAGGCTGCCCAGCAGCAACTCCCACGCCCTGAACGGAGTGAGGTAAAAGGCGGCAGTAGCGTCGTACCGCATCACCATGACAGTCGCGAGGAACGAAATTCCTGCCGCGCTCGCCAGGAGGATGCGAACATTGCGAACTCCCAGCCACCAGATGGATGTCAAAAACAAAGGAAACAGGATGTAGAACTGCTCCTCCACCGCCAGTGACCAGGTGTGGATGAGTGGCTGGTCGTAAGTTTCCCCGTCAAAATAACCCGTCTTCAGCCAAAACCCGATGTTGGACGAGAAGAGCGCCGTGGAGACGGAATTGCGACCGAAGCGCCTGAAATCATCGGGCAGGAAGATGAAGGCGCATGCCAACGTGCAGACCGCCAGCATGGCGAACAACGCCGGAAAAATGCGGCGTATCCGCCGCTCGTAGAAATGCCAGACGGAGAACTCGCCTGCTCGCAAGTCCCTGGCGATCAATTGGGTTATCAGGTAGCCGGAGATGACAAAGAAGATATCGACGCCGACATATCCGCCGCTGAACACGGTGAAACCGGCGTGGAACAGCACAACCGAAACGACAGCGATGGCGCGTAAACCATCAATGTCGGCTCGGTAGGCTGGGGCCGCCAGGGTTGCATGTTGCGATGCCGACCCCGGGAGTTTCCGAGAGTCCAACATCACATCAGCAGCGAGCCTGGGCCTATGATCTTGGTAACTTGGCATACTGGTCTTGTATAGCGCGCCTACATGCTGATACCCGCCCGCAATAAAGGGGTAGTCCGTGCCTTAAATCGGACTAGCGGGCGAAGGGCGACTGGCCATTCCTGACGCCGGCAGGAGCCGCATTCTCGACAGCATTTGACTTACTGTCTGCACGGGCCGCTTGGGATTCGGGTTCGGCAAGCCGCATCCGCCTGCTTTTCAAATGATCGAAAGCTGGGCAGAGCCGCGGAGCGTGCGCCTCGTTTGCGTGACCGACGATCCGCTGAAGGATTTTGCAACGCCCAAGCTGCGGTTGGGCACCGTCCACATCCGGCGCCGGCAGCGCATCCCATCCCCGGGACAGTTCCCGACGACCGCCATCTGGCATATGCCGCGATCACCACGCCGGACGATCTTGATCCGTGTCTCGACCGGATCTTCCGTCGACGGCTCCCGCAGCCCGCCCAGGTATAACCATTCCGGTCAAGTGATCCTGGCTGCCCCCCACTTTTGGCTGGGGGTATCCGCCTATTTCCCCAAGGATTGCAAGACGTGGACTGCTGTAGGGTGAAACGATCTGCCAAGGTCAGGTTTGAAAGCTCAAGATGGCTGCCACCCATTCCAGCCCTGCGAGACTATCGGATACCCAGCATTTGACCGCTGAAGCGTCAGCGAAGCCATCCGTGAAGCCAATTGGCGACAATTCGTTCAATATAGCCGCGCATGGGCTGCGCGGCATCGCGTCGCTCATGGTGTTCTTCGCGCATCTCCTGGGTGGCACGGCAGAGCACGTCTACGCCTCCAATGCGGGCTATGTCGACGGCATCACGCCGTTCTGGAATTTCGGCACTTTCGGGGTTTGTCTTTTCTTCGTCATCAGCGGCTTCGTCATCCTGCCGAGCGCCATTCGCTACAGTCCAACTGAGTTTGCCGCCCGACGCTTCATGCGCCTCTACCCGCTGTTTTTCGCGTTCAGCGTGCTTTTCATCGTGATGAACGCCGCAACGAACCTTTATCCTGAAACCAACAATCTCACGTCGGTTCTGGCTGGATTGACATTCCTGAACCTTCTCGCCCGCACCGAACAGCTGACTCCGAATGCATGGAGCCTGACTTTCGAAGTCTGGTTCTACGTGTTTATGGCAGCGTTCGTGTTCGTGGCTGTTCGTCGCCCTAGCAAGCTTGGCCTGGCCGTCCTAACCCTCCTTGCCGCGCTCTTTATCGCCAGGTATCCGATCGCCCTGTATTTTGTCGCGGGGGGCCTGATCCGCCTCGCCCACGACCGATACGAATGGGTAAGTCGCGGTCATCACCGCCTTGCCGAGAGTGCGGCCTTCGCAGCCTGCGTCTTTCTGTCGACCCGCGGCCACTACGACTATCATTGGTCCGATTTCCAGAATGCCGAGGTGCCCTTGCTGGTTGCGGCGACGGCGCTTTACTTCTGCCTCGCGGTATCGCGGAACAGCTTGACGGCGCTGTTGCTCGGCAACCGGCTGCTTCGCTACTTCGGGACGGTCAGCTACAGCCTTTATCTGGTGCATCCCTACACGTATTTCTTAACCCGCGCGGCCTTCTCGCACGCTCATCTCTTCACCGCCAACGTCGCAGTCTCGATGGGCGCCTTCATTGTCGTGACAGGCGCGATCACCTGGATCCTCACGCATTTCGCGAACCGCACCCTCGAACTGTGGCCCTATGAGTTCGTCTATCATCAGAAGATTTATCGCTCGACGTCGCAACCCAGTGCCGCGCGGCTGTGGCTGGCCTTGAACACAAAACGATCCGCCTGGCTGCGGGGATAAGAGCGCCGCCGCAGCACCGGTTTGAAACCACCATATGGCCGATTAATCGTCGGACCTTGCCAGCAAGTCCGTCAGGCGGGACACATCGGGCACAAGAAGCTCCTTTGCGCGCCGCAGGACTATTCCGACACTCTGCAGGTAGCTGAGCTCGCGGGCCACGGCCTCACGATGCGTGCCGATGCGATTGGCCAAATCCGTGTGCGTGGGAATGGGAGAAATGACAGCCGAACCGCCCGCTTCGATATTTTCAGCGCACAAGCGCAGCAATTCGCTATGAACGCGCGATCGCACGCTGAGTGTCGAGAGTTCAACGATGTGCTCGACAATCAGGTGCTGGCGCTCGACCAACATCTGGACGAGGGCTTGAAGCGCCTCGGGATCGTTCTTGATTATATCCAGGAAGGTCCGACTTCCGATGGAAGCGATCGTGCATGGTCCCGCTGCTTCAATCGAATAAGGCACCAGCGGAAGTTCGCCGCTCAGAGCTGCTCCGTTCACGAGCGATCCCTGGTGCGCCGATGGGAGCCACACGATCTTGCCCGTGCGGGTGTAAACAGGGAAGCGGAGTTCGCCATCCAGAAGAAAGAAAACCCGATCGACTTTTTCGCCTGCCGGGATCAAGACATCACCGTCATCGAGATGGAACCAATGACAGCGGCGGTTCATCTCGGCCAGGGTGGATGGACGAACTGCGTGGAAATGTTCGATACCGCTCAAATCCAGGCTTTGTAACGTGTTCCGATCAGCCGCGGGAGCAGCCTCCCTCTCAGTCCGCGGAACGGAATGTCGCTCAGGCGGCTGTTTCACCTTTCCTCGCCCCTCGCAAAATGTCTAAACCCCCTGCAGGCCCTCAAAGTTGAGGGCCTGACAATGCCATACAGCATGGTTGCCGCGTGTAAGAAAACATCACCGTTTGACCGACGCGGCTGCCCATGCCTCAATTTCGCATGGTAACACCATCATATGGCGTCGTGTTAAGGATATAGGCTACCTCGGTGCGATTTCTGGCGCGCAGCTTTTTCATCACGTTGCGGATGTGCACCTTGACTGTGCTTTCGCACATGTTGAGTTCGTACGCGATAACCTTGTTTGCCTTGCCTCGACGCAACGCTTCGATCACCGACATCTGGCGTGACGTAAAGACGTTGTCGCCCTGCGGCTGCTTGGCTGGCTGGCTGTCCTTGATTGCCTGGCCCGAACTGAAGAGAACACTGGGCGGAATGAAGGTCCCGCCCGCCGCGACAAGCTGGATCGCCTTTGCCGCAACCTGCAAGCTGACGCTCGTGGGGATGTAGCCGCGCGTGCCGCTTTCTACCGCTTTGACGATATCGTCAAAGTTCTCGATATCCGACAGCATCACGATTCCCAGAGACGGTCTGGTTGCCTTGAGATGGGCAATCCGCGCAAGATGATAGTCCGCGTGAGAGTTCGACCACATGACGCACAGCAAGACCGTCGAAACCCGATCGGTCTCCTCCGGACTCGCGGCGTCGAACGCTTCGACGGTCGGATAGCGTTGGATGCGAAACGATGGCTCGATGAGCTCGAGGCTTCTGGCGAAGCAGTCGCACATCAGCGGCCGATCATCGATGATCGCGATCTCCATCCCCTCCCGTGCGGGAGCGGATCCTATATGATTGGTATTGGCAACAGCAGAATAGAGAGCCAGATCGGTAGTGATCGGCTGATCGTTGTTCGACAGAATTGTCATGGCTTACCCCCAACCCGAATTTTCACTGCGACGTAGAATTCACCCCAACGTAGAATTCAACTTCGAGAACCCACCTCCTTAATCCATTAGGAACCTACCTTCTTAATGCATTAGTAATAACTTGTGGATTGGGAGCGCGGTGTGACAAAACGCACAGCGTGAATATAATCGCGTATTTGTGAAGCTCTGTACCGAAGCGGACAGGTGTCGAAGCGTCGAGTCGGCCCCACCGAAAGGCGTAGCCACCAACAGGATGGATAGCCGGCTACGCCGGATGCAGTCTATGCCCCATACTGCAAACCGATATTTTGACGCATTGCCACTTTCAAAGCTGCAACGTTCGCCGCTATCTCCAAAGGGCTCAAGCAAAGCTGCAAATGTACCATTGTGGAACGAAGTGGTTACTTCGGAAATGCTCGCAGTCCGATCTCCGGACAACGGTCGCCACAGGTCAATTGGGCGCTCCGTCAACCTGGATTTGATCTTTACTCAAGGCATTGTTGGAGGTTCTGGCCCAATTTAATGGCGAGTGCCACAATGGTCAGGGTGGGCATATCGTTTCCCCCGGTTGGAAAGACCGAGCTGCCGGCGATGAAGAGGTTCGCGAGGCCGTGCACCTGGCATTTGCTGTCGACCACACCCGTTCGCGGATCGTTGCTCATCCTCGTCGTACCCATGTGGTGCCTGACCCAGCGGTATGAGACGTCTTCCCCAGTCGGGGTTTGGTCGGTGCCGGCCTGGACGTCGCTTCTGTGGCCCAGCAGCCGCATCTCTTCCGTGATGATGGTCTGCATCCGCTCAAGTGTGCGCCGGACGAGAGGTCCCACCTTCCATTCCAGCTTCACGCGCGGGAGATTGAATTCGTCGCGCTTTGTATCCAGGGTAACCCGGCTTTCCGGGTCCGGCTCTTGTTCGAGGATGGTGTCGAAGTGAAAATGCCTTGCGCGGTGGCGCGAGTGCCAGATGCGTTCGATGCCTGACGAGATTGATCCCGCGGGATGGCGAAAGATCGTACGGCCACTCTTGATAAGGTCGCGATGCAGGCGACCCTTGCGCAACCAGAAGGCAAGATACTGCAGGGCCTCGGAGCCATCCATATCGTTGACGCAAGGCCCCGGCTTGATCCACGTCCGGGAGCCGAGAAGGCCTTCGCTTGCGCGGATCTCTGGGCGCAGAACAAGCCCGAATGCATCGTTGATGCCGCCGCCCGCCGGCCCCGGCAAATCAGCCATGCGAGTCCCGACCGAGGGTACGTGAAGGGCAACGGTTTTGTCAGGTTGGCTGACTTGGAGACTCCCCCACCTTACTCGCGGATGCTCCATGAAATAGCGGCCAACCAGGTCATGCTGGTTGCCGATCCCATTCGGCGTCTGTCGGTTGGAAACCAGGAGCAGGCGTGCGTTTTCGATCCCGCCGCAGGCCAGCACGAAGAAACGCGCTTCTATCTGGAATCGATTGTTCGGTGCGCTGGCTACCTCGATGGAGCGAACCCGCCTCCCAGAGTCGTCGGTGTCGAGCCGAAGGGCTGTGGCGTGCAGGATAACCTGCACGTTCCTTGCCGTGCGTAATCTTGTACGCAGCGTTGCCCCGAGATCCGGGACGGGGCTGAGAAAGCAGCGTTCGGAAAAAAGCGGTCCATTCGTGCGTAGAGCCCCAGAGGCCGGCTCGTCAGCCAGCAGGTTCTTGATCCCCAGCAAGTCGGCGGCCGATTCATAGTGAGGAAGCAGCGACTGGCGATCGACAGGCCACCCGCTCATCGGGATCCAATGCCGATGTTCGAAATCGACGCTATCGAGCATCTTGCACCATCCGCCCCAGCCGGCCTTGCCGGTACTGCCGCCAAACTGGCGGATTCGGCAAAGGTCCAGCGCCTCATAGGGCCTGCCTACAGACTGACCCCGCGACAGTCGTTGACGCCGATGCTCATAGTTGAGGCCGCCGCTTTCAATGACGCAGACGCGATGCCGCGTTCCCGCCAACTGCGAGGCCAGCGCAAGACCGGCCGCGCCCGCTCCGACTATGCACAAATCCGTCTTCAGCCGGACGCCTTGCGGAAAATCCTTGCAGTCTTCAATCATGGCGGTGCCGATCGGGAGGAAACAGCAACAGGCTTACGAGGCAGTGGGCGGCCATCTCCACACTTCAGCCACCCCCGATCCAGCTGTTTGCCGGCATTGCATCGGGCAGCGGATCGAATTTGTAATCCGCGCAAGACAGTTTGCAATGACACGACCGAAGCTATCATAGCCGTCGAGGCCTGAGGCGGCAGCCCATTGGGTCAGGTTGCGGAAGTCTGATCACTGGCATGCCGTTGTCCAAGCCTGATCCTCTTGGCCGCTTGCGAACGCAATTCGGTGAAATTCGGCGCGACCAATGGGTAGTCCGGCGGCAAACCCCATTTCCTGCGATAATCCGCCGGGGTCATTCCCATCGAAGCCAGGTACCGCTTCAATGATTTCATCCTGCGTCCATCCTCCAGGCTGATGATGAAATCGGGGGTCACCGACTTGCTGATCGGCACGGCGGGAACGAGTTTCGGTTTGGGTTTTTCCGCGCCTGCCGAGAGGGCCTGCAACGTGCGGCCGACATTCTGGACCAGATCCACCAAATCAGAACGGGAGGCCTGGTTCCTGCTGACAAAGGCCGAAACGATCTTGACGGTCAATTCCAAATGATCGACGGGTTCAGGGTCCATAATCCGCTCTCGACTGACGATTGTCGTCCGTGGCAAATGCGGAGCAGGTTTTGGATCACTCGTTTGCCGAATTATCCAACATCAAATCGGGAGCATATGCTCCTGATCCCCCCGCGCTTGGAGCCTCCAATGGCATCCCTGGGTGCCACTTCTGTCAATTGCCCTTGGTGGTATCGAATCCACCCAAAAGTGGTAAGCGACCGTGACGGTCAAGGTACACCGTCGGCCGGGGGACAAGCGCGTCGTGCTGCGCTTGCTCGGCGTTTTCTTGGAATTTGCTGACCCAACCACGCCTTATACGTGAAGAATCATCAGATACTCCATATATATTTGGCCTTTTGAAAGGGTCGAAGTCGTCACCTCCGCCGACTGCTACACAATTACCAGAAACATATGATAAATAATGTCTTTTAATTACTCACTTAAATCGGCACGATGGCAAAAATAACCTTGTATCATACTGTCATTAAATGTGTCCAATTCGATCAAGGTTTTGAATAACCTTCACGGGAGAATCCTATTAGTAATTATGCGGGGGGCTCGGATATCAGGAGATGATATGACCACTAAAATTACATCTATGGCGAAGTTGCTGGTGGGGGCATTCTTTGCTCTGGGAACGGTCGGGATTTCTCATGCCGGCGCGGAGTCCAGTGTCAAAGTCAGTTCGTCCGGTGAGACCGGCGGCAAGGCTGGAGGTGCTGGCGAGACCGGTGGCAAGGCCGGAGGTGCCGGCGAGACCGGCGGCAAGGCTGGCGGCGCCGGCGAGACCGGTGGCAAGGCCGGAGGCACTGGCGAGACCAGCGGCAAGGCTGGCGGCGAGACCGGCGGCGGCGCTACCCTTAGCACGGCCGCTACGCTAAGCGAGACCGGAGGGGCTGGCGAGACCGGTGGCAAGACCGGCGGCGCTGGCGAGACCGGCGGCAAGGCTGGAGGCGCTGGCGAGACCGGCGGCAAGGCCGGAGGTGCTGGCGAGACCGGCGGCAAGGCTGGCGGCGCTGGCGAGACCGGTGGCAAGACCGGCGGCGGCGGTGAAACCGGCGGCAAGACCGGAGGCGCTGGCTAAACGACAAAATCTGAGGCTTATCGGATGCCGGCGCGCGGATGCTCGCCCGCCGGCATCCGTTTGCCGAGCCCGACCGTCTGGCTGCTTCGAAATCGCCCGAATAAAATGGGTTCGCGAGCGGTACCAGGCTTGCCTGACATTCGTGGCCTGGCTCGTCACTGGGCAGGGCCAAGGCAAGCCGCTTTTGAATTTTTTGATTTCGCGCAGGGCGGGACAACCGTCCCTGCATTGTTCGCGCCGTTCCGCACTACCTGCCCGAGCCGGTGTAACGCGCTGCTTCCTTCCACAAAGCCAGCGCAATTGTTGGCGACCGGCCTTTCACTTCGATATCTCGGCCTCGGTAGCGTCCGGCCGCAATCCAAACGGTCTTTGAACGCTGGTAGACGGTAACGCCAAGAGCGTTAGCCAGCGTCCGCCATTCTTCGTAATTTCGAGGCATTCATTCGGGCTCCGTCGCAGGGCGTCGTCAATTCGATCGGACATCTGGTCCGAGCCGCACCTACCCCCCTCAGGCTGCCCATACCCATTGGCCCATCATCATTCGACCTCCCTCGGGCGAGGCCATAACTGGAACCGTTGTCTTCGGCCCCAGCCACAACAGCTATTGCGGCAACGGCCAGCGACAACCCCCCGCTGCGAAAACACGGAGCAAGGTGAATATGGAACCACGCAGTTGAGATTGCTCACATCGTATTGTCACAGCGACATCGACCTGACTGCTCGAGGATCTCCGACGTTCACCACCATTTTGGGACGCGTAGCCGCCGAAAACCTTCGCCACGCGGATCTGGGACCTTTGCCGCGCGGATCCGGCGTTGGGCACGAGCCAATCGCCCGCTCGACCCAGGATGCGCCGAAGCCTTGAAGCAAGGATATCCTCGCCCCTACCCGAAAGTTTAGCGAGGACGCCCAGAGGCCTATCTGGAATCACGTCGCCTAATCGCGGTACCGTTCACGTCATGATCTGCACGCAGCAGGCACCCACCCCCGCTTGATGCGCAACGCTTGATCGCCCGCCGCGCCAGACTGTGCGGCGGGTCTCTTTTGCGAGATGGCACCGATGCGCGAGCCGCCAAGGATATCGACACAGACGTGGTTACCTTGCCGTATGATCGTGTGCAGGTAAGATCCTGGCATGCGAACATTGTCGCGAAGGACGTTTGCGCAGGGAACCCTCCTAGGCCTGTTACACTGGTTAGGCGTTTGCGGGCCGGCTGGCGCGCACGATCTTCAGGCCGGCGCACACGATCAACTAGGCGATGGCGTGACCTTGGTGGCGAGAGGCAAACCGGCCTTCACACTTGTCACGTCGGACAGGCCGAATGATTGCGTGCGGTATGCTGCCGCGGAACTCGGCTGGCATATTCAGAAAGCGACCGGCTTCCAACCCGCGATAGTGACCGAGAGCAAGGTAAGCTCGGCCAGCCTGGACAAAGCCCACATCTTTCTGGGCGACACCCATTTTGCCCGAAAGGCCGGAATCAATGTCGACGCCTTGGGGCCGGAATCATGCGCTATTCGGACCATCGGCCGCCACCTGTGTATCGCCGGGCACGACACGACCGGCAGCCCTCTCGATGAAAACACGTCCGCGGGAACACTTTTCGGCGTATACGAGCTTCTCGATCGCTACTTCGCGGTTCGGTGGCTGTGGCCAGGCGAATTGGGAACGTTTGTTCCAAGAGCGGAGTCCGTAGTCGTCCCTGCTCAAGATTGTGTCGTAACGCCTCGGTTCGTGCAGCGTCACGTGCGCTCAGCCGCGGGCCTGAGGGCTAAGGATCATCCCGAAATGGGCTTCACCGCCGCTGCGGCTGCAGAATACATGAGCGCACAGGCTGCATTTCTGCGCCGCAACCGCATGGGCCGCCGAATTCCGGCGAACTACGGACATGCCTTCGTCGACTGGTGGCAACAGTATGGCGCTGAGCATCCCGAATGGTTTCAGTTGGTCAACGGCAAAAGGGGACCTTCGAGGCCGGGTGGGCGCTTCTCGATGTGCATTTCCAATCCGGGTTTGCGCGAAGAGATTGTCTCACAGTGGCGCCAGCATGGAAGCGCGCCCCTGGAACACCTCCCACTTTTCGTGAACGCGGTTGAGAATGACATCCCTGGCCAATGCGAATGCGACGTGTGCAAGGCGCTGGATGGCCCTGAGCCGTCGAACTATCGAAAGTTCATTCCGTCGAAATCGAAGATCGCTGGCAAGCCTTTCGTGTCCGACCGCTACGCGCGTTCATGGCAAGCGATCCAGCAGATCGCCGCGAAATACAATTCGAACGCGGTCGTCGTGGGCTACGCCTATATGAACTACTTCGCCGCGCCGACCTCGGGCGTAAAGCTGGGCTCGAATGTCATAATCGGATTTTGCCCGTCATCCTGGTTTTATCCAAGAAGTAATGAGGAGCAAGGTTGGATCAAGGATCAGTGGCAAGGATGGGCAAAGACGGATGCAAGCCTTCTCATGAGGACGAACTACTTTCTCGATGGCTATTGCATGCCACATATCTTCACAAACCAGTTCTCTGATGAGTTTCAAAAAGCATCAAGCAGCGGAATGATCGGAACCGATTTTGATTCCCTGACAGGTCATTGGGCGACACAAGGCCCGAATATCTATCTGTTGATGCGCCTGCAGACCCATCCAGATGTATCCGCCAGCTCGATCTTGTCGGAATATTATTCGGCCTTCGGACCCGCTGCGGACGACGTAAAGAAATATTTCCATTTCTGGGAGGCGTATACGTCGAATGGGCGCGCACGGCTGCATGACACGTTCGAGGCCCTTGGGGCCTCCCGTTGGCGAAGCTGGGCGAAAGCGGCGCATGTGATCTATCCAGAGGAGAGTTTCGCGCCGGCCGAAGCCCTGCTCGACAGCGCGGCCTCCTCTGCGAAGGGGGACCCGGAAGCGTCCATGCGGGTGAACTTCCTTCAATTGGGACTGCAGCACGCGAAGCTGTGCTCGCAAGCCGCCAGCAAACTTACGCTCGGCGGTCCGGAATCCAGCTACGAGCGGGGCAAGCCGGAACTGCAAGCGCTGCTGGAATTTCGACGCGCGCACGAGCGTATGTGGATCTCCAATTTGAATCACTGTGCGTGGGTCGAGAGCAGCAGCTGGACCCTTCCGGGCGCCGCGGTTCAATTGCAGGATCCCGATCCGGAATGATCTTCGTCAGTGAATTGGAGCGGCATCGCAAATCGATTGCGACCCCAATCCTGAATAGGTGGCTGGAGCCTTTACGCGCCCCCTCAGGCCCCAGGCCCCTTGAGGGTGCCAGCCCTGGATCGTGCGCGGCGGGACTTCCGCACGCTGTGAAAGCACCCCCGCCAGCATTCAGGCCAGCAGGGGTGCGCTTCTTGTCTTGGCAGAAACCAAGGGGGCTATCAGCCGCCCTTGCCGCTCTTGCCGCCACCTTCTCCAGCGCCGCCGGCTTTGCCGCCGGACTCACCGGCTCCGCCGGCCTTGCCGCCGGTTTCGCCAGCACCACCGGCTTTGCCACCGGTTTCGCCAGCACCGCCCGACTTGCCTGCCTCGACAGACTTAACCTTGACCGTAGTCTCAGCAAAGCTGGCCGTCGAGAAGGAAGCGACAGACGCGGCGAGAGAAATTGCGGTAAGAATGCGAATGATCATGATTGGCCTCCATAACTGGGCGACAATTTGCCCTGAGAAGCTTGTGGTGTATTTTTTTTGGAAGATCGAGTCTTGTTCGAAACCGAGGTTATCAGACCGTTTTATAATTGATGAAACAAATTTTAGACGAAAATTTATTTACTTCCTCTTCGAAAAACGAATATTAGCTACATCTGAGATAACGGCTTAAAATTTGCCGATCAATGTGGCAGGCGGCAACAGTCGTCTGCATCGACCGCAATGACCAGAGGTCTAGCGCGTTCTACCGCGAAGTAGAAATTGGCTTATCTATTATGAATTGCCGAGAGTTCGGTCATCAAGGCGACCTGACTGCTCGTCACTTTCTTGTTCTCCGACTGTCACCGCCTGGAGTTCACCTGCAACGATTTGTTAACTATCTGACGAGGTGTTGGCCTTGCGTAGCCACGCGGCGCTCTACCAGGTGCTTTCCGTCAGGATGCAAGGACAATTTGCGGGCGCGCGGGCGACTTCGGGATGATCGGGATTGATCTTGCCAGCCCGTCGATGGCCGCGCCCTCATCGACGAAGCCGCCATCGAATATCTCCTTGTGGCTGGCTATCGCCATGGAGCGAAGATCTGCCTGACAATGTGAAGTTCTTCATAGGCGGGAGAAGCCTCGCGCTACATCCTTGAGGGACCTTTGGGTGGGGCAGGGAAAATGGTGGCAACCAAGAAAGACCAGGAGCGCATCGCTTGCGTGTCGGCGGCGTGTGGTTTTTATCGGACCGTGAAGCGGCATTGCCAGTTCGAGAGGCACCGAACTGGGCCGGCGCTATAATGTATCGAAAGGGCGAAGACCTTTGTGACTGGGCGAGTGCCCAGGGCATCACGATCTATCAGCGTTCAAAGACGGTGTGGATTGCGGCAGGAAGCTATCGGGGCCGCGATTTCGAAGTGAAGGGACGTTCCCCCGCAATCGCGCTTGCATTGTGGATGGAAGCCGCCCGATATGTTGGTCCACGGCTTTAAGGCTTGGGGAATCCACGGGGAGCAACCCTCGAATTCTGAAAACTTGCCACCGGGACAAAATTGAGCCCGCCACGGTCCGGCGCGCCTGACGTGCGCCGAGCCTCTGGCTTTCTCGCAGATAAATGTCGGTCCGTTCGCGGATGACGTCCGAAGAAAGCGAAGCGCCGCTGGCGGCCAGCGCGGCACTTATGGAAAGTTGCCTGAAACCCGCGCTGGCCTTCGGCGGGATTGGGGCCCCGCCGCCCTCTAAAATTAGCCGATTCTAAATAAAAGGGAAAATAGTGCGATCGCGGAATGGCCGCGCCAACCGCACGCCGCGCCATCGTCGGTGGGCCAGCCTGCGTTAGTCGCGTCGAGAATGCGCTATCCCTGATATGCGAACGGCAAGCGCATCCAATCCGTTGTCATAGATTCGCGTCAGCACGCCTTCCGCTGCGTCAGCTCGCTGGGATGTGCAGCCAAGCAGGTCGCGGCCTCCCAAGCTTGCCGGAGCATCGGTAATGCGGTCCCAGACCGCCCAGGTTCCGCCTGTCTCCATGTGACAATAAAATCTGTGTTGGTGATTTTCCATGAATAGGAAACGTTCGACGCCCGCTTTGGATCCCATGCTGATGGCGACGTGGTTAACCTCGCAACGACGTTTCGACAGGGTGTGGCCCAAAGTGGGGCTGCGCCTCAAGACACATTTGCTTTGATCGGTCGCGCCGTTGCCCTACAGTTGTCCATGTCACAACAACACCGGGAAGCCGCATGCCAACCGCCAGCGCGAACGACAGAAATGATCTGCCGCGCCCGGCGCGTATCGATCCGCGCCAGTTCGATCTCCTTTTTGCTGGTTGCAAACTCGAACGCTACGCCGCCGGCCAGCACTTGTTCGTTCAAGAAGATGCCGCCGACCGCATCTACGGTGTGATGAAGGGCACGGTGGAAATCTCGCTCTATTCGCCTGGCGGCCAGAAGCTGGTGGCCAATATCGAGCTGTCGCGCAGTCTGGTCGGGGAGATCGGGGCACTTGACGGACGCCCACGCACGGCCACGGCGATCTGTCTTACCGCATGCGAGCTGGTTTCGCTCAGCCGAACACAACTGTTTGATCGAATTGAGAAAAACCCATCTCTGGCGCGCGCCATGATCGAACTCTTGTGTGCGCGGCTGCGCTGGGTCAGCGGCGAACTCGGGGATCAGGCCTTCTTCGGCATCGAAGCAAGGCTGGCAAAACGACTGGTCTTTCTGGGCGGCATCCTGGCTGACGGCGCAGGCTGGATACCGATCTCGCAGTCGGAACTGGGTGAGTTCCTTGGCGCCACGCGCGAGTCGGTCAACAAGACGCTCAACGACTGGCGCAACCGGCAGATCATCGCCATCAAGCGCGGCGGCTTGCGCATAACCGACGCGGGCGCGCTTCGCCATATCGCCGAGTCGCAGGACGACGACTGACCGCGGAGGCGCCGGGGCGAATCAGAGCCGCGAAATCAGAAAGCGCAGTGCTGACCGGCTCGGCATGAAGAAATATCCGCCTCCCCGGGTGGTGATGAATTGCGGGATGCCCTTCAGCACCGTGACCTTTTCCCAGGATGGTATGGTGAACCTGCCGGCGCTGTCGCGCGAACCGATCGTCGGGTCCTTTTCGGCTACAAGCCCCTGGAATGAGGTCGACGACACCCAGGTTTGCTGGATGAATTCATACTGCCGCTCGATATCGGCGTTGAGACACATAAAGAGCAGCCCTTTTTCGACCTTGCCGCCCTTCTTGTCTTGCTTCTGGTAGCTGCGGCCCACCCGGATGATCCGGTGGCGCTTGCCGATCCTGATCTGCGTTTCGCGGTCCTCGCCCAGCGAATCGCGGGGATTCGACCGCCGGACATGGGAGCCAAGCGGGCAGCGATGCCCCTGAGGATCCTCGACGCCAAAAGCAAAATCATTATCGGCACTGCGACCCGGGCGGCCGTCGGGATTGCGCACCAGCGAGGTGCCGTCAGGCCAGCGGCCGAGCATCTTGGCGGCGACCCAGCGCGGGGTAATCGCCGGGTTGTCGGTTTCGCTGGCCGCCTGCATGGCGGCCGCCTTGCAATAGTCGTGGAAGGTGTCGACGTGTTGCTCGAACTGGCGCACGACGAGGAAGGTGCCGTTGCGGCCAAAGTCGCGCGGCGGCGGCGGCAGACCTGGTATCTGCCGGTTGCGGCGCACCGGCGACAGGATGCCGGTGCGGTCGAGCGACGCGTCGACGGAGGGCGACGCCGGATAGAAACCATGCTCGTCGCGATAGCCGAACAGAAACTCGCCGGGCGCGACAAGGTGCATGGGTGGCGCACCGATGTTGGCGCGGGCGGTTCCCTTGACGATCGGCTGCGAGACGCCGTCGACGAAGCCAAAATGCTCGACCGCGCGCTTGCCGTCGCGCTTTACCGCCAGCGGCAGTTCGGAGACGAGCTTCATGCCCGCGGCCGTCATCTTTCTCTTTGCGGTACCGATCTCGGTCTTCAGTTTCTCCGGACTTTCGGCATAGCAAACAACCACCACATCAACTGGTTTCTGCGGCGAACCCCATTGCCACTTCTGGGGCACGCTTTCGCCGAGATCGTCCAGAATGCGGCTGCGCTCGGGATTGCCCATGCCATGGCGAAAGGCGACGGGGAATGTGTCAAGCGGGTTGTCGTCGACGCCGCCTTCCAATCCGAGACGGCGAAGGCCATCGGGACCGAACGCAACGGTCATCGCCCGCGCAGCCGGCACGCCGTCCCCGAAGCTGGTCTGCTTGACGACAAATTCCAGCCAGGCCTTGCGCCTGGCCCTGGAAAGGCCTTCGGGCACGGCGATCGCCAGCATATGGGCATGACCCAGCGATCCGAACGGGCCGAAGAACAAGGACTGGATCTCGCCGGTTTCCAGTTGTTCGATGGGCAGCGGTGCGGGCGCCGCGGGGCCGACGGCCTCCGCCTTCCTGGCCTGCGGGCGCGGCAACGATCCGAACAGGCTCAACCAGTCGCGCGCCTCATTGCCCGTTGCAGTGGCGATCCCGCGCCTGATCCTGGAATTGGCCCGGATGCGCGTGGTGTTGAGACCAGGATAGGCCGAATACCAGAACAGGGTCGGTATCTGCTGCCGGCGCGCCCAGCGCTTGAAACGGTCGCCGTCGCGTGCGCCGTCGAGGAAGAGCCAGCGTGTGCGCGGATAGCCCTCGGTGTTGCTCCATACGCCGGTCAGGCCGGCGGCGGCCTTGGCGATGAAATCCTCGAGATAGCTTTCCCAGCTGCCGCCATAGTTGGAGAAGAACATCAGCCTGTTGGTGCCGGGCAACAGCACCCAGCGGGCGAAGTGGATGGTGTTGATGGTGGCAAGGAACCCCGGCTTGAAAACCTTCTGTGCCGAGATCGAGATCAGGTAGAACGACAGCCTGAGCGCCAGCCTCCGCAATGTTCCAACCTTCATCGTCGAGATCGCCGTCAGATGGTTCTGGGCTTGTCCAGGCTGGTCTTCATGGACCAGGATCTTGTCGAGGGCGCCAAGGTCGACGGGCGTGCTGTGCGGGCGATCAATGTCTTCCATGCGCCGCAAGGCGAGAAAGCACAGGCCGAGGATCAGCGCTGCCAGCGCCAGAATTCCAAGCACGGTCAGCAGAAGCGCCGTGCCCGCTATGGCAATGGTGCCAAAGGTAACGCCGGCCGGATTGCCGAACACCAGCACATAGGTCATCCGCCAGCAGGCGAGCACCAGTACGGCGACCGTGGCCAGCACGGCCGGCGCCAGCAGCGTCGTCGTTATGGCTTGCCACCATTTTCCGGGTGGCCGTTCGAGCAGGCTTTCGGCGGGCTCGAATGCCCAACCGAACTTTCCCAGGGACCGGACATGCCGGCGGGCTTCGTCAAGGATGGCGGCCGCCCCGCCATTGGTGGCGCGCGGTTGCTCGGCCACGGGCCGAACCGCATCGGCAAGCTCGGCTTCTGCCAGGATGCGCTGCACGGAATGGCCCGGCGTGCCGGAAAAAACCAGTCCGGCGTTGCTGCCGAAAGACGGTGATATCTCGAGATTGTGCTTGCGCAGGAAATTGTCCAGCGCATCGCCGTCACGCAGGTCGCACACGTCCTTGAAGATCGGCTGCAGCCTATGTCCGATGGCATGCGTAACGGCGTTGATGACGTCCTCGGTGCTGCCGTCGCCAGAGATTTCGAGAACAAGCGCTCCTTCCTCACCGCCGGAGGCATCGTCGGCCTCGCCAGTGGCAACAACAGCCAGGCTGGCGAAATGGATGGTGCCGGCGGCATCGAGCGCGGCGCGAACCTCGTCGCTGGCCGGGTTGCCGAGCCCGGCGACCCTGTCGCGGATGGCGTCCAGCGACGCGGCCCGGGTGATCGGGCAGACCACCGTTATCATCGAATGAGTGACCGTGCTGCAAAGGGCGGGCCGATCGAAATCGACCTTGAGGCTGTCCGGGTAAGCGCCGACCTGCGTCATCCTCCCGGCTCTGCCGGGCGCGCGGCGGACATTGCGCTTCTGGAACAGGGCGCGAAGACTTTCGCCAATCTGGATCCTGGCGATTTCAGCGCCGATGCACTGATGAATGCCGTAGCCGAAGACCAGGTAGTCGCGATGCGGGCGCGACGTGTCGAAGCGGTTGGGACTTTGCACCGCCTCGGGATCGAACATCGCCGACAGCGTTGACGGCATGACGACGGTTCCGGCCTTCACCAGACGCTCGCGGCGCGTTCCCCTGGCGATGGTTGCGTCGCGCGCGGTGTAGCGCCAGGGACCAACCCAGATCGGCTTGAAGCGCATGGCCTCCAAAATCGCCTTGTCCAGCCTGCCCGTGTCGTTGTTGGCCAGGGCCTTGTCGACAGCTTGCCGCGCATCGGATCGTGACAGGATCACGTCGAGGCAGTTGCTGCCGGCGAGCACATTGGTTGGAACAAAGCCGGCGATCATGCCAAGCATGATCGAATGAATGTCGGGCAGCGACAGGCGATCCTGGTCCAGCAGACGGACCAGCCTTGCCAGCGGTTGCTCATCCTTGGCCCCCCTCTCCCGGTTCGCGTCGATGGAGCGGTCGATGACCTTGATCAGCCGGTCGCCAGCCACCACCGCCAGCTGGCGCGTGGCGGGGCTCGCCGTCGGATCCGAAAAAAACAGCGCGCTCAATGCTATGGCCCAGTCGGCAAACTCGGATTCGTCGTCGATCTCGAGGCCGAAATAATCGCGGCAGATGCGCACCGGAACGATCTTCATCAGGTCCGCGATCGCGTCGAAGCCGGGGCTGGCGCGCGTCATGATTTCTTGTGAATGCCGCGCGGCAATCGGTCTGACCAGGGCCTCGATTTCCGCCGGTGGAAAAGCGCTCAGCACCGACGATTTCATGCGCCGATAGTCGGCGCCATCTTGCATGCCGAGAATGAAATTCGATCCGCGCGCCAGTTCGGTCATCTCCGGCCCGTACGGCGTCTCGAATTCATCGCCGCGCTCCAATATGTCGCGAACGTCGGCATTCCTGGTCACGAGCAGGAAATTGCCTATGGCGAGATTGGGCCAGAACCGGCGCAGTAGCGCCAGCGCCCAGCGCGGATCATTGAAGAGAAAGCCGGCGATGCGCGACGCAACGCCCTTGGAGCGGAGACGCCCCAAGTCGAATGGCGGCATTTCAGACAGCGGACGCTGGCTTTTCTCTGCCGCGCGGATGGCGTCGAAATACTTTATCCTGATCATGCGCGTTCAGGCCCCCCGGCTGTCCACGTCATTGCGATGCCGGCTACCCATGGCCTAGGTTTGCAGCCGTTCCGCGTATGTGAATATTTTCACAGTTATCGGTCTTCGGCCACCTCGATTGCGCATCGCTCGCGGCACATTATTTGGCCAGTTCGAAATTGGCCAAGAGAAATTCGTTTGCCGCCTTGTCCGCGAACGGTATCCAGCGCACCCTTTGCTCCGAAAAATCCGGATGTCTCGTCGTGAATATGGCCAGCTCCCGCTTGGCCTCTTCCTTGCGCCCGCTTCTCGCCAAGGCGCCGATCTTCAGGACCCGGGCATAGAAATAGCCGGGCGACAGATCGAGCGATCGGTTCGCCGTGGAGATCGCGGATGGCCAATCCTCGACGAAACTGTAAGCCGCGGCCAATTCCCCCAGATTGTGGAACCGGTAGAGGTCGAAGGGGCTCAGCCGCTCCGTGTCGATAAAGAACGGTATGGCGCCGGCCGCATCGCCGAGCAGCAGGCGCGCACTGCCCATCGCCGAGCGCGCAAAGGCGAAGCTGGGATTGATGTGGAGCGCTTCCTCGAGATGATCGACCGCCGATCCGGGCTGTCCCCTCATGATGTCGGTGACGCCGAGATGAGCGTGCGGGCGGGCATCCAGGCTGTCCATCAGCAAGGCCTTGCGCGCATATTGCTGGACCTTGTCCAGATCGTCGCTGTCGCCGAACCGCAGCCAGGCCCGCCAGAAATACCACCATGCCAGTTCATTCAGCACCGCGCTCGAATTCGGGTCTTCCCGGTAGGCCTTTTCGAAGAACTCCAGCGCGATTTCCGTGTCGCCGCGCGTACGCCGGTTCATATGCCAGCGTCCGCGCCGCACCAATTGCCATGTTTCCAGGCTTTCCCACGGCACCTGGAAGGTCCGTGCCTGTTCGGCGCGGTCGACCTCCTTGTCGAGGATCGAGACGATCTCCGCGCCGATCTGGTCGCGCAGACTGAAGATGTCGACCAGGTTGCGATCGAAGCGCTGCGACCACACCAATCGCCCGTTTGAGACGTCGGCAAGCGAGGTGCTCAGACGGATCTGACCGCCATTGCGCATCAGCGTGCCGCTGACGATGTAGCGCGCACCAAGGGCGTTGCCGATTACCCGCGTTCCCAAAGTGTCATCGCGAAACTGGAAGCTGGAGCTCTTGGCGATCACCGAGAGCCATTTGCTGTTGGAAAGGCCGTAGATGATGTCTTCGGCTATGCCGTCGGCCATATAACCGACGTCGCGCTCGCCTCCATCGCCCTGGAACGGCAGCACGGCGATCGCGGGCGGACCTTTGGACGACAGCTTCTGCTGACCATTGACGGGCGGCACGGCCGCGACCAACGGCGCGGATGACAACCCGCTGCCAATGCGCCCCGCGATCAAAACGCGCACCGGCAGCGCGATGTTCTTGAGCATGAATTCGCCAAGATCGGTGAATTCGGCCGCCGTCTGGTCCTTCACGTGGTGCCAGGTTGTTTCCGACACGGCGAGACCACCGTGCGGCGCGAATTCCTGGATCCTGGCGGCGATGTTGACGTCGTCACCGTAGAGCCGGCCGTCCCGAACGATGACGTCACCGGTGTTGATGCCGACGCGAAAGGGCATGCGCATGGCTTCGGCGACCGATGAATTGAGCGCGACAATGCGGTCCTGAAAATCGAACGCCGCGCGCAGCGCCTCGATCGGACTGCCGAATTCGGCCATGATGCTGTCGCCGGCATCACCGAAGGTGCGGCCGCCAAAAGTGCTGCAGCTGTCGGCGATGATGTCGCGCCGTTCCTCGAATGCGGCGACAGCCGATTCATCGTCAAGACCCATCAGCCGCGAGAATCCGACGGCGTCGATAGAAATGATTGTCGCCAGCTGACGGGTGTAATTCCGTTCAGCCATGTTCGTGCCCCCGGTCCCTTCTGGTTCTGCCCCAGCCCAGGCAACTACCCGCTCCTGAACATTTCGCCGCTTTGCTGGGAGAAGATCCTTGGCAGGTACGACGCGATGCCGACCTGTCGTGTCGGGAACTCTAACAGGGTCTCGGCGAAAGCTCTACCACGATCAGCGGCAGATCGCAGGCCGAGGCATCGGCCACGCTTGGCTGCCGGTTGTCAATGATGGGACCATTGTTGCCGACCCGCCATGTTGCGGTTTCAAGCCAACATGGTTCCCGTTTCGATGAACCGCTGGTGCCAGGAAAGCGCTTCACCGGGCAGCGACGGTGATTGTTGACCGTAGGAATGCTCCCTGGCCCGCCGATAATAGTCGGACAATGCCGGCCTGTAGTCAGGATGCGCGCAATTGGCGATGATGACCTCGGCGCGCTGCTTGGGCGAGAGACCGCGCAGGTCGGCGAGGCCCTGTTCGGTCACGATCACCTGCACATCCTGGGTGATGTGATCCACGTGGCTCGCTTGCGGCACGATTGCGGAAATCTTGCCACCCTTGGCCGTCGAGGGAGTCATGAAGACGGAAACATAGGCGTTGCGCGCGAAATCTCCCGACCCGCCGATGCCGTTCTGGATCCGCGACCCCATGATGTGCGTGGAATTGACGTTGCCGTAGATGTCGGCCTCGATCAAACCGTTCATCGCGATGCAGCCCAGACGCCGGATCAGTTCCGGATGATTGCTGATTTCCTGGGGCCGAAGGATCATCTTGTCGCGGAAGCGCGCCATGTCGGCATTGAGCCGTGCCGCGGCTTCGGGGCTCAGCGAAAACGCCGTGGCGGAAGCCATGCGAAGCTTGCCGGACTCGAGCAGGTCCAGCATGCCGTCCTGGATCACCTCGGTATAGGCGGTCATGTCCTCAAACGCCGCATCGACGAGACCGCCAAGCACGGCATTGGCAATGTTGCCGACACCCGACTGAATCGGAAGCAGGGATGCGGGAAGTCTTCCCTTCGCCACCTCATGACGGAAGAACTCCAGGAGATGCCCGGCGATGGACCGAGCCGCCTCGTCCGGCGGCGCGAAAGGAAGGTTGCGGTCCGGCGCGTGGGTCTCGACGATAGCGACGATCTTTTCAGGATCGCAGCGGAAGTAAGGCTCGCCGATGCGCTGGTCGGGGCGAACGAGTGGGATGGGGAGGCGGTGGGGCGGCAATGCGGTGCCGTAGTAAATGTCGTGCATGCCTTCGAGGGCGGCATTCTGCCAATTGTTGACCTCCAGGATCACCTGCCGCGCGCGGTCGAGCCAAGTCTTGTTGTTGCCGACCGAGGAGGACGGAACAAGCGAGCCATCGGGCCTGATCCCGGCGACTTCGATCACTGCCGTATCGAGCGACCCGAGAAAGCCTTGCCACGCCATCGGCGCGACCTGGCTCAGATGCATGTCGAAATACTCCATTTCGCCGCGGTTGATCATCTCGCGGGCGACCGGATCGGAATTGTAGGGGAGGCGGAATTCTATGCCGTCCGCCTTGGCAAGGGCACCATCGAGTTCCGGCCCGGTCGAGGCGCCGGTCCACACACGAATGCGAAACGGGTTTCCGGCCGCATGCTCGGCCTTGATCCGCGCGGCAAGCGCGAGCGGAACGGCTTTGGGATAGCCGGACCCCGTGAACCCGCTCATTCCGACGGTGGTGCCGGAATCGATAAACGAGGCCGCGTGTTCCGCGCTCGTTATCTTGCTGCGTAGTCCGTCACACCCAATGCGCTCGTGACTCAACGTGTCGCCTCCTCGTACCATGCGGACGGAAATACCGGCCGAGCTTCAACCAGCCAACGATCTCCCGGGTAGCCACCATGGAGCCGACGATCTCGCCACCCTACGGCCGGACCATCAAGTATCACAACGCTTGCGCGGTCAGAATTATGTAGAGCTGCGTGGTCAAGGAGCGATTTCCGATTCGAGAACTGGATGTTCTGCAGCTCGACCATGACCGCCGAAGTTCATATCCCTTCGACAAGGCCTGGCATAGCCGCGCAACTTGGAAGTCTTTAGGCCAATCTCCGGCAAACCCTCTGCCAGCTTTACTGCGCAAGCCACACCGTCGAGTCCAGGCATCCTTATCCTCGCGTCCCGCCTTCGCCAGCTCACGCACCGACCAGGCCATGGGCTGGTGCCATCCCGAAAAAGCGCGCGGCGAATGGATGAGGCCGAGGCGCCCGGGACGGGTCGGAGTTCGGTGCTGCCCCCGAAAATCCACGCCTCTGTAGCAAGTGAGGCGGCAGAGAACCTGACCGTCAAGCTGTGCGAAAGTGCCCCGTCTAGGCTCCTTCTGCCGCCAACACGAAATCGTGCTCAACGTCCCAGAAAGGATTGGCGAATTCGAGGCTCTTGGCGCGTGCCGGATCGTCGATGCGCTTGAACTGCGCCAACAGACTCTCCTTCACGCCGAACACCGCGTCCGAATTGATGTAGGGGTCGTCGGGGTCGAAGATGTGGGTGGTCAGGGTCTCGAAGCCGTCGGCCTTGAGGATGTAGTGCAGATGCGCGGGCCGAAAGGGATGGCGGCCGAGCGCGTGGAGCAGCTTGCCCACGGTGCCGTCGTCTGGGATCGGATAGAATTTCGGCTTCACCGCCCTGAACCAGTAGCGGCCCTCGGCGCCGGTGCGGAAGACGCCGCGCAAATTGAAGTCGGGCTGGATGCCCTTCTGCTGCACATCGTAGAAACCTTCGTCATTGGCCTGCCAGACATCGAGCACGGCGTTGGCGATCGGCTTGCCTTCGGTATCAAGGATGCGGCCATGGATGAACATGTCCTCGCCCTTGTGGTCGAGGCAGATGTTGGCACCCATCGGCAGTTCCGGCGCGTCGGCGAGATGGAAGGGCCCGAGCACCGTCGATTCCGAAGCCCCAGACGGTTTGCGGTTGTTGATGGCGTCGACCAGCATCGAGACGCCGAGAACGTCGGAGAGCAGGATGAACTCCTGCCGCCAGTCTGTGCACAGCTGCCCGGTCCTGGTCAGGAACTGGATGGCGTCGAACCATTCATCCTGCGTCGGCTCGATCTCCTTGACCGCCTCGTGCAGCTTCCGTGTGATGACCTCCATCACCGTCTTCAGCCGTTCGCTCTTCGCGTTCTTGTTGCGGCCGGTGACGACCTCGACCGAATTCTCTTCGGTGAAGAAGCCTTTCTCGTGCGCTTCCATATCCGCCCTCACCTGTCCAGAATTGCCGTCAGAGCCCGGCGCAAGTCGGCTGCCGGGTCGCTGCTGATCGCATCCTTGCGCCAGCCGACATGCTGGTCCGGGCGCACCAGAAGAATGCCACTGTCACGCACTTCACGGGCACGCGCCCAGTCGCCGGAAAAGTCCTGCCAGGGCTGGCGCGGGCCTATGAGATGGCCAGTGATGTCGATGCCCAGTTCCTTGCCGACCGTCCTGGCCGCGTCGAGCCAGCCCTGACCGCCAATGCCGGTCAAAACGGTGAACTTGCCGTGGCCGGTCAGGTCCAGCGTGGAAGCCTTGTCGCCCTTGTCGGGGTGAACCCAGACATGCGGCAGCCGGGCGCCTGGCCAGGACGTCGGCTGGTAGTGCAGTTCGGCATCCTTCTCGAAGGCCGGCTCCTTCTGGCCGTCGGTGACGATGGCGTTCGACTTGTAGCGCTGGTTCATCTCGACGCCATGCGCGTCGAACTCATAGACTTTTGAAGCGATGGTCTCGCGGATCCTGGCGCGCTGTGCTTCGGCCGCCGGCGTGTCGTCGCAGCGCGCATCCATGTTGGACTGCATCTTCACCGGGTCGATGGAATCGAGCAGGCCGAGCGCCTTGAAGATCGGACCGAATTCCTCGATCGACTTGTTGGCGCGCGAGACGATCTGTTTGGCGACCGGCGCGCGCTCCTGCGAATAGCTGTCGAGCAGTTTCGGGCCGGCCTTGCCCTTGATGACGTGGGCGAGCTTCCAGGCGAGGTTGAAGCCGTCCTGGATCGAGGTGTTGGAGCCGAGCCCGTTCGACGGCGGGTGGCGGTGGATGGCATCACCCATGCAAAAGACGCGACCGTTGGAAGTCTGCGTGGCATACATATTGTTGACGGTCCAGGTCGACACCGACTGGATCTCGATCTCGAGTTCCGGATCGCCGACGAGGTCGCGCGCCACCTTCCTGGCGAAGGCGTCGTCGACCTTGGGCGCCGGCTGATTGATGTCGTAACCCCAGACGATCAGCCACTCGTTCCACGGCCGGATCATGCGCACCAGGCCCATGCCGATGCCGCCGACATCGGCGCCCGGCTGCACGACCCAGTAGAGCACCGAGGGGCGGTGGGCGACGTATTTCGACAGATCCGCCTTGAAGAGAATGTTCATCGAGCCGCCGACACCCATCTTGCCTTCGAAGGGCAGGCCGGCATGTTCGGCGACCAGCGAATTGCCGCCATCGGCGCCGACCAGGTATTTCGAGCGGATGGTGATGTCCTTGCCGGTCAAGCGGTCGCGGCAGGTTGTGGTGACGCCGTCGGCGTCCTGGACATGCGACAGATACTCCATCGACATGCGTGACTGCGTGCCGCGCGAACAGGCGGTCTTGAACAGCAGCGGTTCCATGAAGGTCTGCGGCAGGTCGTTCATGTGCGAGGGCGAGGACAACAGATGCTCGGCGCGGCTGAGCGGGTGCTTGCCCCAGCTGCGCATGCGGCCGATCTCCTCGCCGGCGAGCGATGTGCAGAACACGTTCTCGCCCATCAGATCCTGCTCGGTGGCGTGCATGTAGGCTTCCGCCTCGACATCCTTGCCGAGGTCGCGCAGCACTTCCATGGTGCGCTGGTTGGTGATGTGCGCGCGCGGCGTCGCGGCCAGCCAGCGATAGCGGTTGATGACCATGTTCTCGACCCCATAGGTCGAAAGCAGCGCTGCCGTCGCCGAGCCCGCAGGCCCGGTGCCGATGGTCAGCACGTCGGTAGAAATGTCAGCCATGCGGCCCTCCCTTTTTGGCTACTGGTACAGGTCCGCCGGTCAACCGGCGGCGAACCGGAAAAAGCTGGATGCCGGTGCGCTCGGCAAACAGGCCCCACAGGCCGCGCGGCGCAAACAGCATGATGACGATGCCGATCAACCCGAGGATCAGAAGATACCAGGAGCCGTAGTCGGCCAGCAGGTTCTGCAGGATGTAGAAGACGATAACGCCGACGATCGGCCCTTCGATGGTGCCGATGCCGCCAATGACGACGATGAAGATGACATAGGCAGTCCAGTCGATGACGGAGAAGGCAGCGTCCGGCGAGATGCGGGCTTTCTGGACATAGATCAGCGCGCCGCAGAGCCCGGTGCCGAAGGCCGCGGCCAGATAGACCAGTGTCTTCATGCGGCGCGCGTCGACGCCGACCGAGCGTGCTGCTTCCTGGTTGTCGCGCACGGCGGCGAGCCCCAGTCCCTGCTTGGAGCGCAGCAGGCGGTAGACGAGGCCGATGGTGGCGATGGCCAGGAGCAGCGCCAGCCAGTAGGTCAGGATGTCGCCGGCACCCGAGGATTTGACGCCGAACAGCTCGCCGATGAGCTTCAGCGCCGGCATATCGCGGGTCGCCTCGCGCGGCAGCGACGTGCCGGTGCCGCCGCCCAGCATCTTCCATTGCGCCAACGCCAGGCGAACCACTTCGGCGATAACCCAGCTGCCGATGGCGAAATAGGCGCCCTGCAGGCGAAACAGGAAGAAGGCGGTCGGGATCGCGAGCAGGGCGCTGGCGATGCCGGCAAGCAGGATCGCGGCCAGTGGGTCGACCCCGCCGAGGATCACCAGGGCAAACATGGCGTAGGCGCCAAAGCCGACAAAGGCTTGCTGGCCGACCGAGACCAACCCGGCATAGCCGGCAAGCAGGTTCCAGTTCTGCGCCAGCACCAGCATGGTGAGGATGAAGAACAGATCCTGCAGCACGCTGCGCGAGAGGAACAGCGGTGCGGCCAAGGCGAGCAGGATGATGAGTGCGGCGACGATGGCGAAAGCAGTCGATGCTTTCGTCCGGGTTTCAACCTTCCAGCGTGTGAGTGTGAGGTCGGTCATGGCGCTCAATCCACCGCTCTTGGAAAGAGCCCGCGCGGCCTGACAAGGAGCACGACCAAGAAGGCCAGATGCCCGGCCAGGATTTGCCATTCCGGGTTGATCGCGGCGCCAAAAGTCTGCGCGATGCCGATGACGATGCCGCCGAATAGCGTTCCCCAGAGCGAGCCCAGGCCTCCGATGATGACCGCCTCGAAGGCATAGATCAGCCGCGCCGGTCCGATAGTCGGATCGAAATTGGCGCGCGTGCCGAGATAGAGTGCTGCAATCGTCACCACCACCATGGCGATGCCGGTGGCGGTGGCGAAGATTCGTTTCGGCTGGATGCCCATCAGCCCGGCGGTGACCGGATCGTCGGAGGTGGCGCGAAAGGCGCGGCCGAGCGATGTGCGGTAGAAGAGCTGGTTGAGGCCGACGATCACGGCGATGGCCGAGGCGAGTGTCAGCAGCGGCATGACGCCGACATTGATCGGGCCAAGCGCCACGGACACGGATTCCAGTCCGCCAACCGAGATGCGGCGGCTGTCGGCGGCAAAGCCTTGCAGCAGGCCATTCTGGATGACGATCGAGAGGCCGAAGGTAACCAGCAGCGGCGGCAGGATGTCGGTGCCGAGCGTGCGGTTGAGCAGGAAGAACTGCAACGCCCAACCGATGGCGAACATCAGCGGCATCGCCAACAGGGCCGCAAGGAACGGATTGAGACCGAGGGCCGAGACCAGCACCAGAATCAGGAAGGCAGCGAGCACGATGAGGTCGCCATGCGCCAGATTGACCAGCCGCATGATGCCGAAGACGAGGCTGAGGCCCGCCGCGAACAGGGCGTAGAGACCGCCGAGCAGAATGCCCTGGATGATGGTGTCGAGCCAGGCCATGTCAGGCCACCCCGAAATAGGCGGCGTGGATTTTTTCACGCGTCAGCGCAGCCGGCGCACCGGAAAGCGTGATGCGGCCTTCCATCATGCAGTAGACGCGATCAGAAACTTTCAGCGCCTGGCCGATGTCCTGCTCGACCACGACGATGGAAGCGCCCGCGTCGCGAATGCGCGGAAAGGCGGCGTAGATATCCCTGATGACGAGCGGTGCCAGGCCAAGACTGATCTCGTCGCACAAAAGTACGCGCGGGTTGGACATCAGCGCGCGGCCGATCGCGACCATCTGCTGCTGGCCGCCGGACAGCGCCGTGCCCGGATTGGCGCGTCTTTCCCTGAGGATCGGGAACAGCTCGTAGACCGTTTCGAGGGTCCAATGCCCGGCAACGGCGCGGCCATAGCGGCCAATGAGAAGGTTCTCTTCGACGCTGAGCGAAGGAAACAGCTTTCGCCCCTCCGGCACCATGGCAATGCCGCGCGCGACGATGTCGGGGGCAGGCAGCGCGCCGATTTCCTCGCCGTCGAACAGCACTGCTTTCGGCTGGTTGGTGAGAATGCCCGCAATCGAGCGCATCAGCGTCGTCTTGCCGGCACCGTTGGCGCCAATGATGGCGATGGTCTCGCCTGGGTCCAGCGCGATGTCGACGCCGAACAGCGCCTGGAAGTCGCCATAACGGGCAGTCAGCCCCTTGGTCTCGAGCAAGGCCATCAGACTTCGATCCCGAGATAGATTTCGCGGACCTCGCGCGACGCCATGACGGCATCGGGCGTGCCCATGCCGATGATCTTGCCGAAATTGAGCACCAGCAGCCGCTCGACGACCGAGTTCAGCGCATGCAGCACATGCTCGATCCAGATGATCGACATGCCGGCTCCGTGAATGGTGCGGATGGTGTCGACCAGCATGCCGCATTCGTCTTCCGTCAGGCCGCCGGCGATCTCATCCAGCAACAGCAGCCGGGGCTCGGTCGCCAGTGCGCGGGCAAGCTCCAGCCGCTTGCGCTGCAGCAGGCTCAGGCCGCCGGCCGGATGGTTGGCGCGGCCGATCAGCCCGGTCTCGACCAGGATCTCGGCGCAGCGGTCGCCAACCTCGGCTTCGGTCTTTCTCGCCCCGAAGGCGCCGGCGACCAGGAGGTTTTCGAACACGGTCAGCTTCTCGAATGGCTGCGGGATCTGGAAGGAGCGGCCGACGCCGGCAAGGCAGCGTTGCATCGGCGGCAGTTTTGTCACGTCTCGACCACCGAAGACGATGGTGCCGGCGTCCGCGGCGATGTTGCCGGTGATCAGGTTGAACAGCGTCGATTTGCCGGCGCCGTTCGGACCGATGATGCCGAGTGCCTCGCCTTGCCGCAACTCGAACGAAACCGCATCGGCGACCGTCAGGGCACCGAAGCGTTTCGAGACGTTGGAGAGCGCGAGGATGGGCATGGTTAGAAAGCCCGCACTTCCTTCTCCCCGTTCACGGGGAGAAGGTGGCCCGAAGGACCGGATGAGGGGCAGCGCGGACTTCTGCTGGGCTGGCTCCGCCCCTCATCTGCCTGCCGGCATCTTCTCCCCGTGAACGGGGAGAAGGACGCTGTTTCTACCGTCCCACTCATCCGATCGCTTCCATCTTGCCGCCGGTCGGGATGTTTGGCGCGGTCTTGTTGTCGGTGATGACGAGATCGTAGCCGCCGCTGTCCTTCAGCCGCCATTGGCCGCCGACCAGCGGCGTCTTGGCAATGTTCCTGGCGGCAAAGGGCGGCAGCTTGGCGCCGTCCCAGGCGATCGGTCCGACCAATGTGTCGAGCCTGGTCGCGGCGATCGCCGCCGCCACCTTGTCGCCGTCGCCAGCCTCGCCCGCCCGCTTCATGACATCTGCGGCGATCTCGAACAAGGCATGGACAAAGCCGATCGGCTGCGTCCACTGGCGGCCGGTGGCTTTGGTGAACCCCGCGGCCACCTGCGCCGAGCTTTCGCCGGTCAGCGACGACTTGAACGGATGGTTCGGCGTCCACCAGACTTCCGACGACAGATTGTGGCCGGATTTGCCGAGCGCCTCGACCGATTGCGGGAACAACAGCGCCTTGCCCATCGACGCCACCTTGGGCGTGAAGCCCTGTTGTTTGGCCTGGTTCCAGAAGGTGGTGAAGTCGGGCGGGATCATCACGCCGGTGATGATCTCGCACGATGCGCCCTTGAAGGCGCTGATCTGCGCCGAGAAATCGTCGGTCAGGTTTTGGTAGCGGCCGGTGTCGGTCAGCCCGTAGCCGCCCTTGGCCAGCACCGGCGGGAAGCCGACCGTGCCGTCGCCCCACGCGTTGCCGTCGCCGTCATTGGGAAAGAGGCCGCCGACCTTCTTGTTGGTCTCGACCTGCGCCCACATGTTGGTGAAGACGGCAATGACGTCCTCCAGCCCCCAGAAGAAATGATAGGCGTAGTTGAACGGCTTCCAAGAGGCTGGGTCGCCGGGATTGCCTTGCTGGCCGATGAACCAGGGCTGCCATGGAGCCACGGTCGACAGGCACGGCACTTCTTCGGCTTCGCAGGTGGTGGCGACCGGGTTGGTGGTCTCCGGCGTCGACGCGACAAGCATCAGATTGACCTTGTCGTTGACGATCAGCTCCTTGGCGACTTCCGCCGCGCGGTTGGGGTTCGACTGGCTGTCCTTGACCACGACCTCGTAGTTGAGGCCAGCCGCCTTGGTGGCCGCCAGGAAGCCGTCGATGATGAATTTGTCGGCCTCGGCGAAGGCCGCCAGCGGGCCGGACTGCGGGCTGACATAGCCGAGCTTGATCGGCGCATTCTGCGCGATCGCCGGCATCGCTAAACCGGATGTGCCGGCAAGCATGCCGGTCGCGGCGGTATTCCTGATGAATTCGCGTCTGGTGATCATTACTGTTCCTCCCTTTGTTGCCTTCAGCTTTGTTCGTCTTCAGTCCTGCGGGCGTCTTCCCTCCCACGCGTCCTGCAACAGGGCGCGGATTGCGGCGCGGTCGAAGGGCCGCGGATTCCAGTATGGATTTTTGGTGGCAATCTCGGCGGCGCGATCGAGATCGGCCTGCTTGAGGCCGAGCTCCTGCAATGTGAGTGGCGCCCCGACGGACTTGGCGAAATCGTACAGACCGCTACCGGCGCCGTTACCAAGAATGTCGGCGACCGGCTCGAGCAATTCGGGCACGGCGACGGCATTGAAGCCGATCGTGTGCGGCAGCATCACAGCATGGGTTTCGGCATGCGGCATGTCGAACGAACCGCCCAGCGTGTGGCAGATCTTGTGGTGCAGCGCCATACCGACCGTGCCGAGCACGGTGCCGCACAGCCAGGCGCCGTAGAGCGCATCACCGCGTGCGACGAGATTCCTCGGCTCCCGCACCAGCACCGGGAGTGCCGCCTTCAGCGCGCGCAGCCCTTCGGTCGCCATCAGCGTCGAAACCGGGTTGCGATCCTGCGCGTAGAGCGCCTCGGCGGCATGCGCCATGGCATTGAGGCCGGAGGTGACGCTCATCGCCACTGGCAGACCGACGGTCAGTTCCGGGTCGTAGATCACCACTTCCGGCAGGATTTTTGCATCACGCACGGTGGTCTTCACGCCGTTCTCGGTCTGGCCGAGGATTGGCGTCACCTCGGAGCCGGCATAGGTCGTCGGGATGACGATCTGCGGCAGGTCGGTGCGATACGCGATCGCCTTGCCGAGGCCCGTGGTCGAGCCGCCACCGAGTGCGACGACGCAGTCGACATCGACGTCATGCGCCATGGCCAATGCAGCCTCGGTCACCTCGACCGGCGTATGCATGGCCGCACCCGAGAAGACCCCTGCCGCCAGGGATCCAAGCCGCTTCGCCAGCGCCTCGCCATCGGCCGATTGGTGCGGCGTCGACAGCACCAGCGCACGCTTGCAGCCGAGCTTCTCGACCCATGTGCCGACCTCGGATGACGCACCGTTGCCAAAGACGATATGGGCCGGGCTGCCGGAGTAGGTGAATTGCCTCGTCATGCAGCCCAGTTCCCCTTGCGTGCCATCGCCATGACGAAGCTGAAGTCGAGCGACCAGCCGTCGCCGACGTGTTTGATGTCGCCGACCAGTTCCGGTTTGACACCGAACAACGCATCTTCGCCGAGACGCGGGTCGCCACGCTCGAACACTTGCGTGGTCAGCGTCTCGAAATTGTCGGCGCGGATGAGAAAATGCAGGTGCGCCGGACGGCTGAGCGGATAATTTAGCCGGCCAAGCATCTGCCCGACCGGGCCGTCATCCGGCACACCGTAGCCGGTCGGCTTGACCGTGCGGTAGTGGAAACGGCCGTCTCTGTCGGTGATGAAGACGCCGCGCAGGTTGAATTCCGGCTGCAGGTCGGGCTGCTGGTTTTCGTAGAATCCTTGCGCATTGGCTTGCCAGGTTTCGACCGTCGCGCCTGGTATCGGCATGCCATCCAGATCGATGACCCGCCCCGACACGGTGAGCGGCGCGCCGACACCATCGAGCGAAATGTTGGCGCCGAGCGGCAGCCTTGGCGCATCGGCGCGATAGAACGGACCGCGCCCCGTGTTGGGCGTGGCGCCATTCGGGCGGCGGGAATTGATGTCCTCGACCAGCGCGGTGACGCCGAGCAGATCCGACAGCAGCACCCATTCCTGCCTCTTGTCGTCGCTGGCGTGGCCGATTTCAGTGAGGAAGGCGATCGCCTGGCGCCAGTCCGAAGCCGTGGGGCGGGTCTCTTTGACGATCTGATGGAGATGGTCGACGACGGTTGCCAGGAAGCGCGGCAATGGCCCGGCCTTGGCCTTCGACAGGCGCTGGGCGACCATCTCCGCAGAGTTGGCCTCGTTGAACGACGGTATGCCGGTCTGTGACATGTTCCTCCCCGGTTTCATCTCACGGAGGAACAATACCGCAGGCCGGACACGAAATTGATGATTTCTGCCTGGTTTAATATATCATATCGTTATGAGGCTCGACGAAAGACATTTGATCCAGCTGGCGGCCGTGGTGCAGGCCGGCGGCGTCACCGAGGGGGCGGCCCTGATCGGCCTGTCGCAGCCAGCGGTGTCGCGCACGCTGTCGATGCTGGAGAAGCGGCTGGGTGAACCGCTGTTCCTCAGAGGCCGCCGACCGTTGCAGCCGACGCCGCTTGGCCGGGCACTGGCCGATCATGGCCAAGTGATGCTGGCGGCATCGCGCAAAGCCTCCGACATCGTGGCCAATTTCAGCCAGGGCCGCTCCGGCGTGGTGCGGGTCGGTGGCACGCCGTTCTTCATGGACGCGCTGATCTCCGGCATGATCGCCGACTTCCAGAACGCCTATCCGGATGTACGCGTCGACCAGAGCTACGGCTATCTCTCGGATTTGCGCGCCGCGATCAATGCCGACCGCATCGATCTTGCCGTGTGTCCGATCGACATCCTGGAAGAAGGGTCGGGCATGGAATTCCGCGAGATCCTGCCCGGCCGCAATGTCGTTGCCTGCCGCGCAACGCATCCGCTGCTGCTGCGTCGCAAGCTGAAGACCGGCGACCTGCTCGATTATCCCTGGATCGCGCCACCGCCCGGCAGCCCGCTGCTGGAGGACCTGCGCAGCCTGCTGCTGTCACTTGGCGCCACGGAGATCAAGATCCGCTATTCCGGGGGATCGCTGACCAGCGCCATCAACTACATGAAGGAAACCGACGCGCTGACCGTGCTTCCACACAGCGTCGTCTTCGCATTTCGCAAGGAGAAGTCGATTACCGCGCTTCCGGTGGCCATTCCGCATCCTGAGCGGGCACTCGGTCTGCTCAGGCTAGCCGATACGCCGCGTGCGCCGGCCGTGGATGCTTTCGCCCGGCACATCCGCCAGAGCTTCGACAATCTCAAGCATCTCATCAAGCGCCATGAGCAGGCAGTCGTCTGGGGCGCTTAGAGCCCCAGAAATTATCTAGCACTGACAGATCCTGCAGAACCTGCCCCTGCGATCCTGGATCGCTGCTCGACACCACAAATCCGATCCTGGCGCATCGCGCTTGCCGACCGATGCTACAGATCACTCCAACCAATACGCATATGCGCGGTGATCGACCCACCCGGCTCGAGTGTGGCCAGGCCACCGGTGTGATGGGCGTCCACCGTGTGCGAAACGGGTTCGAAACAGAAGAAATCGGCATCTCGCGCGGGCGAATAGAGCACGAAGACGTCCAGCGTCGACACTGTATCGACCATGACCATGATGGCGTCATCCGGCTGGGCGATCGAGGCGCGGCCGTCCCAGCCTTCGAAGGCGTTGTTGACCCAGGTGTCGGGAAGGCGCGCAGCTTGCGAAAAATCCCAGTCCGGGCGGGAGGTGAGCGACACCACCGCCGTCGGCAGGTGGCGTTCGTCCTCCAGCCAGACCCTTCTCGCCGATGCCTGGAGCAAGGTGCGCGGGCTGCGCGGAAACCACGGATGGAAGCCCAGCCCGTAGGGCAGGCGGATAGTGGCCCGGTTCTCGACCGTCAGGACCGCGGCCAGCGCGCCATCCTCCAGCGCGTAGCGGACGCTTGCATGGTAACGATAGGGCCCGATTGCCCCGTCTTCCAAAACCAGCTCCATTTCAGTGCTGGTTCGCCGTGTCAGCCGCCACGGTCTTTGAAAACCGTCGCCATGGAGCGGGAACGGCTCGCCTTCGACATTGGGTTCGAGCGCATGGAAGCGTCCTTCGAACTCGAAGCCTCCGCCGGAAATACGGTTCGACCACGGAATCAGCAGTTGAGACCCGAACTTCAGCAGGCCCGTCGAGGGCTTGATGAGCGGCGTGGGCGCCCGGCCGGGGCGCAGTGCGTCGTAGCGCAGGATGGCGGCGCCCTCGCGAGGGCTCACCACCAGGCTTGCGCGCCCGTCGGCAAGTTCGACCGCATCACTGTCTGCGAGCGCCACGGCTACCAGCCACCATCGACGCTGATGTTCTGGCCGCTGATCATGTCCGACGCTGGGGAGACAAGGAACAGCACGAGATCGGCGACATGCCGCGGCTCGATGCGACGCTTCAAGCTCTGGTTGGTCAGAATCCAGTCGTTGTATTCCTTGAGCCGTTCTCCGAAAACGCGCACTTCCGCCTCGGAAACGACGGCACCCGGCGACACCGCGTTTACGGTGATGCCGTGCGGGCCCAGTTCCCGCGCCAGCGACTTCGTGAGACCCAGCATGGCGCCCTTCGACGCGACGTAAGGCACGTAACCCTCCCAGCGGCCGTTCAGCGTCACCGAGCAAAAATTGACAATCCTCCCGTGGCCCTTCTTCTTCATTCCAGGAGCGCAGGCGCGCGCCAGCGCGAAGGCAGCCGAGGAATTCACGCGGATCTGGTCCTCATATTCGGCGAGCGAAAATTCCTCGAACGGACGGTTGATGATAAGCGCCGCGTTGTTGATCAAAATATCGATCGCGCCCTCTTCGTCGGCGAGCGCCTTGACCGCCGCTTCGGCTTCGGCCAACTGGTTCAAGTCGCAACCGATATAGACGACCGCACCCTTGTCTGCCGCCGCCAATTCAGCTGCGATCCTGGGGCCTTCGACATTCTCAGGGCGGTCAAGCAAAAGCACGCGAACGCCGGCGCGAGCAAGCGCGGCAGCCTGCGCACGGCCGAGCGAACCCAGACCGCCCGTCAGGAGTGCAACTTTGCCGGAAAGGTCCGTCATCACCATTCCCCGCTTCTCAAAGCACGTTGTGGACTTCGTCGATGGAGGTTTCCTCGATGCGCTTATCGAGCACGACCTCGCCGCGCGCCATCGCGACCACACGATCACAACAGTCAAAAACGTGGTGCATGTTGTGGCTGATGAAAACGCCGGTGACACCCTGCTCCTTCAGGCCACGAACAAAGCCTATCACCTTCTGCGTCTCCTTGACCGACAGATGGTTGGTGGGCTCGTCGAGAATCATCACCTTCGACTTGAAGTGCATGGCGCGCGCGATGGCGACGCCCTGCCGCTGGCCTCCTGAGAGTTCACCGACCAGCGCATCGGGCGAGCGCAGATGCAGATCGACATTGGCGATCGCCTTGATGCTTTCGCTGCCCATCTTCTTCTGATCGAGGATGCCCACGCCGAATACGGAAAACAGCGTGGGTTCCCGGCCGATAAACAGGTTCCTGGCAATCGACATGGTGGGAACCATGGAATTGTATTGGTAGATGGTCTCGATACCGAGGTTCATCGCATCGCGCGGCCTGGCGATCCGCACCGGCTTGCCGTCGACCAGTATCTCGCCCTCATCGGCTGTATGGACGCCAGACAGAATGTTGATGAGCGTCGACTTGCCGGCACCATTGTCACCAATCAGCCCGAGTGCCTCGCCCCGCTTGAAGTCGAGGCTCACGCCCTTCAGCGCATGGACGCCGGAGTACCATTTGTGAAGATTGCGGACGGAGATGATTGCGTCGTCCATGCCTCAGCCCTCCATCTTGATCGCCTTGGCGCGCTTGCGCATCCAGGCGTTGGCGACGACGGCGAAGATAGTCAGGAAGCCGATCGCAAATTTGAACCAGTTTGCGTCAACGTTGGAGAGCACAAGCCCGTTGTCGATGATGCGGATGAGGATCGTGCCGATTATACCGCCTGCGACCGTACCGATGCCGCCCGCGAGCGAAACACCGCCGATGACAGCCGAGGCGACTGCCTGGAGTTCCAGACCCTCGCCGATGGATGGCAAAGGGGAGCCTAGTCTCAGCACTTGCAACATGCCGGCGAAACCGGACAGCATCGAGCAAAGCATGAAGCATGCGAGTTTCACCCTGGCGGTCGGAATGCCCATCGAGGCGGCAGCGGGATGGAAGCCGCCGGTGGCCTTTATCCAGTTGCCGAAATTGGTCCGGGAAAGCATCAGCGACGACAGCACGGCAATTCCGACAAACCACAGGAACGACATGCGGAACATGTGGCCGGGACCGACAAACGAGGTGAACAGCCAGTTCGGCAGATCGACGGGAAGCAGGGGCGGAAACCCGCCCGAGACGACGATCGTCAGCGACCGGGCGATGAACAGCATGCCGAGCGTGGTGATGAAGCTTGGTATCTCGAACCAGATCGTGACATAGCCGTTGATGAATCCGATCACCGCGCAGACGACCAGGCCGGCCAGCAAGGCAAGAGGGAAAGGGACCCCCTCGACCATGAGGACGGCCATGGACATCGGCATCAGCGCAAACACCGATCCAACCGAAAGGTCGAACTCGCCGCTGATCATCAAGATCGTGACTCCAATGGCGACGAGGCCCGTTTCCGGCAGAATGCCGAGTATGCCACGAAGGTTGTCCTGGTTCAGGAACACGCCATCCGAGCGGATCTCGAAAATCACCACCAGAAGCACCAGCAGGATCAGTCCCGCCAATTCCGGCTTTTCCAGATAGGTCTTGAAGAGGCGTTTCAAGGCAGGCTCCAGGAATTCGAGGCGAGGGGCCACCCGGCGGCGCGAGCGCCGCCGGATGAACACATGGCGCGTGCAGGCCTAACGCAGACCTTGCGCGGAAAGCGTCATGATCGCGTCGGCCTGGTCCGGGCGTACGATGCCCTGGCCCGTATCGATATCGGAGGGTGCCAGACCCACCTTCTTGTTCAGGTAGGCTTCCATCACTGGCATGAAGCCCTGCATGTAGGGCTCCTGGTCCACCAAGGCCTGCACATAGCCCTTCTGCATCTGCTGCAGAACTTCCGGCACCAGATCGAAGCCGCCAAGGAGGACCTTGCCGGGCGCGACACCGCGATCCTGCAGGGACCGCGCAACGCCCGCGCACCAGAAGCCGGTGTCGAAATAGGCGGTGGTGTCGGGATGCGCGTTGAGATAGGCGCCGACACGATCGGATGTGACCGCAAGGTCTGTTCCGCTGTCGATCCGCTCCCATGAGACCTGGCGGTCGGGATGGGCGGCCTTGTACTCTTCAAGGAACTTCATCACGCCTGCGCCGCGACTTTCCGACCAGTTCTGGCCTGGTGCGGAAATGCCGACCAGAACCTTGATTGGCCCTTCTTTCGGGAAGCTCTCGGAAATCGCCTTGCCGAGCGAATAGCCCGCCGGCACGAAACCTTGCCCGATGAAGGCCTGCCGGGCATTGCCCTTGGCGCCTTCGGTGTCATCGACATTGACTGCAATCACCAATACGCCGGCGTCCCGCGCTTCCTTGATGACGTCGTCGAACGCCTTGTTGTCGACGATCGAGGTCAGCAAGGCATCCGGCTTGGCGGCCAGTGCTGCGCGCATGTTGGCGAGTTGCTGTTCGACCGAACCTTCGGTCTGCGTGAAAATCATGTTGCACTTGGCCTCGACCTTGCCGCAGGCATCGTCAAAGCCCTTCTTCACCGCCTGCCAGAAGGTGTTCGAGGCCGACGAATGGTGCGTAAAGACGATGTTGAGCCCGTCGGCGCTGGCGATGGAAGGCCCGGCGAACAGCGTCGTAGCGAGCAAAAGCGTTGCAGTCAGTCGTTTCATTACTATTCCTCCCGTTGAGTGTTCTTCAGATGTCCGCCTTGTCGGAGACGCGGCGATGGACGGTGTAGGCCCGACCGAGGTCGGGATTGAGTTCCAGCCCGAGGCCCGGACCGGGAGGCACGGTGATCATGCCGTGCTTGACTTCCGGCAGCGCGGTCACAAGGTCCCGGTACCAGGTCCGGTAGAATGCCCTCACACTCTCCTGTACGAGTGCGTTGGGCGCGTTGAGGGACAAATGCGTGGACGCCGCCAGAACCACTGGCCCAGTGCAGTCGTGCGGGGCGACTGGCAAATGCCAGGCCTCCGCCATCGCGGCGATCTTGCGTGCTTCCGAAAGTCCGCCGCACCAGGAAATGTCCAGCATCACGATGCCTGCGGCACCAGTCTCCAGCAGATCCCGGAATGCCCAGCGACTGCCGAGAGTTTCCGACGCCGAGATCGGCGCCGGGCTCGCGGCCTCATAGCGCTTGAGATCGGCGAGGCTGTCCATGCGGATCGGATCCTCGTGCCAGTATGTGCCATAGGGTCCGAGCGCCTTGGCGATCTTGATCGCGGGCAGGAGCTGCCACATCGAATGGAACTCGACCATGATGTCGATGCTGTCGCCGACGGCCCTGCGGATCTTCTCGAAAGGCTGCAACGCGGCCTTGAGGTCGGCGGCGGCAATATCCTGCCCCCTGCTTTTCTCGGCGGCATGGTCGAAGGGCCAGATCTTCATGGCCGTGATACCGTCTTCAAGGAGTTCCGCCGCCAATTCGTCGGCGCGATGAAGAAACCCGTTCAGATCGTCATAACCCTGCCTTGCGCCGAGACCATAGTTCGCGGTGGTCTGTCCCTTGCCGTCCTTGATATATTCGGTGCCGGCGCAGGTGTTGTAGGTACGGATCGACTGTCGCGAAAAGCCTCCAAGAAGCTGCGCAATCGGCTGGTTTGTCGCCTTGCCGAAAATATCCCAGAGCGCGATATCGAAAGCGGAATTGCCGCGAACCTCGGCGCCGCTTGAGCGGAAACCGAGATAGCCAACCAGATCCGCGGAAAGCAGATCGATCTGCAGAGGATCGCGGCCGATTACGCGTGGCGCAACATATTCGTGCAGGTATTCCGCGACCGTGCGCGCCATGAAGAAGGTTTCGCCAAGGCCGGTGATGCCTTCGTCGGTATGCACCTCGACCCAGAGCAGATTGGGCCGCTCTTCGATGCGAATGGTCTCGATCGAGCGGATTTTCATGCGATCCCCGCATCGATCAGCGCCTTGACGCTTTTGTCGAAATGCGCGGCCATATGTTCGGCGGCAAGCTGCGGATTCCCCGCGATGATTGCCCGAGCAATGTCTCCGTGACCCTCGATCATCTTGATCTGCTCTTCCTCGGTGGCGCGCGTGCGCCAGCCGATCACCCAGGTGCGTCGCGTGACACCGCTGAAGGCGTTGATGATCAACGAGAACACCGGATTGTGGGAGGCTCGCGCGATCGCCTCATGGAATGCGATGTCGTGCTCCATGACGATCTCGGGCGCACGACAGTTCTCGCGCATCAGTCGCGCGTATTCTTGTATCTCAGTCGCCTCGGCTTCGCTCCGCCGCAGTGCGGCGAGCGCTACGGTGCGCATTTCGATGGTGCGGCGCACATCATAAACCTGGTGGACGCTGATCTGTTCGGTGGTGACGCCGTGCTCGATCACCATCGACATGGCACCAATGTCGAGCTTGGCGACGCTGGCGCGCCGACCGGCGCTCATATCGATCAGACGCATCGCAGACAGCGATCGAAACGCCTCCCGCACCACAGTCCGCGAGACGCTGAGCTTGCGGGTCATGTCGGCTTCACTGGGCAAAAGGTCACCAGGGCCGAGTCCCTCGACGCGAATGTGTTGAGTGATGGCCTGAATGGCGGCGCTTACCAGGCCGGGATTGGTCTCCTCTGGTGTCATGCTGCGATCGCTCACCATTTGCCCCAAACCTGTATGACATGTTTTCTTGAAATGCATATATCTTTGTGGAATTTTGTCTGTCAAGTGAAGTCGACAGCACAAACGAGGGAACGAATGGATCGCGGAGAGATGCAGGCAATTCTCGTGTTCGATGCCAGGGATGTCGTCGGGGAGAGCCTGATCTGGGACGAAAACAGGAAGACACTGATCTGGGTGGATATCATCGGGCGGCGTATCCACCAGCTCGATCCGGACACTCTCGATCACCAGAGCTGGCAAGCACCGGACCTGGCAACCTCGATCGGCCTCCGCAACGACGGCGGCGCAATCGTAGGGCTGCGAAAGGACGTAGCCCTGTGGGATTTCGGGGAAACTTTCAGGACGATCGCGAAGATCGAACCGGATAGCCCGGACACACGGTTGAATGAGGGCGTGGTCGCCCCAGACGGCTCATTCTGGGTCGGGACCATGGAAAACAACATCGGCCCGGACGATCTTCCGCGCGATATTTCGCGAGATGCGGGGCGGATCTATCGTGTCGACACGACCGGCATCGTGGAGGCGCTCAGCGCCGATCGTTTCGGTATCACCAACACGATGGTCTGGGCGGCGGATGATACCTTCGTCACGGCGGACACGACGAAGAACCAGATCTTCCGCTATCGCTGGGATAGAGTGCGATCGCGAATAACCGACAGGCGCCTTTTCTTCTCGGGTTTTCCGCGCGGTCTGCCGGATGGGTCGTGCATGGATGCGGAGGGCTATGTCTGGAATTGTCGCGTTGCGGGCGGCGGCTGCCTCGTCCGCATTTCTCCCGATGGCGTTCTCGACAAGGTCGTGGAACTTCCCTGCAGCTGGCCGACGAGTTGCGCATTTGGTGGCGAGAACCTCGATACTCTCTTCGTCACGTCGGCGCGATTTACCATGACTGTTGGATACTTGCAGGCAAACCCGCACGAAGGCGGATTGTTCGCGGTGCGGACGGGCGTTCGAGGCACGCCGACCAGCCGGTTTGGATGAGATGTCCGTCGATCGACGCGCCCTCAGTGGACCTTACCAATTGCGGCCCTGGGAGGGAGCGATTTTGCGAGATCGTGAGGCCATGGTGTTCCTCGACCGCAATCAAGCAGGGTGCTGCAATTGGCTGAGCCCACCATCGACAACGAGACAGGCCGCGTTCATGAACGGGCTCTCGTCGGAAATCATGAATACCGCGGCCAAGGCGATCTCGCGCGTCGAGGCGATGCGGCCGCCGGGGTGCAGCGCCATCGTCTTGGCGCGCGCCTCGGCCGGATCGGCAAAGCTGTTCCAATAGTCGATGGCCTTCTGCGTCTCGACATAGCCGGGCGCCAGCGCATTCACGCGAACGCCCTGCCCCGCATATTCGAGCGCCAGCGACTTGGTCAGGCCGAGCAGCGCGTGCTTGGCGACTGGATAGGGGAATGTGTGCGGAATGATGGTGAAGCTGTGCGTCGAGGCGATGTTGAGGATGGCCCCGCCGCCGCTTGCGATCATGCCCGGCAACACCGCCTTGCTGCAGTTCCAGGCACCCTTGACGTTGACGTCGAAATTGCGGTTCCACTCCTCCTCGCTGGTGTCGAGCGGCGTCGAGAACACATTCATTCCGGCATTGTTGATCAGCGCGTTGATCGGGCCGATTTCGTCGGCTGCCCGTCCGACGGCAGCGGCAATCGCGGCGCCGTCGCTGATGTCGGCCGCAACATGCCCGACATGGCCTTGCGGTGCGGCAAGGCCGGCGACGGTCTTGTCCAGCAGCGCGCCGTCCTGGTCGACCAGGAACAGCTTTGCTCCCTCGGCAAGGCAGGCCTCGGCAATGGCCAGCCCGATGCCTTGCGCCGCGCCCGTCAGGAAGATGCGTTTGCCGGACAGGCGCTCAGTCATGGTTCTCACTCCGGTCGACGACGGTCCTTCAAATCTTGCGCCGTGCGCCGTTTATAGCGCGGCTGCGGACCGACATGCCCTGCCCTTGCTCAACGCCGCCCCAGTGCCGACGAACGCAGATTGTCGAGCAGCACGGCGAGCAGCAGGATCACGCCACGCACGATGTACTGGTAGAAGGCCGGGATGTTGAGCAGGTTCATCGCGTTCTCGGCAATGCCCATGATCAGCACGCCGACGATGACGCCCGACATCGTGGCGCGGCCACCGGCGAGCGAGACGCCGCCGAGGACGCAGGCCGAGATGACCGAGAGCTCGAGCCCGACCGCCGCGTTGGGCTGGCCCGAAGTGATGCGCGATGCGAGCAGGATGCCGGCGATGCCGCAGACGACGCCCTGCAGTGTAAAGATCCAGATGCGCGTCCTGTCGACATTGACGCCGGCCAGCCGCGAGGCCTCCGGATTGCCGCCGATGGCCAGCGTGTTCTTGCCGAAGACGGTGCGGTTGAGCACAAAGCCGAAGATGCCGAACAGAAGGGCCAGCACCCAGATCGGCGTTGGTATGCCGAGCAATTTCGATAGTGCCAGCTGGTAGAAATCCGGGCTGTTGATGCCGACTGCGCGGCCGTCCGACGCGATCAGCGCCAGGCCGCGCACGATCTGCATGGTGGCCAACGTCGTGATCAGCGCGTTGATGCGGAACTTGGCGATGACGATGCCGTTGATGAAACCGACGAACGCGCCGCAAGCGATTGCCGCGAGAAGCCCAAGCAGGATCGACCCGGTGGCGTTGGACGCCATCACCGCGACCATGCCGGCAAAGGCGACGATCGAGCCGACCGAGAGGTCGAAGTCGCGCGCGGCAAGGCAGAACATCATGGTGCAGGCGACGATGCCGACGGTGACCACCGACTGCAAAAGGCCAAGCATGTTGCGGTCGGTGAGGAAGTTCGGCACCAGAACCGACACCAGCGCGAAAGCGACGAGAAAGATGACGACGAGCCCCTGTTCGCCGAGCAGGATTTTCTTCAACTGGTCGGTCATCGGCAGAAGTCCTCAGGATGCGATCGCGTCGGGGGTTTTCGTGTCGGGAAGAGCGGCGGCCAGGATCGCCCTTTCGGCGAACTGGTCACGCACGAGTTCGGCGCTGATGCGCCCGCCGCACATAACCAGGATGCGGTCGCAGATGCCCATCACCTCCGGCAATTCGGAGGAGACGACGACGATCGCCATGCCGTCTTCGGCAAGCTGGTAGAGCAGTTCGTAGATTTCCGATTTGGCGCCGACATCGATGCCGCGCGTCGGCTCGTCGACGATGAGAACCCGCACGCCCTGTTCCGACAGCCAACGGCCAAGAATGACTTTCTGCTGGTTGCCGCCGGAGAGGTTTATGATGTCCTGCTTGCGTGAGGGGGTGCGCACCTTGAGCTTCTTGATGAAGGTCTCGGCGGTCGCGATCTCGCTGGCGCGGTTGAGCACGCCGAAGCGCGTGTGATGGCGCCGTGACGAGATGTTGATGTTCTCCTCGATCGAACGGCCCTGGATGATGCCGTCATGCTTGCGGTCTTCCGAGCACAGCACGATGCCGGCCCGGATCGCGTCATGTGGATCGGTGGCATGAACGACCTTGCCGTCGACGGTAATGGTGCCGCCCGAGCGCGGGTCAGCGCCAAAAACCAGCCGCATCAGTTCGGAGCGCCCGGCGCCGATCAAGCCGAAGAAGCCGACGATCTCACCGGCCCTCGCCTCGAAGCTTGCCGGCGCCCTCAGCTTTGCCCCGGCGACAGTGTCGACTTTCAGGCGAACGTCTCCGGCCTGACGCGGACGAAAACCCCAGATGTCGGAGATTTCGCGGCCGACCATCTCGGCGACGACCTGGTCGCGGGTGACACCTCTCAGCGAGACGTGGTGCGCCGCGAGCTTGCCGTCGCGCAGCACGGTCAGGCTGTCGCAGAGGCGGAACACCTCGTCGAGCCGATGCGAGACATAGATGATGACCTTGCCTTCGCCGCGCAGGCGGTCGATCAGGGCAAACAGGATTTCGCTTTCGCGCGACGACAGCGACGAGGTTGGCTCGTCCAGCGCGATGACGCGGGCGTCGAGCATGATCGCCTTGGCGATCTCGACCATCTGGCGTTCGCCGATGGACAGCGTCTTGACCTTGCGGCGCATCTCGATGTCGATGCCGGCCGATTTCAGCTTCGCGCCGACATCGTCCAGCATCCGGCGGCCGGCGATGATGCCGGCGCTGGCGGGAAAACGGCCAAGGCTGAGGTTTTCGGCAACGGTGAGTTCAGGAACGAGCTGCAGTTCCTGGTGGATGACGATGACGCCATTGTCGAAAGCATCCCTGGTCGAGGCATAGGTCTGGACCTTGCCCTCGATGCGTATCTCGCCCTCGTCGGCATGCTGGTCGCCGGAAAGAATCTTGATCAGGGTGGATTTTCCCGCACCGTTCTCGCCCATCAGGCCATGCACCGCACCCTTGTCGACGCCGAACGACACGTCCGACAGCGCCTTGACGCCCGGATAGGTCTTGGTGATGTGGGAGAATTCGAGAAAGGACACCGCGCCGATCCTTCTTGTGCCATGCCAAACAGGCGGCGGGATGAGCCGCCGCCTGTTTGTACAGGGAGGATTATTCGATGCCGAGGCCCTGCCGGACCTTTTGATAATCGTCGCGCTTGGCCAGCGCGCCGGAGGTCAGGATCAGCTTCTCCGGTTCCTTGTTGTTGGCAACCCAATCGTACATGTTGAGCGCCGTCTCATAGCCGTGGCGCTTCGGCGAGATGATCACCGTGCCAACAAAGCCGGTGGCGGTCGGCTTCTTGAACTCGTTGATTGCCGAATCCGCGCCGCCAATGCCAACGCCGATCATGCCGTCGGCCGGAATGCCGACGCTCTCGGAGGCGCGCACGGCGCCCAGCACCGCTTCGTCGTTGAGGCCGAAGGAGACCCACTTCTTGATGTCGGCATGGGCATTGAGCACGACCGTCGCGGCGTTCAGCGCGGCTTCGGTGTCCGTCTTGGCCTGCGGGGCGTCGAAGATGTTCTCGGCCTTGAAGCCGTTCGCCTTCAGCACCGAGATGGCGCCTTCGACACGATCGACCGCCGTCGGCAGCTGGTCATAGGAGACGCGGATGGCGCCAACCTCGTCGGCCTTCCAGCCGCGCGCCTTCATTTCGTCGACGATCGCCTGGCCGACGGCCTCGCCGATCTTGGTTGCCGAGATGCCCATATGCGGCACGTCTTCCAGCGCCTTGCCGTCGGCACCGACCAGGCGGTCGTCGACGGTCATCAGCTTGAGATTGTTGGCGGTGGCCTTGGCGACGATGCCGGGGCCAAGCTTCACGTCCGGCGTGCAGACGATGAAGCCCTGGGCGCCCTGGGCGCCGAGATTGTCGATCGCCGACATCAGTTTCTCACCGTCCTCGGCGCCGATCTTGACCAGGGTAAAGCCCTTTTCCTTGGCGGCCTGGTCGGCGAACTTCCATTCGTCCTGGAACCACGGCTCCTCGGGCTGTTTGACGATGAAACCGATCTTGGTGTCCTGAGCATAGGCAGAAGCGATCGTCGTGACGGACAGCACGGCAAGCGCGCCCGCGACGAGCGCGGTTTTCAAAAGTCGCATGATTACCTCCCAGCGATAGACCGGGCGCTCAGCCCGGGTGCCGGAGTGTTTATTCGCTTTTATCATACTCGTCAATTGATCTGGTATGATAATTAATGTACATGCTCGGACCAGCGATCGCTGGCGCAATTGATCCGCATCCGTTAAGGCCGGACAGATTGTGCGAAACCAGCGGATTCGCCGCCTTTGGAGGAGGGCCGAGGTGACCGATATCTTGAAGAAGGCACAGGGCGAAGCGGTCATCCGTCGCCCGCGCGTCATGCCCGACGTGACCAAGGCGATTGCTTCGGACATCTTTTCCGGACGCTACCCGGCCGGGTCCTCCCTGCCGACCGAAAACGAACTTGGCGTCGAGTATGGCGTCAGCCGCACCGTCATCCGCGAAGCCCTGAAGGTGCTGGCCGCCAAGGGACTGGTGCTGTCACGGCCGCGTGTCGGCACCATCGTCTGCAATGAGGACGACTGGAACATCATCGACCCGCAAGTGCTCGCCTGGCACGCACCGCATGCGCTGGACGACAAGCTTTTCGACGCCATCCTCGAAACACGCCGCGCCATCGAGCCGCTGGTCGCCGAGCTTGCCGCCACGCGCGCAACACTGCAGGAGATCGCCGATCTCGAAGCGGCCTGGCGAGGCATGGCAGGCGCCGGCGAGGATCTCGCGATGTTCTCGCGCTCCGACATCGCCTTCCACCAGATCGTCTATGCCGCGAGCCACAACCCGATCTTTCGCCAGATCGGCAATTTGATCGACACCGGGCTTAAATTCTCGCTGGAAGCGACGGCGACCATTTCGCTCGAGCGGCGCATGGAAGCGGTGGCGGCGCACCGCGAGGTGGTGGAGGCGCTGCGCATGCGCGATGCCCAAGCGGCGCGCGGCGCGGCCAATCGAATTCTCGACCTCGCGGCGCGCGACCTCGTCAGCGCAAAAAAACTCAAGAACAACTGAGACAGACAGACCGCATGAAAATCATCTCGCTCACCACCTATATCGTGCCGCCGCGTTGGCTGTTCCTGAAGATCGAGACCGATGCCGGCGTCACCGGCTGGGGCGAGCCGGTTGTCGAAGGCAGGGCGCTGACCGTCGAGGCGGCGGTCAAGGAGCTTGGCGATTATCTGATCGGCAAGGACCCTCGCCTGATCGAGGACCATTGGACGCTGATGCATCGCGGCGGCTTCTACCGCGGCGGGCCGATCCTGATGAGCGCTATCGCCGGCATCGACCAGGCCCTGTGGGACATCAAGGGCAAGGCGCTCGGCGTGCCAGTGCATGAGCTGCTCGGCGGCAAGCTGCGCGATTCTATCAAGGTTTATTCCTGGATCGGCGGTGACCGGCCGGCGGAGGTCGTCGCCGGTGCGAAGGAAATGGTGGCGCGGGGCTTCCTGGCGCTCAAGATGAACGGCACCGAGGAACTGCAGATCGTCGACAGCCACGACAAGATCGATGCGGCGGTCGAGAGGGTCGCCATGGTGCGCGAGGCGGTCGGCCCCGGCATTGGCATCGCCGTCGACTTCCACGGCCGGGTGCACCGGCCGATGGCGCGCATCCTGGTCAAGGAACTGGAGCCCTACAGGCTGATGTTCATCGAGGAGCCGGTGCTCAGCGAAAACCGCGAGGCGTTGAAGGAAATCGCCGCCCTTGGTTCGACGCCGATAGCGCTCGGCGAACGGCTCTACAGCCGCTGGGACTTCAAATCCGTGTTCCAGGAAGGCGTCGTCGACATCATCCAGCCCGACCTGTCGCATGCTGGCGGCATCACCGAGTGCCGCAAGATCGCGGCGATGGCAGAAGCCTATGACGTGGCCGTGGCGCCGCACTGCCCGCTCGGGCCCATCGCGCTTGCCGCATGCCTGCAGCTCGACGCGGTCAGTTATAACTGCTTCATCCAGGAGCAGAGCCTCGGCATCCACTACAACGGCGCCAATGACCTGCTCGACTATGCCGCCAACAAGGATGTCTTCCGCTACGAGGATGGCTATGTCGCCATTCCTGATGGCCCGGGCCTGGGTGTCGAGATCGACGAGGACTATGTCAAGGAGCGCGCCAAGGAAGGACACCGCTGGCGTAACCCGATCTGGCGCCACAAGGACGGCTCCTTCGCCGAGTGGTGATCCCATGGCGGAGCCGGCTCGGGGTCGAATTGCAGTCAAAGGCGGTCTGGCGGGAAAATGCGGCCGTATTGACGATTTCTGGCCGCGTGGGTGTTTCCCCAGGAGGTCCCCACCTATCATCGTTCCATAGGCTTCGTGTTCGGCTTTTCGAGTCGGCCGTCAGTCTTCGTCGTCTCGCAGCAGCTAGGTCAGTCGTGCCCGCGTCGTGCGCGGCGTGGCCAGGAGCAGGCTCGTTTCGCTGCCCGTTATGCCGGCTATGAGCCGGATGCGCCGTAGCACGGCATCGAAATCCGTCAATGAGGCGGTCCCGAGTTCGACCACCAGGTCCCAGCGGCCATTGGTGGTATGGATGGTCGAGACTTCGGGGAAGCCGCCCAGCGCCCGAACCACGCGGTCGGCGGCATGCCCCTCTATCTCAATCAGCATGATCCCGCGGATGCGCTGATCGACGGCGTCGGCGCGCAGCACCACCGTGTAGCCGATGATCTCGCCGGATCGTTCCAGGCGCTCCATACGCGCCCTGACCGTGGCGCGCGAGACGCCGAGATCGACGGCGAGGTCCGACACACTGCGACGCGCATCATGCCGCAGCAAGGTCACGAGCCGTTCGTCCAGCGCATCCATGGAGGCTTACCAATCTGATCAGTTGTGGTGCCATTATGATAAAGTAGGCTTTTCGAATTGCCAATTGTGCCTGTTCATATCGCCGGCTCGCCATGGTTCCCTCGCGCCATTCAACTTGAGCCGCGGAAAAACAATGCGTTGCACAATCGTCGGGGCGCCCGTGCAGGACGGCGCTGGCAGAATGGGATGCGAGATGGGGCCGAGTGCCCTGAGGACCGCCGGACTTGCCGAGGTGCTGTCCGGCCTCGGCCACTCTGTCGAGGATATGGGCGCCGTCCAGGCAATTCCGGTGCGGCGCGTTGTGCATGGCAATTTGGCGCTGAAGGCCCTGCCCGAGGTATCGGCCTGGACATCCGCCATTGCGGAGGCCGCCTACGCAGCCAGCAAGGACGGCATGCCGATCTTTCTCGGCGGCGATCATTCGATCTCGGCCGGGACCTTGTCGGGTCTCGCCCGCCGCGCCACAGAGGCCGGGCGCGCGCTGTTCGTGTTGTGGCTCGACGCGCATCCGGACTTCCACACGCTCGACACCACCGCCAGCGGCAATCTGCACGGTGTCCCGCTCGCTTATGCCAGCGGTCAGCCGGGTTTCAGTGGCTATTTCCCAGATCTGCCGGCAGCGGTCGACCCCAAGCGCATCTGCGCCATGGGCCTGCGCAGCGTCGACCCGGCCGAGCGCAACGCGCTCAACCAGGCGGGGGTCACCGTGCACGACATGCGCGCCATCGACGAGCATGGCATCGCGCCGCTGCTGCGCGCCTTCCTGGCGCGGGTATCTGCCGAAGACGGGCTGCTGCATGTCAGTCTCGACGTCGACTTCCTCGACCCGTCGATCGCGCCCGCGGTCGGCACCACGGTTCCCGGCGGCGCGACGTTCCGTGAAGCGCATCTGGTGATGGAGATGCTGTCCGACAGCGGCCTTGTTTCCAGCCTGGACCTAGTGGAGTTGAACCCTTTTCTGGACGAGCGTGGCAGAACCGCGACGCTGATGGTCGACCTGACGGCGAGCCTGATGGGACGTCGCATCATGGAACGCCCGACTCGTAGCCATTCCGGGAGCTTTTGATCATGACCACGGCAAAACTGAACATCGTCCCCTTCGTCAGCGTCGACCGCATGATGAAGCTGGTGATTGCCATCGGTGTCGAGCGCTTCCTGACTGAACTCGCCGGCTACATCGAGGAAGACTTCCGTCGCTGGGAACTCTTCGACAAGACGCCTCGCATCGCCTCGCACAGCCACGACGGCGTCATCGAACTGATGCCGACAAGCGATGGACGCCTCTATGGCTTCAAATATGTCAACGGGCACCCCAAGAACATGCGCCAGGGTTTGCAGACGGTCACCGCCTTCGGCGTGCTCGCCGATGTTGGCAGCGGCTACCCGATGCTGCTCACCGAAATGACCATCCTGACCGCGCTGCGCACCGCCGCTACGTCTGCTGTCGCGGCCAAGTATCTGGCGCCGAGCGGCGCGCGCACCATGGCCATCATCGGCAACGGCGCCCAATCGGAATTCCAGGCGATCGCCTTCAAGGCGCTGACCGGCATCGACCGGCTCAGGCTCTACGACATCGACCGGTCAGCCTCGCTGAAATGCGCGAGGAACCTTGCTGGCATGGGGTTCGACATCACCATCTGCGGGACCGGGCAGGAAGCGGTTGAAGGTGCCGGGATCATCACCACCGTTACCGCCGACAAGCAGTGCGCCACCATCCTCACTGACAACATGGTCGGCTCCGGCGTCCACATCAACGCCGTCGGGGGCGATTGCCCGGGCAAGACCGAACTGCACAAGGACATCCTGCTGCGCTCCGATATTTTCGTCGAGTTCCCGCCACAGACACGCATCGAGGGCGAAATCCAGCAGTTGGATCCCAACCATCCGGTGACCGAGCTCTGGGAAGTGATTGCCGCCAAGGCCCAAGGACGCCGGGACGCCAAGCAGATCACGCTGTTCGATTCGGTCGGCTTCGCGATCGAGGACTTTTCGGCACTGCGGTATGTTCGTGACCAGTTGCAGGCCACAGGCCTCTATGAGGAACTCGATCTGCTCGCTGACCCCGACGAGCCTCGAGACCTGTTCGGCATGCTGCTGAGGGCGGCCATGCAGCCTGCAGCATGAGGATCCAACGGGATGTCCCCGTCGGCATATACATCACTGGAGATGGGGCCTTCGTAGACAGAGCACGACACGAGGCGAAAACAGCGATCCCTCGTCCGCCTGGCGCCCCTAGGCCAGCCCGAACCGCTCCACGGCGCGCATGATGCCGCGCAGTTCGGCGAGACCTTTCAGCCGGCCAATCAGCGAGTAGCCGGGATTGATCCTGGTCTTGCCGATATCGTCGGCGAGCAGATGGCCATGGTCTGGTCGCATCGGAATGCGCCAGTCGGCACGGCCTTCGCCGCGACGGCGCGCCTCTTCCCGCATCAAGGCGAGAATGACATGCGCCATGTCGGTGCCACCCTCGAGATGTTCGGCTTCATGGAACGAGCCGTCATCCTCGATGGTGATGTTGCGCAGGTGGACGAAATGGATGCGGTCGGCGAATTCCTTGACCATGCCGACAATGTCGTTGTCGGCGCGCGTGCCGTAGGAACCGGTGCAGAACGTCAGGCCATTGGCCGGGCTGTCGACGGCATTGAGGATGAACCGCGCGTCCTCGGCGGTCGAGACGATGCGCGGCAGGCCATAGAGCGAGAATGGCGGATCGTCGGGATGGATGCACATGCGCACCCCCTCCTGCTCGGCCACCGGAATGATCTCACGCAAGAACCAGGCAAGGTTGTCACGCAATTCCTTCGGCCCGATCGAATCGTATTCGGCCAGGGCCTCGCGAAAACTGTCACGGTTGTAGCTGCGCTCGGTCGCCGGCAGGCCGGCGATGAGGTTGCGCTCGATCCTGTCGATGTTCTCGTCGCTCAGTTCCCTCAGTCGCGATTCCGCCTCGGCGATACGGGCGGCAGTGTAGCCGGCCTCGGCATTCCTGCGCTTCAGCACAAACAGGTCGTAGGCGGCGAAGTCGATCGCATCGAAACGCAGCGCATAACCGGTCGTCGGAAGCCGATAGGCTAGATCCGTGCGGGTCCAGTCGACCACCGGCATGAAATTGTAGCAGATCGTCGCGATGCCGGCCTTGGCAAGCGCACGGATCGTTTCCTTGTACCAGCCGACATAGCGAAGCCTTTCCGCCGAGCCGATCTTGATCGAGTTATGGACGGGAATGCTCTCGACGACCGACCAGGTCAGCCCTGCCGCCTCGATGATCCGCTTGCGCTCCAGGATGCTCTCGAGCGGCCAGGCGCGCCCGTCATAGATATCGTGCAAGGCCGAGACCACGCCTGTCGCACCTGCCTGCCTGACATGATCGAGCGTTACCGGATCGTCCGGTCCATACCAGCGCCAGCACTGTTCCATTGCGACTTTCCTTCTGCGAGACGTCGGCAATCTATTGTTGGACCACAATGGGAGTCAAACTAAAAATTCGAGCACAAACTCTTGAGAGTTTTGTCCATCCCGATCATAAATCTGAAGAACAAAGGCCAAAATCGGTTGTTTTCCGCGAAGTCTGCGATATGTTGGTCCAACAATTAGAGGAAAGCGTGACGTTGAAAGACTCTCAAGCCGTACGCGAGAATGCCGCCGCGCGGCGCGTCAGCGGCCGGTCCGCGGTGGACACGACGGCCGGGCGGATTCTTGATCTCATCCGCGTGCGGCAGCTGAATGTCGGCGACGTGCTGCCGACCGAGCGTGAGCTCAGCGAGCTCACCGGGGCCAGCCGCAATACGGTGCGCGAGGCGTTGCGCACCATCCGCACTTATGGGCTTATCGAGCCAAAGCCCCGCGTCGGCGCCGTCCTGGCCAACGGGCAGAGCATCGCCATCCAGAATTTTTTCGCCGCGCACATGGACATTTCGCGCTCGTCCTTCGCCGACATACAGGGCTACAGGCGCATCATCGAAGTCGGCATCGGCGACCATATCATCCTGCATGCCTCGAACGAGCGGATCGAGGCGCTCGACGAAATCAACGCCCGGATCATTGCGAGCCGCTCGATCGAAGAGGCCGCCGAGAACGATTTCAATTTCCACATGGCGCTGATCAGTCTGGCGGACAATCGCATGCTGACGGACATGTATTCCTTCCTTTCCCCCGTGATCCTGCGGATCATGACCATCGGCAAGGAAATGCGTCCGGTGCTGGCCGATACAAGGGCTGCACATGGCGAGATCATTGCGGCGCTGCGCGCGCGCGACAGGCTGGCTTACGCCTACCTGATGAGCCGCCATCTCGATTTCGCCTTGCGTTTCCTGCCGGAAGAGCCGGCTTCCAATCGTCAATGAAGGAGTTCCGACAATGAAGGAGTTCGACGGCAAGGTGGCATTGGTTACGGGGACGACCGGGATCGGACTCGCAACCGCCAGACGCCTTGCGTCGGGGGGTGCCGCGATCATCGCCTGCGGCATCGACCGCGCGGCAAACGCGGCGATGAAAGCGGAACTGGAAGGCTCCGGAGCCGAGGCGCTGATCATAGGCGCCGATGTCTCCGTGCCTGATCAGGTTCGCGACGCGCTGGCGGCCGGCGTCGAACGGTTCGGCGGCCTCGATATCATCGTCAATTCGGCGGCGGTCCATCCGTATGGAACGGCGACAAGCACCGATTTCGAAACCTGGAACAAGGCGATGTCGGTCAATGTCGGTTCGATCTATCTGACCGCGCATTTCGGCATTCCTGCAATGAGCCGCCGAGGCGGCGGCGCCATCGTCAACGTGGCCTCGGTGCAGGGCTTCGCCTGCCAGCAGAACGTCGCCGCCTATGCCACGACCAAGGGCGCCATCCACACGCTGACGCGCGCTCTGGCCCTCGACCATGCGCGCTCCGGCATCCGCGTCAATTCCGTCAGCCCGGGTTCGATCCGCACCCCGATCCTGGAGAAGGCCGCGCGCGGCGACAATGGTAGCGATGCCGATGTCGAGGCCGCCTACAAGCGCTTCGGCGAAGCGCATCCCATCGGTCGCATCGGCGAGCCGGAAGAAGTGGCGGAACTCATCGCATTCCTGTGTTCGGCGAAAGCCGGGTTCTGCACCGGCGCGGACTACAAGATCGATGGCGGCCTGACCGCCGGCATTGGCGTGAAGTAGAACCATGAAGATCGGTCTTGGCCTTTACCGGGAGTCGCTGACCCCAGACAATTTCCGCTTCGCCCGGCAGGCTGGTGCTACCCACATCGTTGCCCACGTCACCAACTATTTTCGCGGCCGCGTGGTTCGGCTGGCCCTCGAAAAAGTGCGCGGTGAACGGCTGGTCGCCAAGGCGATCCGGGAGGGCATGAGCGCGGTCGAAGCGTACAGGACCTTCGGCATCATGTGATAAGTCGACCGGGAAACCGGGAACTTCAGGGCACAAGGCTGAAGGGCTCGCGAGCTTGTTGGCCGCGAGCGCGAGGGCATGCATCGACTTCACTCTGCAAACCGGGGTCCGGGGGGATCATATCGCGGTCACAGACACGCAACGATCCTCACCTCAAGCCGGCCAATTCAGTACATGATCCTTTGCCTCAGCCATGCAAAAAATCCATTCCCTCGAACTGTTGCGCGGACTCGTGCGGCAGCCCAACGCGCTTTCATGGTAGCACCTGCATGGCAATCGCAGACGATCTCGTGCAGTTGCCAGTCGCTTAGTTCGAAGAAGCGCTTGGCCTCGCCATACGTGTCATCTTTCAGGCCCGAAGCGCGCAGCACCGGGTCTTCGAAGGCAACAGCGATTGGTGATCCTTCCCCACGCACGCCGGCACGTTCCTCCAGGGGCAGATATTCGGTACCTGCAAACGCTGCAAGGCATCGCTCGGGATATTGCTCGAGAAGTTCCGCCCAGCGCTCGATACGCTGGTTCCGTGTCATTGCCGAATATGCGGCCGAAGATTCAATCTTGGCGACCGCATGCAGTTGATCGAGTGTCTGATGTTTCATGGTTGGCTCCTGTCGAGAGGGAGAAGCGCCCACGCCTTCAAGGGAATTATCGCGCGGTGAGGCTTCGACAAGGGCAGCAAGGCGCGCGCAGCCCACGGCCTGATGAAAACTCTTCCCGGCCTGCCTGCCGGCCAGCGCACCAAGCCCGAAGTCGTCCTTGCTGTCACCGACAGGTGTGTCGATGCCGAGCAGTTGCAGGCCGCGATTTAGGCAGCGGAAGTGACGCGGCATCCCCATCTACGGGCAAAGGGGTCAAGTCTCGTCGTGGATTTCTTCAGCAAACCGTTCGAAAGCGCTCGACGCAGGCATCGAGCACATCGGCCGGATCGCGCTTCCACCAGTTCCCGGCGGAAAAAATTTCCACTTCGCACAGACCCTGGTAGCCGGCCGTTTCGACGGCGGTCCGGATCGCCTTCAGATCGGCGACGCCCTCGCCCATCATGCCGCGATCGACCAGAACATCGCGCGTCTCGGCCAGCCAGTCGCAGAGATGGTAGCCAAGGATGCGTCCGGCACCGGCACGTTCCAATTCGACGCCGAGAGTGGTGTCCCACCAGACATGGTAGATATCAACGGCCACCCCAACATTGGCGTGCCCAATGGCATCGCAGAGATCGACCGCGTCGCGCACGGTCACCAGGCAGGAGCGGTCACCGCCATAGACGGGGTGCAGAGGCTCGAGCGCCAGTTTCACCTTGTGTCGGGCTGCATAGGGGGCCGCCTCGGCGACGCGATCCGCGACACGCTTCAGACTTTCGGGAACGCCGCGCGTACCGGGCTCGACCCCGCCGGCCACGATGGTCAGGACCGGAGCTCCGAGTTCCGCCGCCATATCGATGGCGGCGCGGAAATCGTCCATGATCGCGGATCTCGTTGGCAGCGCCAGCGGACCGACGAGGAACGGCGCCCGGCAGAGGCCTGCCACGGCGAGCCCGGCCGCGCGGGCACGATCGCCGATCTCGACAGCCCGCCTGCCGATCTCGCGCCGCCAGAAGACGATGCCGCCGAAGCCCCGCTCGGCGCAGGCATCGATGACCCGCTCGACCGGCCAGCCGGCCCCGTGCCCGTCGACATTGTGGCCAAGCGTGGCTGTGTTGAGGGCCAATGCAGAATGATCGTTCGAAAAATCGCGCATCGGTCTGATTCAGGCGCCGTAGAGCGCCAGCAGCCGGCGCATGCGGTTGGCGGCCATGTCGGGATCGCGCAGCAGCCCGCAGCCATCGGCGAGCTTGAAGGCCTCCACGAAATAGGGCAGCGGACGTTTCGCCTGCGCACCGCCGAGCATGACGAAATAATCCTGGAAGCCGTTCAACCAGGCGAGAAAGACCACGCCGGTCTTGTAGTGTTGCGTAGGCGCCCGGAAGATGAGCCGCGCCAGCGGCACGGTGGGGTCGAGCGTGTCGCGGAACGCCTTCAGGTCGGCGTCTCCGAGCTTTGCCACCGCATAGGCGGCCGCCGGCGCCAACGGGTCGAAAATGCCGAGCAGCGCATGCGAAAAGCCATGCTCGTCGCCAGCGATCAGTTCGGGATAGTTGAAATCATCGCCCGTGTACATCTTGACGCCTGCCGGCAGCCGGCGGCGCATCTGGATCTCCTTGCCCTTGTCGAGCAGCGAGATCTTGATGCCGTCCACCTTGCTTTGGTTCTCGGCGATGATGGCAAGCACCGTTTCCATCGCTTGTTCGAAGCTGTCCGTTCCCCAGTAGCCCGCAAGAGCCGGATCGAACATGTCGCCGAGCCAATGCAGGATCACCGGTTTGTCGCATCGGCCAAGCACGTCGCGATAGACCGACACATAGTCGTCCGGGCAGGAGGCGACCGCCACCAAAGCGCGGCTCGCCATCAGGATCAGGCGTCCGCCGAGCGCCTGGATCGCCTCGACCTGCTCGAAATAGGCACGCCGCACATCGTCAAGCGAACGCGTGGCGGCGGGATCGAGATGATCGGTGCCGCAACCATTGAACACCAGCGCTCCAGGAAGCTCTTGTCTGGTGCGGCGGATCAGTTCGAGCGCACCGGGCCAATCCAGCCCCATGCCGCGCTGTGCCGTGTCCATCGCTTCAGCGATGCCCAGGCCCATATCGGCAAGATAGCGCCGGAATGCCATGGTGGCGTGCCAGTCCACGCTGGCCGGTCCCATCGGATCATTGTCGGTGAAGGGGTCTGCGACGACATGAGCAGCCGAAAAGACGACGCGCGCGGAACGCTTCGAGAGCCTGGCCACCGGAACGGTTTTTCCGCTCATGCGATAGCCGGAAAAGGCGCCCTTTGCATCCGGAAGACTGATCATCATCAGGTCGTCTCCTGTCTCACACCGCCTCGGGAGCCCGCGTCAGAAACGCGGCACCAGCATCCCGGCATCGGCCGAGATGACGTGGCCGGTCGTATAGGGCAGCGCGCCCGACGCCAGGGTCGCCATGATGCGGCCGACATCCTGCGGCTGCCCGAGCCTGCGGATCAGGGTCAGGCCTTCCTCATCGATCCGCCGCTGATAAGTCTGCGAGACATGCCTGGTCATCGCCGTCTCGATCAGGCCGGGCTGGATGTCGTAAACCGCAATGTTCTCGCGCCCGAGCCGCACGGCGAAAACCTTGCTGATCATGGCTGACGCGGCCTTGGAGACGCAGTACTCGGCGCGCGGCTCGGCCACCGCGGAAGCGTTGGACGACGACACGTTGATGAGGCTGTAGAAGCGGCCGTCGTCGCGCTGGCGTGTCAGCAGCCGCCGGGCCCAGCGCTGGCCGAGGAAGAACTGCGCCTTGGCGTTCACCGTTTGACAGCGGTCATAACTCGCTTCCGAAACGTCGAGCGGGTCGCCGCGATCCATCACCGACACGCCGGCATTGTTGATCAAGGTCGACAACGGGCCGATTGCATTCTCGGCCTGGTCGAGCAGCACATCGTGCGATGCAAGATCGCCGACATCGCCAGCCACCCGCACCACAGGGACGCCGGTCGCGGCGACCGTCGCCTCGGCCTCGTGCAATTCGTCGTCGTCGGCCGGCCCGTTAAGCGCGATGGCGAAACCGATCCTGGCCAGTTCAAGCGCTGCGGCGAGCCCGATGCCACGGCTCGAGCCGGTGATCAGGACCGCATGGCGCGGCGCGGCACTCATGCCCGAGCCCCATGCTTCAGCAGTTCACGGGCGATGATCATGCGCTGGATCTGGTTGGTGCCTTCATAGATCTGCGTGATCTTGGCGTCGCGATAGAGCCTCTCGACTTCGAAGCCTCTGATATAGCCGGAGCCACCGAAGACCTGCACCGCATCCGCGGTACGGGCGACAGCCATGTCGCCGGCGAAGCACTTGGCAATCGAGCAGGCCTTGGTCGCATTCTCGCCGGCGTCGATCTTGGCGGCCGCACTCTGCACCAGAAGGCGCGCTGCCTCGATGTCCTTGGCCATGTCGGCCAAAAGCCACTGGACGCCTTGAAACTCGACGATAGCCTTGCCGAATTGTCTGCGCTGCTGGGCATAATCGACGGCCGCTTCCAATCCGGCCTGACCGATGCCCACCGCAAGCGAAGCAATGCCGACACGCCCCTTGTCAAGCACGCTCATCATCATGTGGAAGCCCTTGCCCTCCTCTCCGAGCAGGGCCTCTTCGCCGAGCATGACATCAGCGAAATTGAGCGCGCCGACCTGGCTGGCCCGCTGGCCCATCTTGTGCTCCTTCGGGCCGCGCTCGATGCCCTTGGCATGCAGGTCGACGATGAAGATGCTCATGCCGCGATGCCCGGCTTCCTTGTCGGTGCGGGCCAGCACGAACCCGATATCGGCGACCGGCGCGTTGTGGATCCAGATTTTGCCACCATTCAGACGCCAGCCGCCTCCATCACGCGTTGCCGTGGTGCGGATGCCGGAGACGTCGGTGCCGGCTTCCGGCTCGGTGATGCAGTAGGCGACCTTGGTTTCGGCGCGCATCACCGGACCCAGCCATTGCTCGCGCTGAGACGGCGTGCCGTGGCGCACCAGCAACGTGCTGATCAGTTCGACCAGGCCGCACTGGTCGGCGACCGAGGCGTAGCCCCGTGACAGTTCCTCCATTACCAGCGCGTAGGTGAGCGTGTCGAAACCAGGGCCACCCATCTCCTCGGGAACGCCGACGCCGAACAGGCCAAGCGCGCCCATCTGTTCGTAGATTTCCACCGGGAATCGCTCGTCACGATCGAGGGCCTCGGCCGCCGGTCTGATGACCTCGTCGGCAAACTGGCGGGCCATGTCCCGCACCTGGCGCTGGGTGTCCGTGATAAGCATCGCATCCATCGTTTGTAACTATCTAGTTACTCCTAACGCGGATCCAGCTTCTCCGTCAAGCGTGGAAAATCGAAGCGTCCCATCAACGTTACAACAACGACTTGCCCAGCATGAGAAGTTACGATAAAAAATAACCAGATGGTTACTAACGGGAGGAAATCGGATGCAGCCTTCAGACAGGCGCAGGTTCGGTCGGGTCGATCTCGATGTCACGGCGTTCGCCTTCGGCACCGCGCCGATCGGGAACTTTCTCAGGGAAATCGACGAAACCACGGCCGATGTCATGGTCCAGCATGCCTGGAACGCCGGTGTCCGGTTCTACGACACCGCGCCGATGTACGGCCACGGACTTTCGGAGCTGCGCCTCGGCCATTCGCTGCGCTGGAAGAACCGTTCGGATTTCGTGCTCGCGTCGAAGGTCGGACGCGTGCTGAAGGCGAAGAAACGATCCGAGATCGACTTTTCGCCATGGAAGAACGCCGCGGCCAACGAGATGATCTTCGATTACAGCTATGATGGGACGATGCGGTCGTTCGAGGATTCGCTTCAGCGCCTGGGGCTGGAGCACATCGACATGCTGTTCATCCATGACATCGATCGCTTTACGCGTGGCGACGCCCAGCCCGAAGTGTTCAGGCAAGCAATGGACGGCTGCTGGCGTGCGCTGGAAAAACTACGCAGGGAAGGCCTGGTCAAGGCGATCGGCGTTGGCGTCAACGAGTGGGAGGTTTGCCTCGAAGCGCTCAGGCAACGCGACTTCGACTGCTTCCTGCTGGCAGGGCGATATACGCTCCTGGAGCAGGATGCGCTCAACGAGTTCCTGCCGCTTTGCGAAGAGCGCAACGTCGCGGTGATCGTCGGCGGCGGCTTCAACTCCGGCATCCTGGCGACAGGCGCGGTAGAGGGCGCCAAGTACAATTATGCGCCAGCGCCCGCAGCCGTCATGGAAAAGGTCGCCAGGATCGAGGCCGTCTGCCTCGACTACGACGTGCCCTTGCCTGCGGCCGCACTGCAATTCGTGGTGGCCCACCCTGCTATTCCCTCCTTCTGCGCCGGCACACGAACGGTGGAGCAGTTGTCCCAGAACCTCACATGGTTCAGCCATCCGATCCCGACCGCGTTCTGGGCCGACCTAAAGCAGCGCAAGCTGATCCGGGAGGATGCCCCGGTGCCGGCATGACGGCAGAGACCGCGCCGGGCCGCCAGCTCACGGTGCAAGGCCTGTCCTATGGGGAGGTCGCCGTCGGCGATTGGTTCGAGACCGGTGCCGTGGCTGTCACGGAGCAGATGATCGACGCTTTCGCCGAACTGACAGGCGATCGTTTCGAAATCCATATGAGCACGGCTGGCGCGCAACGCCATGGCTTCCAGGCCCGCGTCGCGCATGGATTGCTGGTGCTGTCGCTGGTGGACGGATTGAAGAACCAGGCACCGGCCGGGTTTCGGGCAATCGCTTCGCTGGGCTGGGACTGGACGTTCGTGGCGCCTGTCCTAGCCGGCGATGAGATCCACGCACGCATCGTCGTTGCGAACAAACGGGAGACCCGGCACTTAGCGCGAGGGATCCTGGCGCTGCGCTTCGTCGTCACCAACCAGCGCGGCGAAACGGTCCAGTCCGGAGAGAACAAGCTGATGGTCTATCGCTAGGTCGTATCGCGCCGGTCAGTCGACCTACCACTAGAATCTAAGATCGACCACCGTCACGCCGTCAATGCCGCCTTCGGTGTGGGCCACGATCCGCGCCCCGATCTCCTGGTGCGTTTTATCGCGGAGATAGTCATCACGCGCATTCTCATCGGCGAAATCGACCCAGAATGCGTCGTGGTTGCCGCGGATCAGGTCCGTTTCCACGCTGACATTCGGTCCGCCGTGAAAGGCGACGATGCCCGGCAGATGATCCTGCAAGCGGCGCAATTCCTCATAGAGCCCGGATTTGGTTTCGGCGCTCACATCGGCGCGAAAACGCAGCAGCACAAAATGGCGGATCATCGGAACTCGTCTCCCCTGTCACGATATTTTCTTGGTCTCGGCCAGGCATTTGCCGCCCGGCAAATTGGCCGTTCTCAAAAACGCGCAGGCCGTTTTTCGCGGAAGGCGGCCAGCCCTTCCTGGAGGTCCTCCGATCGCGCAGCCGCAATGCCGGCAAGCGCTTCGAGAACGCGTTCTGATTCCTCACCTTCGGCGGCGTTGACGAGCATCTTTGTCAGTTCGGTCGCCAGCGGTGCGCGACCGCAGACCTGCGCGGCGATCTGCCGTGCCGCGGCCATTCCCGCACCACTCTCCACGATATGATCGATGATGCCGAGACGAAGCGCTGCGTCTGCATCGAAGACCTCGCCGAACAGCGCCATGCGCCGCACCAGTTGCGCGCCGAAACGACGCGCCGCGCGCTGCGTACCCGACCAGCCCGGAATAATGCCGAGCCCAGTTTCCGGCAGAGCGATCCTGACATGCTGCTCGGCAATCCGGAGGTCCGCGCAAACTGCCAATTCCAGTCCGCCGCCGAACACATCCCCGTTGAGGACGGCGATTACCGGCTGCCGAAGCCGGGCGACGGCCGCGAAGGCATCATGCCCTTCGCGCAGCCAGAAGCGGCCGAAATCATCCGGCGCCTTGCCGCTCCAGGCCTGGATGTCGCCGCCTGCCGAAAAGGCCCTGTTGCCCGCGCCGGTGAGGATCACGACCCTGACCGCCGCATCGTGCTCGATGGTCCTGCAGGCAGCTGCAAGCCCGTCGATCATCGCCGCATCCAGCGCGTTGCGCTTTTCGGCACGGTCGAGTGTCACCACCGCGACCCGGCTGTCGATCTCGAGGCCGATCCGGCTATCCGGCATCACTCGGCAGCCACGGCGAGACGAAAATGGCCATCCATGCGATCGGGCATGAAAAGATGTCCCGACATCGGGCGAATGGTGTCGGCAACCGCCAGCGGAAACGCCGCCTGGGCAAGGACGTCCCGGTTCAGATCAATTCCAGGCGCGACTTCGGTCACCGTGACCTTGCCGTCGATGAGCCGAAGCACGCAGCGCTCAGTGACATAGGTCACATCCTGCCCCTGCGCCGTTGCGCGCTTTCCGGAAAAAGATACCTGCTCGACGGAGGGCACCAGCTTGGCCACCTTGCCTTCCTTGTCGATGGAGAGCTTTCCGTTGCTGACCGAGAGCTTTGCTCCGGCGTTGAAATAGCCGGAAAAGACGATCTTCTTCGCCCGTGCGGTGATGTCCACGAAGCCGCCGGCGCCGGCGGTTACGTGCGGCCGCGCCGACAGTTTCGAGACATTGACCGATCCGTCGGCACCGATTTGCAGGAATGAGAGCAAGGACGCGTCGAAGCCCGCTGCCTGAAAATAGGTGAACTGGTGCGGTGAGGCGACGAAGGCCTCGGCATTTGCCGAGCAGCCGAACTTGAAATCGAGCAGAGGAATACCGCCGACGGCGCCCTGCTCGATCACCCAGGTCACTTCTCCGTGGCGGCCCTCCTCAAGGAAGATACGCGGCACGTTGGCCGAAATGCCGAAGCCGATATTGACGACCCATCCCCGTTGCAGCTCCATCGCAACCCGGCGCGCCATCGTCTTGGCCGCATCGAAGGCTGGCAGCCGGAAGGTATCGAGCGGCCTGAACAATTCGCCTGAAATGGCTGGATCGTAGGATGTCGCGGTGGTCTGCATCTGCTCGGGATCCTCGACGATCATGTCGACCAGAACGCCCGGCACCCGCACGTCATGCGGGCGCAACGTGCCGGACTGGGCGACGTGCTTGACCTGGGCGATCACCACCCCGCCACAATTGTGCGCGGCAAGCGCAAGCTCCATCGCGCCGAGATAGGCGCCTTCATGCTCGAACGTCAGGTTGCCGCGTTCGTCGGCGGTGGTGGCACGAATGATCGCGACATCCGGCTTGATCGACGGGAAATACAGCCATTCATCGCCCTCGAACTCGATCTTGCGCACGATTGGCCGTGCCCGTGCGCGTGTGTTCATGGCGCAGCCGTCCAGGCTGGGATCGACGAATGTTTCGAGGCCGACCTTGGTGATCACGCCCGGGCGATGTCCGGCCGCTTCACGCAGGATGTCGAAGATGATGCCGCTTGGGACGTTGTAGGCAGCGATCCGGTCTTCGCCGAGCATCTGCCAGATCAGCGGCGGCTCGGACGAGGACGGTCCCGACGGGTAGGACCCACCGATGATGGTGTCGATCATGCCATCCTGCGCCAGATGGTCGATGCCCTTCGTGCCGAACATGTCGCCGGCCGCGATCGGGTGGACCATCGTCAGTCCGGCTGGATGGCGCTCATCACGATAGCGCTCGCCAAGCGCCTTCAGGACCAGATCGGGACAGCATAGCCCGCTCGACGAGTTGACCGCGACGATCGCGCCGTCCTTGACTGCCCTTGCCGCGTCCGCCGCGCTGGTAACCTTGGACATGAAGCCGCCTGCCTGCATCGAGTAAAGTAACTGTTTAGTTATTACCATGCCTCCGAGTTTGGTCAAGACCGATCGGCAACGGTCGTGCGCGGGCACCAAAAATCACTTCGGGATCGGCGGCCGGCGATCTTGCCAATGGTGCACAAGGTGATATAAGTAACTATTCAGTTATTTACTGAGAGCAATCGACGACGCTGGAGGCAAAGTCGTGAACATCTTTTTCCAGAAGACGCACCAGAGGGCTTTCGGCACGTTCCCGCTACGCCATGACGCCTGTATGGCCGCGATTGCGGTGGCGCTGGACGCCGGCTATCGGGCATTCGACACCGCGCAGATGTACGGCAACGAGGCCGAGGTCGGAGAAGCCCTCGCGCAGGCCGGCGTGCCGCGCCAGGATCTTTGCGTCACCACAAAGGTCCATCCCGACAATTACGCTGAAGCGCTCTTCCTGGCCTCCGTCGAAAAGAGCTTGAAGGATCTGCGGCTGGACTATGTCGACGCGCTGCTTCTGCACTGGCCGCCGCTTGACGGTGACATCGCGTCGCTCCTGAGGCTGCTCCAGAGCGCACAGGACAAGGGCCTGGCACGCCATATCGGCCTGTCGAATTTCACTGCCGGGATGATGCGCGACGCACGCGACATCCTTGACGGCCCGATCGTGACCAACCAGGTCGAATTCCATCCGCTCCTCAATCAGGACATCCTGATCCGAGCGGCCAACGAGACCGGCATTCCGCTGTCGTCCTTCACCTCGGTTGCCCGCGGCGAAGTCTTCAAATATCCGCAGTTCGCCGAAATCGGCAAAACCTATGGCAAATCCGCCGGCCAGGTGGTGCTGCGCTGGATCCTGCAGAAAGGTGTTTCGGTGAACACCATGTCGACCAAGCCTGAGAATATCCGGGCCAATTTCGACATCATGGATTTCACGCTTTCCAGCATCGACATGGTGCGCATCGACGCGCTCACCCATACGAACAAGCGCATAGTTGGGTCCGACCTGGTGCCATGGGCCCCCGACTGGGACTGACAGGGCGACCGAGCTTCGGAACGTAGACGGCAGCCCGCGCGGCTGCCGCTAGAGCATGATCCCGAAAAGTGGAATCCGGTTTTCGGGAAAGATCATGCTCAAACAAAGAGATAGAGCCCCATCCCGATTCCATCGGGATGGAACAGGCTCTAGCCAGGAGAAATTTTCGGTTACCTGTTACCGCGAATGATATCTGAGGCTCTTTCGCCGATCATGATCGTCGCGGCATTGGTGTTCGAGCCGACAAGGCTGGGCATGACCGACGAGTCGCAGATGCGGATGTTTTCCAGCCCTCGGACGCGAAGTTTCGGGTCCACCACCGCCATGGCATCGACGCCCATCTTGCAGGTGCAGGTCGGATGGTAGGAGGTGCGGCCATAACGGCGCGCATAGTCCTCGTAGTCCTTCTGCGTCCTGACGTCCTCGCCCGGCAAATGCAGGCGTTGGATGTATTTCTGCAGGGACGGCTGCTGGAAAATCTCGCGGCTGATGCGCACCCCTTCGGCCGAGATTCTCAGATCGGCGGGATCGGCAAGAAAATTCGGATCGACGATCGGCTTGTCGGCGGGATCGGAAGAGCGCAACCTTACAGTGCCGCGGCTTTTCGGCCGCAGCGTGTAGGAATTGAGCGTGATGCCGGAGCCCGACGGGACGCTCGGAACGCCGTCCTCGGCGCCGGCACCGGCCAGGAAATGAAACTGCAAGTCGGGAATGGCGGACGACCGGTCACCGTACCAGAACGCACCACCTTCGACGACGTTTGACGTCACCGGGCCGCTCTTGAACAGCGTGTACTGCAGGCCGGCCCAGAGCATCCAGTGAAGCTTGTTGTACTTGTCGAGGCTGGTCGGGCCCTTCAGTTCGGCGACGATATCGACACCATAATGGTCGGTGAGGTTCTCACCGACACCGGGCAGGTCATGGACGACCTCGATGCCGTGCTTTTTCAGATGCGCCGCCGGCCCAACGCCGGACAGCATCATGATCTTTGGCGAGCCGATCGCGCCGGCGGTGACCAGCACTTCGCTGTCGGCACGCGCAACACGCATCTCGCCGGCACGGCGATACGCCACGCCGGTGGCTCGAACCCCCTCGAAAAGAATGCGGTCGACCAGGCATCCGGTCTCGACGGTCAAATTGGGGCGTCTCTGAGCCGGCCTGAGATAGCCGACAGCAGCGGAACATCGCCGTGCGTTCCTGGTGGTCGTTTGGTAGATGCCCGCGCCTTCCTGAGCCTTGCCGTTGAAATCGGGATTGTAGGGCATGCCGAATTCCTGGCACGCCTGCACGAATGCGCGGGTCGTCGGCTGCGGGTCAGGGATGTTCGAAACGCCGAGCGGACCATCGGTGCCGTGCATGTCGCCCGAAAACATGGTGTTGCCTTCCGAGCGCAGGAAATAAGGTTGCACGTCGGCGAACGACCATGCCTCGGCCCCTTCGTCGCGCGCCCAGCGGTCGTAGTCGGCGGGATGACCGCGCGTATAGACCTCGGCGTTGATGGACGACCCCCCGCCAATCACCCTGGCCTGGGCATAGGGAATCTCGCGCTGGTTGGCATGCTTCTGCGGCGCGGTCTTCAATCCCCAGGTCAAAGGGCCGGAGGTCATCTTGGCAAAGCCGACCGGCATGTGAATATAAGGGTTGGTGTCGCGTCCGCCGGCCTCAAGCAGAAGCACGCGCGCATCCGCATTTTCCGACAGGCGCGCGGCCAACACGCAGCCCGCCGAGCCGCCGCCAATGATGACGAAGTCGTATCCGCGTTCGCTTGTCACGACACCCAAGGCTCGCGCTTGCCGAGTTCGATGTGCACGGACTTGATCTGGGTGTATTCCTCGACACCGTATATGCCGGCTTCGCGCCCCCAGCCGGACTGCTTGAAGCCGCCCAGCGGCAGTTCCGGTCCGCCGGCAAGCGTTGTGTTGATCCAGAAGCGTCCGGCGCGCACGCGCCGCGCCACTGTCAGTGCCTTGTCTATGTTCTTGCTCCACACGCTGGCCGCCAGCCCATAGACGGTGTCGTTGGCGATGGCGATCGCCTCCTCGACCGTATCGAACGGCATGATGCTGAGCACCGGCCCGAAGATCTCGTCGCGCGCGATCGCCATGTCGCCGGTCACGTCGCCGAACAGCGTCGGTGCGATGTAGTGGCCATGGCCGAAGTCGAGCTGGTCACCGCCGCAGACCAGCCTTGCGCCCTCCGCCCTGCCCTTGGCGATATAGGTCATGATGGTGTCGTTCTGCGCGGCGGTGGTGATGGCGCCGACCTGTGTCGCCGGATCGAGCGGGTCGCCGACCTTTACCTTGGCAAATTTCGCCGCGACCATCTCTTCGAACGCGCGCGCCACCGAGCGCTCGACGATCAGCCGACTGCCGCTGACGCAGCATTGGCCGGTGTTGAAGCCGATGCCGAAGGCGACGCCATCGGCGGCATCCTCGAGATCGGCGTCGGCAAAGACGATCTGCGGGTTCTTGCCGCCGAGTTCCAGGCCGAGTTTCTTGAAGTTTCCGGTGGCCGCCTGGACGCAGCGTCGGCCGACAGAGGTCGAGCCGGTGAAGGACAGCATGTCGATGTCCATATGCTCCGTCATCGCCTGGCCGATCGTGCTGCCCGACCCGGTGACCACATTGTAACAGCCCGCCGGCAGGCCGGCTTCCGCCAATACTTCGGCGAGGATCAGCGTCGTCGCCGAGGTTACTTCGGACGGCTTGGCAACGATCGTGCAGCCGGCAGCTAGAATGAACGGCACGCGCTCGCACAGGATGAGGAAGGGAAAATTCCAGGGCGTGATGAGACCGACAACCCCAATCGGCTCCCGTGTGACCAGCCCGAACAGGCGGTCGCCAAGATTGTTGAAAGCGTCGCCATGCAGTGCGCGGGCTGCGCCGGCCGCGTATTCGAAGATGCCGGCACAACCGTCGACCTCGGCGCGGGCCTGGCTGATGGGTTTGCCATTTTCCAGCGTTTCCCAAAGGGCGATCTCCTCGGCGCGCCGGCGGATGATCTGCGCGGCCCGCAGCAGCACGCTCGCCCGTTCGACCGAGGGGATGCGCGACCAGCGCCCGTCCTCGAAGGCCCGCCGTGCCGCTGCAACCGCCAGGTCGAGATCTTCCTTGGTGCATTTTGGGATGCGGGTGACCGCAACGCCGTGGCCGGGACTGTGCCGCTCGAAATACGGACGTGCGCCAGCCTCAACGATCTTGCCGTCGACGAAGAAGCCGAATGTCCGTGGATCGGACGGCAGCAAGAAATTGGCGGGTTGATGATCCATGGTATTTCTCCTCCGGCCGTCGCCGCGATCGCACTATAAGTAACTATTTGGTTATTTCAAGCGTCGCCGCCGCGCGCTCCCTGCCGCTCAGATCGCGATTTGCGTCTTGAGAACATCCAGCCGGTCCTTCAGCGTCTCGAACGCATCCTGGATCGCGCTGAGCTCGTAGGTGGCGCCCACGAAAGGCGCGACATCGAACCGACCATGCAGCAGCAGGGTCAGCGCGTCGTGCATGTCCTCTCCCATGCCTGCGACCGATCCTTTCACCGAATTTTCCCTGAGTACGGTGTCGAGCAGCGCGAGCGGAATGCTGTCGCCAGGGCCGGTGATGCCGAATGCGGCGACATGGCCGCCAGGCCGGATCAAGTCGAAGGCCTGCGCATAGAGCTGCGGCAGGCCGACGCTTTCGATGACGATGTCGGCGCCGCGTCCGCCGGTCATCTTGAGCACAGTGTCCTTGACTCCCGAGGGATCGGTCACAACCGCGTCGGCGCCTGCCCGCCCTGCGAGGCGGGCACGCTCCGGAGAAAGTTCAACGACGATGATGGGCGCCGCCCCGACCAGCCGCATCATCTGGATGTGGAGATTGCCGATCGGTCCGGCGCCGAGGACGACGACGGATTGGCCGAAGCGCACGTCGGCCTTGCGCGCGGCGCGCACGACGCAGGCGACCGGCTCGGTCAGCGCCAGCATGGACGGCGCGGCATCGTCAGGCGCCGGAATGACCAGACGACCAGGAATCGAGACATATTGCGCGAATGCACCGTCGCGCGAGATGCCGACCTGGCGAACCTCGGCGCAGTTGAGCACCTCGTTCCTGCGGCAGTAGTAACAACCGCCGCAGCCGATATTGATGTCGGCCACCACCCGCTGGCCGAGGACGAATGGGCCCGCCCTGTCGCCCATCCGGCTGATCGTGCCGGTGAATTCATGGCCAGGGACGATGGGCAGCCGCTCAGTGGCATAATGGCCATTGAACATGTGGATGTCGGTGCCGCAGATCCCGCAGCGATCGACCTTGATGAGGACATCATCGGATCCGCAAACCGGGACAGGCAGTTCCCTGATCTCGAAGCGTCGCGGCGCGACCAGGACCGCCGCCGTCATCGTTTCCATGGCCGGTCCTACTTCACGATGCGCATTTTGGAACGGTCGATCGTCAGCGCGATCGCGGCAATCAGCACGATGCCGAAGACGATCTGCTGGCTCGTCGCCGGCACGCCGAAATACAGCATGCTGGCGCGTACCACCGCCACGATCAGCACACCGACCAGGGTGTTCAGCACGCCGCCGACGCCGCCGGTCAGCGGGGTGCCGCCGACCAAGACGGCGACGATCGCCGGCAACAAAAAGCCTTCGGCAAGGGTCGGCGAACCGCCAGAAAGCTTGACGGAGAAGAGCAGCCCGGCAATCGCGGCGAGCATGCCGGAGAAGGCAAAAGCCAGGATCTTGTAGCGCTCGACCTTGAGGCCGGAAGCGACGGCGGCAGGCTCGCCAGCGCCGATCGCCTTCAGAGCGCGTCCTGTCGTGGTGCGGTTCTGCAGGAACCAGGCAAGCACGACCAGGGCCAGGGCCAGGATCAGTTCATGCGGCACGCCACTCCATCCGCTGCCGACCATCCAGCCGAAGGCGCGGTCGCGTTCGCCAGCATCCATGTAGAGCGCGCGCTGGCTGGAAGCATATTGCCCGACGGACAGCGCCAGGCCCCCCACCGCGAGCGTGGCGATGAAAGACGGCACTTTGAGCCGTGTCGTCACGAAGCCGGAAAGGGCGCCGAACGCCAACCCTGCCAGGATGACGAGCACACCGCTGAACACGCCGAACATTGGCAGCGATATGGTCGCGAGCACGGTCGTCATGTTCGCCACCGACTGGGCGGAAAGATCGATGCCGCCGATATAGATAACGAGCGTCATGCCAAGCGCCATGATGAACAGCGGCACGATGTCTCCGGCGAGCTCGATCAGGTTTTGCGGCCGCAGGAAACTCGGGTGGATGATACCGACGATGAGCACCAGAACCACCAGCGTGATCCACGGAAAGTGTCGCTTGAGGCGACCAAATGACATTGCGCGCTCCTGGGTCATGTCATGTAGTGGATGAGATCGTAGAGAGACGGCTTGCCGCCGGGCGGGCAGTCGTACCATTTGCGGATCTCCCCATCCCTGATGACGGCAATGGTGTGGCTGAGGCCGATTGCCTCCTCGAGCGTATCGGCGACCAGGATGATGCCGACGCCGGCACCGCACATGTCGCGCACCATATCGTAGACATCCTCCTTGGCGCCGATGTCCAGGCCGCGCGTCGGATGGTCGAGAAGGATGATGTCGGAACCGCCGCTACGCCACTTGGCGAGCACCACCTTCTGCTGGTTGCCACCAGAGAGGTTGGCGCAATCGACGTTCTCAGAAGATGCCTTGATCGAAAGCCGCTTGATCCAGTCGCGGGCAAGCTCCCTTTCCCTGGCAATCTCCAATACGCCTGCATTCGAATAGTTGCGCATCTGCGACAGCGTGATGTTCTCGTAGACGGTCATGCCACCGACCATGCCCTCGATCTTGCGCTCGCGCGGCACGTAGCCCACGCCGCACTCGACCCCGTGCGCGGCGCTGAAGGTCTCGACCCGCCGACCCCTGAGGGTGACCTGGCCGAGATGCGGCTTCTGCAGGCCGAAGATGGTGCGCAAGATCGCTTCGCGCCCCGAACCCTCGACACCGACCAGACAGAGAACCTCCCCGGCATGCAGCTTGAGCGAAATGTCCTTGTAGCGGCCGGCAAGACTGATCCCATCGACTTCGAGCAGTGCCTTTGCGGAATCGAAGGGCTTCTGCTTCTCCTCGCGGTAATATTCCTTGCTGATGTTGCGCCCCACCATCTTGTGCTGGATCGACGCGACGTCAGCATCCTTGCCATCGACGACGTCGACCACGGCGCCGTCCTTCATCACATAGATGCGGTCGGATAGCTCGATGACCTCGTCCAGCCGATGCGAGACGAAGATGAAGGAGGCGCGGTTGCGCAGGTCCCTGACGAGGCTGAACAGAAGTTCGATTTCCTCCTTGGCCAACACCGATGTCGGCTCATCGAGCAGGATGACGAGATCGCCCTGCACGCGCTCTTCCAATGTCAGCACGTTGGCGAGTTCCACCAGCTGGCGCTGTGCGAAGGACAATTTCGAGGTGACCGTTGCCGGATCGATCGAAAGCTTGACCTTGTCGAGCTGCTGACGCGCTGCCGTCGCCATCTTCTTCCAGTTGACGACACCCAGGCGCACGAACTGCTGCTCGAATCCGAGGAAGATGTTTTCCATGACGGTCAGGTTCGGGATCAGCGACTGTTCCTGGAACACCATGCCGACGCCCATATCCATGGCCTGGCGCGGGTTGTGGAAGCGCACTGCCCGTCCATCCACGAGCACCTGCCCGCCATCATGCTGATAGGCGCCGTAGATGACTTTCATCAGCGTCGACTTGCCGGCACCGTTCTCGCCGACAAGACCGACGATCTCGCCGCGCTTGATGGTGAAGTCGATGCCTTTCAGCGCGTGCACGCCGGGGAATTTCTTCTCGACTTTCTGAAGCTCGAACATTGGCGCGTCACTTCACGAAAGACAAGGAGCGACGGTCGGTCGACAGATAGACCGCGATGATGACCAGCAGGCCGAGTACGCCGTCCTGGACGTAGCTCGGCAATCCCATGACCACCATGCCGTTGCCGATGACATTGACGATCAGGACGCCGACGAGTGTGTTCCACACGCCTCCGGCGCCTCCCCAAAGCGCGGTGCCGCCGACGACCACGGACGTGATGGAGACGAACATCAGGTTGCGTCCGGTAACCGTCTCGGCAATGCCGATCTGCGCCACCGCCAGCATTGCGCCGAGTGCGTAGAAAACCCCGGCAATGGCGAAGCCGATGACGCGCACCCTGGCGACGTTCAGGCCGGATGCATGGGCGAGATCCTCACCGCCGCCGACGGCATAGAAATTGCGCCCGATCTTCGTCCGCCCCTGAATAAAGCCAGCAATGAGCAGCGCCGCCAGCGCCACATAGACCATCAATGGAAGGCCACCCAGCCGATAGGTAAGCAGCGAGCGGAAGATCGGGTCCTCGACGCGGATTCTGTCGCCGCCCGTGATCAGCAGCGACAGGCCTATGCCGACGAAGCCCATCGACAGGCTCGCCATGAAGGACGGTATTTTCAGCCCGACATGCACCAGCCCATTGATCAGACCGAACAGAGCTCCAACGAACAGCGCGCCAACGATCGCCAGCCATCCCCATCCTGCCAGGCTGCCGCCCAATGCCGTGAACATGGTGGCGAACAGGACAGCGCAGACTGCCACGGCCCCTTCCATGGAGAGGTCGATCGATCCCATGAGGATGATGAAAGTCACACCGACGCCGATCATCAGTGATGGGGTCGACAGAATGGAAATGCGCGCGAAGTTGCGCATGGAAAGGAAATTCGGATTGGCGATCGAGAAAAACAGGACAAGCGCGAGAAGCACCAGAAGCGGGGCCCATTTCTGCAAATTGTCTCTGGTCAAGAAATTGTCCACGCTCTTCTCCCACAGGCAAGGGACGGCGAAGCGGGTCGCCGTCGCAAGCATATCGCGGACTGCCGGATCGGAACGCACACCGCTGCCGGTGCGCGTCCGCCGGCAGGCCGATTATTTGTACTTGATCTGACCGTTGCCCGGACCCCAGAAGTCCTTCCAGTCGTATTTCGGCGTGCTGTCGAGGTATTTCGCCTTGAACTCCGCGGCATCCTTTGGCGTGATGAGAACGGTCGGGCCGTAGAATTCGCGATGCTCCTTGGGTTCGGCCGAAGGCTTGAACGCGCCCGTCGCCGCATAGTAGGCAAGTGCAGCCGTGATGCCGCCGCCCCAATGCGGATTGGTGAAGACGGTTGCCAGAATCTCGCCCTTGCCCACGAGCTCGACAGCCTGCTGGTTGCCGTCATAGGAAACGATCGGCATGCCCTCGATGCCTTCGGCACGCAGCGCCTCAATGACGCCATAGGCGATGGTGTCGTTCGCGCAATGCACGCCCTTGATGTTGTCGCCATAGCGGGTGAGGAAGCTCGCCATGATCTGGTTTGCCTTCTGCGTGTCCCAGTCGGCGGGCTGGGCGTCCAGCAGCTCCACATTGGGATAGTCCTTCAGCGCGTTCTTCAAGCCGTTGAGGCGCTCGATCGCCGGATTGTTTGACGCGATGCCGCCGAGATGAACCACGCCACCCTTGCCGCCCATGGCATCGAAAAGGATGCGGGCAGTCTTCTCGGCAGGCCCCTCGTCCGACCAGGTCATATGCGACACGTAGTTGTCACCGAAATCCCATGGGTGCAGGTCGTCTGTCTTGTTCCAGATGGTGGACACATAGGCGCCGGCGGCGGCGACCGCCTCGACGACCGGACGGCAGTTCGGCGCGTCGTTCGCATCGATGGCAAGAGCGAGGTTGCTGCCCTCCTTGCCCAGAAGCGCCTTCACGTCGGCGAGCGACTTCTCGCTCGACCCCTCGTTGATGAGATTGACGAGCGCGTCCTTCGGCTTGCCGAGGCTTTCGACAAAGGCCTCGCCGCCCGACACGATGTAGTTCCAGTAGGGGTTCGTGCGGTCGCGGTAACTCCAGGCGATCGTCGGATTTGCGGTAGTCGCGCGCGCCGGCGTCGCACCCAGAGTGCGTAGCGCCGCAGCGCCGCCAAGCCCATAGGCCGATGCGAGAAGCAGGTTGCGGCGATTGATGGTTTCCTGCTCGATGAATTTCTTGATGAACGACATTTGCTCTCTCCCTGCTGATCCGAATTCGAGCGAGCGCCCTCCCAAGACGCGCACCCAGCTGAACCTTTACGCACTATCTAGTTACTTTTTTAGAACTGGCTTGTCAACAGGACTCCGGCCGCGATGGCGGCCTTGCCTCGGGACATTGGCGACACGCCCGATTGCGCTGCGGGGTGCCTCTATGTAACTATTGGGTTAGTTGAACTGGCCTTTGACTTCAGAGGCAGGCGGGAACCGGAAGCCTTCGAAAGATGCTGCAGATCGCCGATGTTCGCCTTGAACCAGACCAATGCTGCCGGCCGGCTCCTGGCCGCCGCGGAGTGCCTTTTGACAATTCGCTGGTCGCTCTGGTCACAATCCAGTTAGTGCGCCATATCGATCGTCAAACGTCGGATTCGAAACGGACCAGTTAGGAAAAAAGATGGTGGCGGCGAAGACAAGGAAGCCAAGAATTCGCGATGCGGAGGCAACCCAGAAGCGGATACTCGCGGCTGCCAAGCAGGAATTCGCCAAGAAGGGTTTGGGCGGCGCCAGAGTGGACGATATAGCCGCGCGCGCAAAAGCCAACAAACGCATGATCTACCATTATTTCGACAGCAAGGAGAGCCTGTTCCAGCGCGTGCTCGAAGACGCCTATGTCGACATTCGAACAGCCGAGCAAAAGCTGGAACTCGATCATCTCGACCCCAAGGATGCACTGGAAAAGCTGGTGCGCTTCACCTGGAAATATTATCTCGACAATCCCGAATTCCTTACCATGGTGAACAGCGAGAACCTGCACAAGGCGCGCCATCTCAAGAAGTCCAAGGTCGTTCAGGACATCAGCCGGCGTCTGGTCACGATGGTCGACACGCTTCTGGAGCGCGGCGCAAAGCAGGGCTTGTTCCGGGACGGCATCGATCCAGTCCAGCTGAACATCACGATCGCCGCCATCGGCTACTACTACTTCACCAATCGCTTTACGGGCGCCATCATCTACGAGCGCGATCTGATGTCGCGGGAAGCTCTCGATACAAGGCTGCAGTTCAATATCGACACCATCATGCGCCTTGTCTGCAAGTAGCCGTCGTTCGGGAATCAGGAATCCATTCTTGCTCGCGGGATGCGACGAGACCACCAAGCCACCGATTCACGCATCGACCTCGCCATGACTGAAGAGAGCTTCAGGGCTGCTGCGGATCGGCTGCCTTCTCTGCAGACCTAGATTACCGCCTCTTCAAGAAACGGCTCATTGCGCGGTATGCGCTCGTAGCAGAATGGTGAAAGATCAAGCGTCTGGAAGGCGCCGTGAACAATCAGCTCCGAGACCGCTCGACCGACTGCCGGCGACTGCTGCAGGCCGTGCCCCGAGAAGCCGTTGGCAAACATGAAATTGGTTACCTCGGGGTGGAAGCCGACGATGCCGTTGTGGTCGAGCATGTTGTACTCGTAGTGGCCAGTCCAACTCGTCTGAACCTTGAGTGCATCGAAGGACGGAATGCGGTGCCAGAGCGCCGGCCAGATGTATTCGTCGAACTCTTCATAGTGCATTTCGAAGTCGTCGTAGTCGGCAGGCCCATCGCCTTGTGGCGTGTTGCCGGTGAGAAAAAGTTCGCCTTCCGGACGCACGAATGTACCGGAAAGGTCGATGACGTTGGGCATCCGGCCAGGAATCGGATTGGCGCTGGCGAAGACGAAGCTGTAGCGCTTGTAGGGCGCGACCGGAATGGACAGGCCAGCCATCGCGGCGACCTGTTGCGCGCGCGGGCCCGCGGCGTTGACCAATGTTCCGCAGGCGATCGTCTGGCCGGTCGCGAGGCGGGCCGAGATGACCCGGCCATCGGCGATATCCAGCCCCGTCACGGCATTGTCGATATACTCGACGCCGCTGGTGCGGGCAGCCCGGCGGAAACCATTCATCAGCCCCATGGAATCGAACCAGCCCTCTTCGCGCGAGCCCCAGGAGCCGCCACCCAAATCATCAACATTGAGCCAGGGGAAACGCTCCTTCAGAGGCCCCGGCTCGAGGAAGACGGTGTGAGCGCCAAGGCTGCGCTGCAGGTCGACGCGTTCGCGCGCGGCCCCCACGCCCTCGGGTGAGCAACAGTAGAGATAGCCATATTCCTTGAAGCCGAGATCGGGCGCCGGTTCATCCTTGTAGAAGGACGCCATCCGCTCCGGAAAACCACGGATGATATCGATTCCGAACTGGCTGATCTTCACATTGATCGGATTGGAATATTGCTGGCGGATGGCGCTTGTGGAGAGCGCCGTCGAAGAGAAGGTATAGCTCGAGTCCCGCTCGACCACGAGGATCGAGGCGCCGTTGCCCAGCGCCTGGCTCAGCCAGTAGGCCGTCGACGAACCGACGGCCGCGCCGCCGACGATGACGATGTCATAGGCGGTGCGCGAAGGCGCCTTGTAAGGAGGAATTGCCACGGTCTGTCTCCGGTCTACTGGTTGAATGAAGCGATCAGGGCATCCGAGCCCCGGGCCAGCAGGCCGAGGTCGGAACCGACGGCAACCATGGTGAAGCCGTCGGCAAGATAGCGGTCGGCATCGGTCTTTGCAGGCGCCAGGATCCCGCTGCCCTTGCCTGCCGCGGCAGCTGCCTTGCGCACCGAGGCGATCGCTTCTTGAACCTGCGCGGCACCGGGATTGCCCATCGCACCCATATTGGTGGAAAGGTCGCCGGGTCCGACAAAGAGAACGTCGACGCCGTCCACCGCTGCGATCTCGGCGGCGTTCGCCACCCCCATTTCGCATTCGATCTGGACGGCCAGCAGCTGCTGCTCGCGCGCTTTTGTGTGATAGCCGGCAATCCGGCCGAAGGCGTTGGCGCGGTGGGCCACCGAGAACCCACGGACACCGGCCGGAGCATAGGTCATCGCGGCAACGACGCTGCGGGCCTGATCCGCCGTACGCACATTGGGGATCATCAGGCTGCGTGCTCCGATGTCCATCGCCTGCTTGATCAGGTTAGGATCGTCAGAGGGTAGCCTCACGACCGCCTCGCTGTCGAAGCCGCCCATGACCTGCAGTTGCGCCATGATGCTGCGCAGATGGTTGGGACTGTGCTCGCCGTCTATCAGCAGCCAGCCTGCCCCAGAGCCGGCCACGACCTCGGTGGTGAGAGCGGAAGCCAGCGAGCACCAGATGCCGATGTGAGCCCGGCCAGCTGTCACGGCGGCCTTCAGCGTGTTGAGGCGCTCTTGCATTTGCGGTCGGCTCCCATGAGCGAAAGTGTGTTGAAATTTGTATGATGTCCTATATCATATGGCAATAATTCGCGGCAAGATGCAATGCGCACCAACCTTCGTACGGGAGTTTGAGAATGGAGATTGGGTTCATTGGGCTGGGCGTGGTGGGAACGCCGATGGCCCGCCATCGGAAGGATCTCAACCTGGCCCTGGAAATCGCCCTCACCCTCGGCGTGTCGCTGCCGAATTGGCGCAGCAGCCGATGAATGCCTGTCCGGCTCGAACAGGTGGCGCGGAGGCCGACCATTCGTCCCTCGTCCAGGCGCCGGAGATCCTCAGCGACCATGAACTGTCAAAAGAAAAGGAGTAACCCGATGCGCGGAACCGGCAAGGCCGAAATCTTCGTCATGCTGGCCCATCCAGTGAGCCATGCCAAGAGCCCCGGCATATTCAACGAGATCTTCGAGCAGAAGGGCCTCGATAGCCTCATGGTGCCGTTGAGCTGCCGTCCGGAGGATTTCGAAACCTTCTGGGCCGGAATCACCGCGGCCGAGAACATCCGCGGCGTGATCATCTCGGTGCCGTACAAGGTCGCGGTCTACCACAAATGCTCCGCCGCCCATGACCGCGCTGCGCGGGTGCAGAGCGCCAATTCCGTGCGCAGGCTGCCCGATGGAAGCTGGTACGCCGACAATTTCGATGGCGTCGGCTTTATCGATGGGCTGAGGGCGGGCGGGCACCAGATTGCCGGCCGCCGCATCCTCCAGGTCGGCGCCGGTGGCGCCGGTGCATCGCTGACCTACTGCCTGGCCGAGGAAGGCGCAGCCGAGATCCGCCTTGCCGACATCGATCACGATCGCGCTGCAAAACTTGCCGCGCTGGTCGGCAAGGCGTTTCCGAACTGCCGTATCGCGGTCGGCCAGCCTGATCCGTCCGGCATGGACATGGCGATCAACGCAACGCCGTCCGGGCTGAAAGCCACCGATCCGCTGCCCATGGACGTGCGCAAGCTGACACCGGATATGACGGTGGTCGACATCATCATGGAACCCGCCGAGACCGCGCTGCTCAAGGCGGCGAAGGAGATCGGCTGTCGCGTTCAGCCAGGCCGCCCGATGATGGATTTCCAGGTCGAAGCCATGTCCGCGTTCTTCGACATCGAGCGAAAGGATCGCAGCCATGGCTGAGACTTCGACGGTTGTCGTCATCGGCGGCACCTCCGGTATCGGACGCGCGATGGCGCTGCGCTTCGCCGAGGACGGCTACCATGTGGTCGTCGCAGGCAGGGATGCGGCCCGGGGCAATGCGGCGGTTGGCGCCTGCGAGGCGGCGGGCGCACCGCGCGCCTTGTTTGTCCAGACCGATGTTGCCGATGCCCGCTCGGTGGAAGCGCTGGCCCAGGCCGTCAGCGATGCGTTCGACACGCCTCACATCGTCGTCAACTGCGCCGGCATCCTGCAGAGCGGCAAGCACGTCCTCGACCAGGACCTGGACGAAGACGAGAGGATGTGGCGGGTGAATTATCGCGGCACGCTGCTGGGTTGCCAGGTCTTCGGCCGGCTGATGTCGGCTGCCGGGCGCGGCGCGATCCTGAATGTCGGGTCTCTCGCCTCCTTCGCGCCGCTGTCTCTGCCCGCCTACACGCCTGGAAAGCATGCCGTTCTGGCTCTTACCCAGATTCTTGCGGCCGAACTCGGCCCGCACGGGGTGCGCGTCAATGCGGTGGCACCCGGCTACACGCTTTCAGACGGGCTGAAAGCCAGGATAGCCAAGGGCGAGCGCAATCCCGAAGCCATACAGGCCACCACGGCGCTGCGCCGCTTCGTCGAGCCGCGCGACGTTGCCGAGGCGGCACTGTTCCTCTGCTCCGACCGTGCCGCGTCGATAACTGGCGTCACCTTGCCCGTCGACGCCGGCTGGCTCGTTCAGGCGCCCTACGCGCAATATTTGCAGGGAAACCCCATCCGGCAGGCGCCGGGAATCTGACGAGGACAATCCATTGAGTGATATCAGGCGCTTCGACTTCGACACCCGCATCCACCACGGCGTCATCCACAACGGCACGGTCTACCTCACCGGCCAGGTTGCGAGACCGGGCCAGTCGGCGGCCGACCAGATGCGCGAGGTGCTCGGCAAGGTCGATGCGCTGCTTGCCAAGGCTGGCACGGACAAGACGCGCATCCTTCACGTGCAGATGTGGCTGGACGACATCAGGGATTTCGACGAAGTCAACACGGTCTGGGACGTGTGGATGCCGAAGGAACATGCACCGGCGCGCTCGTCCGGTGAAGGACGGATGGCCAAGCCCGGAATGCTGGTCGAGTTGATCGTCACCGCGGCGGTTTGAATGGCCTTGCCGGTTCGGGCATCATCCTGCATCTGGCATCGGACTGGGGGACATTGATGACGAAGCGCAAGCCACTTTCCACCGTCGTGGCCGAGAGCCTGTCCGAAAAGATACGGTCCGGACAGTTGCTGCCCGGCGCGCAATTGCCGACGGAAGCTGCGCTTTGCGCCGAATACGACGTCAGCCGGACAGTGGTGCGGGAAGCGGTCGCGCGATTGCGCTCCGAAGGCATGGTGGTGCCGCAGCAGGGGCGCGGCATGTTCGTCAGCGAAACGCCGGCGCCGCGCAACTTCTCAATACCGGACGAGGCTCTCAGGACCCTGCCGGAAACCATCGCCCTGCTCGAACTGAGACTGAGCGTCGAAGTGGAGTCCGCCGGGCTGTGTGCGGAACGGCGAACCGACGCGGAGGCGAGTGCAATCCGCGCCCTGATGGAACAGGTCGACGCTCAGCAGGCAGATCCCGCTGTGGTCCAGATCCATTACGATTACGATTTCCACCTGGCGATCGCCAAAGCCGCGCGCAATGAATTCATCCACGGCTTCCTGAGTTACCTCAGGCCGATGATCGTTCCACGCTTTCAACTGGGCTACGTGGTCACGCCCGCGCTCAAGGACAGCTACTACGCACGCATTCACAACGAACACAAAACCATCGTGGACGCCATCGAAAGGCAGGACGGTCGCGCTGCTCGCCAGGCCATGCGCAAGCACCTGCACAACAGCCTCGGACGTGTGCGCGCGCTGGCTCGGGCTTCTGGCGTCGCCGCAACCGAGGCCGAGCAGAAGGCGGCTGCGGCCTCTCTCTTTACCGATATGAAAAGGCCTCCTTCGACAGGCGGGTAAGGCTGGCGACTTCGATCGTATGCGCAGGCGCGTGGACCAAATTAGCCATGCATTGCGAAAGCCTTGTTTTATTCTACCGACCAGCAGCGCTCGGTTTCCGGCGGGTTGAAGGCGTCACTCTCCCGGCGTTTCCTTGGGTTTTCGGCTTGCGCGATCGCCCGGGCATCCCAGGAGGTTTCGCGGGCTGAAAGGGGCTTTCGAAAGTTTATCTTTCCTTTTTGCTGGTTTTCTTGGTTTCGCGGCATCGGCTCAGGCCGCAAACTGAAACCAGGCAATCAGGGAAGCCCACGTGACGACAGCCTTCATCACAGGTGCAACGAGCGGCATAGGGCGGGCCTTGGCGATCGCGTTGAGCGATGCCGGCTACGACGTTTATGCGGTCGGGCGCAGCCAGGCCGCGCTCAAGGAGTTGCAAGCCGAGCGACCCGGCATCGTGCCGATCGCCGTCGACGTCACCGATCGCGAGGCGCTGGAATCGGTTCTGGCAGATCTCACCATCGACGTGCTGATCAACAATGCCGGGATCATGCCGCCCCTCGGAAATTTCGCCGACATGAAGATCGCCGACATCGACACCACGCTGGAGGTGAACCTCAGCGCGGCGATCCTGCTCACCCGCCTCATCGTGCCGCAGATGCGTGAGCGGCAGTCTGGCCACATCTTGTTCACCGGCTCCACCGCGGGCCACGCCGCATATTCCAACATTGCCGTCTATTCGGCCACCAAGGCGGCGATATCAGGCTTTGCCGCCGCGCTGCGCGCCGACCTCTCCCCGTCAGGCATACGCGTCACCGAGATCGTCGCCGGCCGTGTCGAGACGCAACTCTACCAGGACATCCTCGACGCCAAGGCGCGCGCCGCCATGTACGCCAGCAAAGTGGTGCAGCCCGATGACGTGGCCAGGATGGTCGTCGCGGTGCTCGCACTCCCCGCATGGGCCGACGTTACCCGTTTCGACATCATGCCAACCTGGCCAACCTCGCCGAGCGGCACCAAGTAAGGAAAACTGGAATGAAGGATCTTTCGGTTCTGATCGTCGGTGGCGGCGCCGGCCTCGGCGCCCTTCTGGCCCAAATGGCCGTGGAGGCTGGGGCGGCGAAGATCGGTATCATCGACATCAATCAGGAAGCAGCCGAAACGGTGCTCGCGCCGGCGAAGGCCAAGGGCCTGCCGACCGCGACCGCCGCCTGCGACATCCAGGTCGGCCCGCAATGCCACACGGCCTTCGACGCAATCGTTTCCAAGCTCGGGCGCGTCGACACGCTGATCAATTGCGCTGCGATCTACCCTCGCCGTCCGCTTCTGGAAATCAGCGACGCCGATTGGGACGCATCCAACGGCATCAACATCAAGGGCACCTATCACATGATGGTGGCGGCGGTTCGTCATATGCAGTCGCAGGAACCAAAGAGCCATGTCCGCGGCCGGATCGTCAACCTGACCTCGGTCGACGCTTTCAAGGCGCATCCGCAGAACGCCCACTACGCGGCAACCAAGGCCGCCGTCGTCAGCCTCACCCGATCCTTTGCCCACCACGTCGCCAAGGACGGGATCCTGGTGAACTCGGTGGCGCCGGCCGGCATGGCAACGGAGAAGGCAAAAGCGCTCGGCTTCCTGGAGGAACTGGCCAAGGCGAGTCCGCTCGGCCGTGGTGCGGAACCGACCGAGATTGCTGAGTGGGTGCTTATGACAGGTGGCCCCAAGAACACTTATATGACCGGTGAAAACGTAATTGTTTCAGGTGGTTACATATACGCCTGAGTTGTTTGCGCCGATGGCGGCTGAAATACGGCAGTGCATGATCAACGGAGCTTCAAGCGAGAAGGAGCGGAATTTACGATGACCGGCAAGCTGCGCCTTCCGTCGCTGAATGCGCTTCGCGTCTTCCACGCCGTCGCGCAGCACAAGAGCTTTCGGCAGGCGGCAGATGAATTGCTGGTTACACCGCAGGCCGTCGGCCAGCAGATCAAGCTTCTGGAAGACACGCTTCAAGTGACGCTGTTCGAGCGCAAGGGTCGGTCGGTCGAATTGACCGAGTCTGCCATCCTTCTCTCGCACTATGTCAAAGCCGGGTTCGACGAGTTTTCCGAAGGCGTTCGTCGCGTCACCAAGTCGAACTACCGGGACCGCATCAACCTGAATGCGAGCCCCTACTTCGCGACCCACTATCTGCTGCCCCGGCTATCGCTATTCCGGGAGATATTGCCGGGTGCGGATCTGCGCCTGACGACGATGGTCGACCTGCCCGATTTCGGACGCGATGACATCGATATGACCGTCCAGTGGGGTTACGGCAGTTGGCCGGACTACGAGACCACGCTGCTGGTGCCGGATCCGAAGGTCATCTGCTGCACTCCGGCCATCGGCGAGAAGATCAAATCGGCGCAGGACCTGACGCTGTTCACGCTGCTGGACACCGTCAAGTCGAAGCGCCTCTGGCCAGACATTTTGCGGCATCTTGCCGTCGAGCAGACGGATAGCAACCGAAGCATCAGTTTCGACGATGCGGCAACCATGCGCCGTGCAACCTTGCAAGGCATCGGCGTCGGGCTCGTCTCCGTCATCGACGCCGAGGAAGATCTGAGGTCGGGCGCGCTGGTCGCGCCAGTTGGCCGCGACGCCCTTGCCGATATGAGGCCGGAGGAAGTCCCTGGGTTCTACCTGATCGTGCCGCGTGGGCACCTGCGTGTGAAGGCGGTTGCCGCCCTTCATCGATGGCTCGCTCAGCAGGACTGGGGCAGCGATCTGAAGATTTCCTCCGTGCCAAAACCGACCCCGCTTTCCGACTAGGAGCGGCTTCGAGACCGAGGTCCGTAAGAAGCTTTCGGACCTCCAACAACAAGAAACCAAACAACCTCAACAGTGGAGACGGAACATGAAAATGATGAAATGGGGGGCCGCAGCCATGGCCCTTGGCCTCGTGCATCTTGCGGCGCCGGCAGAAGCCGCCGGCGGCAAAACACTGGAAACCGTCAAGGCGCGCGGCGTGCTCAATTGCACCGGCCATGACGGATCCTATCTCGGCTTCGCCGAAGTCGACGACAAGGGCAACTGGAAGGGTATGGACATCGACCTCTGCCGGGCGGTGGCCACGGCCGTGTTCGGCGACCCGGCAAAGCTGAAGGTCGTTCCGATCAGCTGGGCGCAGCGCTGGCCGTCCCTGCAGTCGGGCGATGTCGACATCATCATCAAGGCATCGGGTGGCACGCTCAGCCGAGACACCGAGCTCGGGCTGCAATTCTCCACGTCCTACTACCTCGGAACGACCAAGGTGATGGCGCACAAGGAGCTCAATCTCAAGTCGCTCAAGGATGCCGCGGGCGGCACGATCTGCATTCCCGCCGGCACGTCGCAGGAGCAGCAGGTCGCCGCCTATACGGCCAAGCTTGGCATCAAGCTTGAGCCCGTGCTCATTGAAAAGACCGAGGAGCTCGAGCAGGCCTATTTCTCGGGACGCTGCGATCTCTACGCGCAGTGGGGCCCGACGCTCGCCATTGCGCGCATCGCCAAGAGCAAGGTCGACGACCATGTCATCCTGCCCGACGTGCTCGCCGTCGAGCCTGAAGTCATGATTATGCGGCAAGGCGACGACAATTGGGTCGACATCGCCAACTGGACGCTCAGCACCCTGATCTTCGCCGAGCAGGAAGGCATCACGTCCAAGAACGTCGACGAGATCAAGGCCAAGCCGACTTCGCCGCAAGTCGCCAAGTTCCTCGGCGTCACGCCAGGCATGGGCAAAGGTCTCGGTCTCGATGACGACTGGGCCTACAAAGTGATCAAGAACGTCGGCAACTACGGCGAAATCTTTGATCGCGACCTCGGCAAGGGCTCGCCCTACAAGATGGACCGCGAACTGACCAATTTGTGGAACAATGGCGGCGTCCTGTTCCCGCTGGTGATCGACTGATCCTTTCTTGACGCATCCGCTTCAAGCCCCGCCCGGCTGCCAGCCGGGCGGGGCCGACGACAATTCGGGAAGATCCTTGGATGGTCAGCCTGCTGAGAAATCAAAAGGTCCGCAACGCGCTGTTGCAGGTCCTCTATGTCGGATCGCTCGCAGCCCTTGTGCTAGCTGGCGTCGTGATCGCTCGCCGGAACCTGGCTGAGCAAGGGATCACCTCCGGGTTCGACTTTCTGTTCAAGTCGACGGGTTGGGATGTGAATTTCTCGCTCCTGCCGGCCACGGCCAATGATCCCTATTGGTGGTACTTCCTCATCGGTATCATCAACACGCTGTTTCTGGGCAGCGTCGGCCTGATACTGGCGACGATCGTGGGAACGATCGTCGGTCTGGCGCGGACGTCCTCGAACGACTTGGCGCGGCTGCTCGGCCGCACCTATGTCGACATCTTCCGAAACATCCCGCTGATCCTCCAGGTCTTCTTCTGGTACGCGATCATCACGCACCTGCCGACGCCGCGCAGCGCGCACGAAGCCTGGGGCTTTCTGCTCACCAGCCGGGGGCTCTACATCCCATTCCCCAATGTCGGCGGTGCGGCGTTTGCCGCAGCCACAGTGGCTGTGATTGCGGCCATCGTGGTGCCGGCCTGGCTGGGCCGGACGTCGCGCCTTGGCAAACCAATCGGCCAGCGGCGCGCCATCCAGTTGGCCGCCGCGGCAGCGGCGCTGGCCTGCGCGGCCATCATTCTGGCGATCGGACGTTTGCCGGATTTGCCGCTGCTGGACTTCCCTGCCCTGCAAGGCCTCAACCTGAGAGGCGGCCTGCGCATTCCACCGGAGTTTGCCACACTCGCGATCGCCATCGCGATCTACGGCGGCTCCTACATCGCGGAGATCGTACGCGGAGGCTTCAAATCTGTCAGCAAGGGCCAGGTCGAGGCAGCACTCTCCCTGGGCTTGAGCCCTTGGCGGGTCTTCACGCTGGTGCGACTCCCACTGGCGCTCCGCGCCATGCTGCCGATCCTTGCCAACCAGTATGTCTGGCTGATGAAGGCGACCACAATGGGCATCGCGGTGGGCTTCACGGACTTCTTCATGATCGTGGCGCTGACGATCAACCATTCCGGCCAGACACTCGAAGCGATCGGCATCCTGATGGCAGGCTTCCTCGCCATCAATCTCAGCCTCGCCGCCGCCTTCAACCGCATCAACAAAGCAATCGCCCTCAAGGGCAATCAACTGAGGGGCTGAGAGATGGAGATGGTCGTTGTCGCTCCACCCGCTCCCGGCAGGCTCGAGGATCTGAGGCGACGCTTCTTTGCGACGCCGCTTCAGGCAGTGTTGTCGCTGGCTTGCCTGACGATCATGGTCTTCCTGGCCTGGAAGCTCCTGAATTGGGCGATTGTCTCAGCTGTCTTCACGACCAGCGGCGGACCGGAAGCCTGCCAGGCGGCAGCGGGCGCCTGCTGGTCGGTCATTGCTGCCAGATGGCGGATCATCTTCTTCGGCCTCTATCCCTATGAAGAACAATGGCGCTCGGCCCTGGCCTGCGTGGCCGTGGTGGTCATGACCGTGCTGAGCTGTATCCCGGCATTCTGGACGGGCCGCCGGATTGCGCTGGTATGGGGAGCCGGAACGACGCTTTTCTACGTGTTGATGAAAGGCGGCGTGTTTGGTCTTGCCCATGTCGGCGAGGAAGCGTGGGGCGGGCTGGCATTGACGCTCTTCATCTTCGTGACCACCTGCCTGGTCGGCTTCCCGCTGGCGATCTGCCTGGCTTTGCTGCGCCGGTCGGAGTTGCCCTGGATTTCCCGTACCACCGGCCTCATCATCGACGGGGTCCGTTCGCTTCCGCTGATATCTATCCTCTTCACCTTTGCCGTGGTTCTGCCTTTCGCGCTGCCGCAGTGGCTGCAGGGCGACAAGCTTTACCGCGTGATCCTCGGCTCCGCTCTGTTCTTCTCCGCCTATCAGGCGGAGATCGTGAGGGGCGGCATGCAGGGCGTTGCGACAGGACAGGAGGAGGCTGCCATGGCGCTTGGCATGCGCTATTGGCAACGCATCGGCCGAATCCTTCTGCCTCAGGCCATGCGCAACGCGATGCCGGCCACGATCAACCAGTTCGTGATCTCGTTCAAGGAGACCTCGCTGGTCGTCATCGTCGGATTCTTCGAGATCCTGGCTTCCGGCAATGCCGCCTATGGAACCGGCGAATGGCGCTTCGCCTATGTCGAAGTCTACGCCTTCATCGCCTTCATCTACTTCATCTTTGTTTTCAGCCTGTCCCGCTACGGCGCCTTTCTCGAGCGCCGCATGTCGATCAGCGAACGGTAAGGAGGCGTGCAGGTGATGTCACGGAATTCGACCGAATCCGGTGGGCCGGCGGTCCACATCGAAAACCTCGACAAATATTACGGCACGTTCCACGCGCTGCGGAGGATAAACCTTTCCGTGGAGCGGGGAGAGAGGATCGTTGTCTGCGGGCCCTCCGGCTCCGGCAAATCCACCATGGTCCGTTGCATCAATCGCCTCGAGCAGCACAATGGGGGCCGGATCGCGGTGCTCGGCACCGAGCTCAACGACGATGTCGGCAACATCGACGAGATCAGGCGCGAAGTCGGGATGGTGTTCCAGCACTTCAACCTGTTTCCGCACATGACGGTGCTGGAGAACTGCATGCTTTCCCCGATGATCGTGCGCAAGCAGCCGCGAGCGCAAGCCGAGGCAACCGCCCGGCGCTATCTGGAAAAGGTGCGCATTCCCGAGCAGGCCATGAAATATCCCGGCCAGTTGTCCGGCGGGCAGCAGCAGCGGGTCGCTATTGCGCGTGCTCTTTGCATGCAGCCGCAGATCATGCTGTTCGACGAGCCGACCTCGGCGCTCGATCCGGAAATGGTCTCCGAAGTGCTGGACGTGATGGTTACGCTCGCCTCCGAGGGAATGACGATGATCTGCGTCACGCATGAGATGGGTTTTGCGCGCCGGGTCGCCGATCGGGTGATTTTCATGGATGGAGGCGAAATCCTCGAAGAGGCGCCTCCGGACGAGTTCTTCACCTCTTCCCGGAACGAGCGCACCCGACAGTTCCTGTCGCAGGTGCTGGATCATTGACTGGAAGCAATGATCCGAACGCGTCACGCCGCACGTCCTCAGGTACCTTCATGACTGATCCTGCTACCGCGTTGCACGAGATTCTCGGGCCGAAAGGTTGGCTCTCGGGCAGCGATGCCGAGCCTTACCAGCGCGATTGGCTCAATCGCTACGGCGTCGCGCCTCTGGGCGTCGCCAGGCCCGCCGACACGTCCGAAGTGGCCAGTGTCGTAAGGGTGTGTCGTGAGGCAGGACTGGCAGTGGTGCCGCAAGGCGGAAACACCGGGCTTTGCGGTGCCGCCGTCGCCCAGCAGCCGAATGCGGTGATCGTTTTGCTTTCTCGCATGACAGCGATCGGCAACCCGGATCGGGACAGCGGGTCGATCGTTGTCGAGGCGGGCGTCATACTTGCAGCGCTGCACGAGGCGCTGGTGCCGCACGGTTTGATGTTCCCGATGCATCTCGGCGCGGAAGGCAGCGCCAGGATCGGCGGCTTGATCGGCACCAATGCCGGCGGCAGCCAGGCTTTCCGCTACGGGATGATGCAGGATCTCGTCCTGGGGCTGGAGGTTGTGACTCCAGATGGCGTGGTTTGGGACGGATTGCGCGCGGTGCAGAAGGACAATGCCGGCTACCAGTTGCGCAAGCTGTTCTGTGGCGCGGAAGGAACGCTCGGCATCGTCACGCGCGCGATCCTGCGGCTGTACCCGACGCCTCGGCAACAGGCGAGCGCTCTTCTGGTCTTGCCCGACTTTGCCGCCGCCGTTTCGTTCGGCGCCTTCTTGCGCGGCGAGGCGGGGGAGCTTCTGGCCAGCCTCGAATTCTTCTGCGATTTCGGCCTGCAATTGGCACTCATGCACCTGCCCGATCTCGCCTATCAGCTGGATACACGGGGCGGCGTCTATCTGCTGGTCGAGCTGGCATCGGGGTCGTCACGTGTTCCCCTGGACGAGGTCCTGGCATCGGCGCTGGAATGGGGCATGGAACAGGGCCTGGTCTCCGACGGCGCGCTGGCAGCGACGGGTGCGCATCGGGCACAATTCTGGCGGCTTCGGGAGGAGCAACCGGAAGGGCAGAGGCTGGAAGGCGAACAGCTGAAGCACGACATCTCCGTGCCTCCCGGTGCAATCGCCCGTTTCGTCGAGGAAGGCGCGAAGATCTGCGGCGACATTCTCCCCGGCGTGCGGATAAACCCGTTCGGGCACCTCGGCGACGGAAACATCCATTACAACCTGTCTCCGCCGGAAGGTCGTGCCGATTTCGACGGCAAGGCCGAGCAGCTCGCCGAGGCGCTGTCATCTCTTGCCACGGAAATGGGCGGCAGCTTTGCAGCCGAGCATGGGCTTGGGCGGGCCAAGCTCGCCATGGCCGACCGCCATCGCGGCTCGGTGGAGCGAGAGCTCATGACACGGCTGAAGGGCGCGTTCGATCCTCTGGGCACGATGAATCCCGATGTCGTGGTGCGCGCTGCTCAGTAAAGAAAAACTTTCGAATAGATTGCATTTCTTGATTTCGTCCCGATCCGCCAGCGTGCACGTATAAAACCGAAAGGCAGGCTCGGTCCGCTTGCCGCCAGAGTGAGGATGTCGAAGCATGATCCGCAATGGCGGCCATCTTCTTGTCGAGTGCCTGATCGCGCTCGGCGCGACCAAGAGTTTCGGTGTGCCGGGCGAAAGCTACCTGGCCGTGCTGGACGCGCTGCACGACACTCATGGAAAGCTGGATTACGTGCTTTGCCGCAATGAGGGCGGCGCGGCGTTCATGGCCTCCGCCTACGGCAAGCTGACGGGCTCGCCGGGCATTTGCTTCGTGACGCGCGGACCGGGCGTTGCCAATGCGTCCATCGGGGTGCACACGGCGATGCAGGACAGTTCGCCGATGATCGTCTTCGTCGGCCAGGTCGGCACCGACATGCGCGGCCGTGAAGCGTTTCAGGAAATCGACCACCGCGCCGTGTTCGGCACGATGGCGAAATGGGCAGTGGAGGTCGACGATGTCGAGCGCCTTCCGGAAATCGTCGCCCGGGCCTGGACCACGGCGCTCACCGGGCGGCCCGGCCCAGTGGTGATCGCGCTGCCCGAGGACATGCTGACGACGCTGACCGATGTCGCGGCACTCAGGGGACCTACCAGGGTGTTCGAGGCCGCGGCCGATGCCGATGCGCTGGCCGAGGCCCGGTCCATGCTGGCCGCCTCCAGCAGGCCAGTCATCCTGATCGGCGGCGCCAACTGGTCTGCTGGCGGGCGCGCAGCGCTGCAGGCTTTCGCCGAGGCGTCCGACATTCCGGTGATCGCAGCGTTCCGCTTCCAGGATCAGTTCGACAATGGCTCGCCGGTCTTCGTCGGCGAGGCGGGTGTCGGCATGGTCCCGCATGTCAAGAAGCTGATCCGCGACGCCGACGTGATCCTGGCGATCAATGTGCGCTTTGGCGAAATGACCACGGATGGCTACACGCTGCTGTCCGTGCCCGAGCCGAAGCAGAAGCTGATCCATGTCCACGGTTCGGATCGCGAGATCGGCAAGGTCTATGTGCCGTCGCTTGGCATCCATGCCGGGCCGAACGCCTTCGCCAAGGCGCTCTCGCCGGTCAAGGGCGACTGGGCCGCGTGGCGGTCGCAGGCGCGCCAAAGCTATGAGGGCGCGTTCGAGGCGCCGGCCCAGCCGGGCCCGGTCGACATGGTCGAGGTCAGCCGCTGGCTGCGCGAGGCGCTGCCCGATGATGTGATCCTGACCAACGGCGCCGGCAATTTCACCGTCTGGCCGAACAAGTTCTTCAAGTTCGGGCCGAAGGCACGGCTTCTGGCGCCGCAATCCGGCGCCATGGGCTATGGCCTGCCGGCGGCAATCGCGGCCAAGGTCGCGTTTCCCGGCCGTACGGTGGTCTGCTTTGCCGGCGATGGCGATTTCCAGATGAACTGCCAGGAACTGGGGACGGCGATGCAGGCCGGCGCGCAGCCGATCGTCCTCATCCTGAACAACGGTATCTACGGCACCATCCGCGCCCATCAGGAGCGCAACTATCCGGCTCGCGTTTCTGGGACCTCGCTTGAGAACCCCGACTTCGTGACTTTGGCGCGTGCCTATGGTTTCCACGCCGAGCGGGTCGGCGCGACCGGGGATTTCGCCGGCGCCTTCGGCAGGGCGCTGGCGTCCGCGACCGGCGCGGTCCTGGAGCTGGATATTTCCCCGGAGGCCCTTACGCCGCGTCAGACCCTTTCCCAAATGCGCGACGCAGCGCTCGCTTCGCAGAAGGCCAATGCATGACCAGTACGGCAAATGACATCCGCCTCGGTGCGGATATCGGCGGCACCTTCACCGACATTGCGCTCGATGTGCGTGGCACGATTTTCTCGACCAAGATCCTGACCAACTATGCCGCGCCCGAGCAGGCCATCCTCGATGGCATTGAGATCGTGTCGCGCGACGCCGGTATTTCGCTGTCGGACCTCGACATCGTGATCCACGGCACCACGCTGGCGACGAACGCTCTTATCGAGCGCCGTGGCGCGAAGACCGCACTGGTCACCACCGAAGGTTTCCGCGACGTGATCGAGATGCGCACGGAGAACCGCTTCGAGCAGTATGACCTGAACCTTCAGCTGCCGCCGCCGTTGATCCCGCGCGAGGACCGCTTTACGGTCAAGGGCCGGATCGGTGCCCAGGGCCAGGAACTGCAGCCGCTTGACGAAGCCTTCCTGGAAGATATCGCCGGACGGATTGCGGCTGGCGGCTTCGGCTCGGTGGCGATCGGCTTCATCCACTCCTACGCCAACCCGGCTCATGAGCTCCGGGCTCGCGAAATTCTCGCCCGGAAGCTGAGCATCCCGATTTCGATCAGCGCTGAAGTATCGCCGCAGATGCGTGAGTTCGAGCGCTTCAACACGGTCTGCGCCAACGCCTATGTGCGGCCGCAGATGGCAGACTATCTCGCCCGCCTCCAGATACGCCTGAAGGAAATGGGCGCCGAGTGCCCGGTTTTCATGATCCATTCGGGCGGCGGCCTGATCTCGGTGGAAACCGCTTCGGAATTCCCCGTGCGGCTGGTCGAGTCCGGCCCGGCGGGCGGCGCCATCTTCGCAGCCGACATCGCCAGGCGCTTCGGCCTGGAGAAGGTCGTCTCCTATGACATGGGGGGCACCACGGCCAAGATCTGTCTGATCGAGGACTATGCGCCCCGCACCGCCAGAACATTCGAAGTGGCGCGCACCTATCGTTTCTGCAAGGGCTCCGGCATGCCGATCTCGATCCCGGTGATCGAGATGATCGAGATCGGCGCCGGTGGCGGTTCCATCGCCTGGGTTGACGCCATGGGCCGCATCCAGACCGGGCCCGAGAGCGCGGGATCGGAGCCAGGTCCGGCCTGCTACGGCCGCGGCGGCAAGCGCCCGGCTATCACCGACGCCGATTTGGTGCTTGGCAAGCTCGACCCCGACAATTTCGCGGGCGGCGCGATCCGGCTCGACACGTCCGCATCCGAATTGGCCCTCATGCGCGACGTGGGCGAGCGCCTGTCGCTCGACGCCATGTCGACGGCGTTCGGCATCTGCGAGGTGGTGGACGAGAATATGGCCAATGCCGCGCGCGTCCATGCCGTCGAGAACGGCAAGAACATCTCCGACAATTTGATGATCGCCTTTGGTGGCGCTGCACCCCTTCACGCGGCAAGGCTTTGCGAAAAACTCGGCATCGACCGGTGCATCATTCCCAAGGGCGCGGGCGTCGGATCGGCGATCGGCTTCCTCAAGGCACCGTTTGGCTACGAAGCTCTGGCGTCCAGGCTCACGCAGCTTTCGCAATTCAAGCCTGCCGAGGTCAACGCCTTGCTTGGCGGCCTCAAGGCTTCCGCTGAAGGCTTCGTGCGGACCGGAGCCGCCGGCGCGATCGTCTGCGAAATCACCGCCTTCATGCGCTACGCCGGTCAGGGCTGGGAAATCCCGGTGCCGCTGCCGGACGAGCCGTTCGGCGATGATGCCGCCACCAGGCTCAAGGATCTGTTCGAGGCAAATTACCAGCGCTTCTTCGGTCGCGCCATAGAAGGGCTCGACGGGCTGGAGGTCGAGATCGTCACCTGGTCGGTCAAGGCCACGGATGTTCGCACCACCGCCGCCCGGCACGATCTCACGACGGGCCACCGCACGAATGAGCCAGCCATGACCAGGGCGGTATTCGATCCGGCCAGCGGCGAGCCGCGGACCTATGGCATCGTCGAACGAGAACTGCTCTGCGCCGGCGATCGCGTGGCGGGCCCAGCGGTCATCGTCGAACGCGAGACCTCCACTGTCGTCACCACGAGCTTCGACGCCGTTGTCCAGAGCGACGGTGCAATCCTTCTGATCCGCAAAGGCTGCCAGGCATGAGCGACATTGGTGAGATCCGCATGCAGGTGATGTGGAACCGGTTGATCTCGGTGGTCGAGGAGCAGGCGCTCACCCTGCTGCGCACGGCCTTCTCGACCTCCGTACGCGAATCCGGCGACCTGTCGGCGGGCGTGTTCGACCCGCGCGGCCAGATGCTGGCACAGGCGGTGACCGGCACGCCCGGCCATGTGAACACCATGGCCGAGGCAGTGCTGCATTTCATGAACGAAATCCCACGTGACAATATGTTCGAGGCCGACACCTATGTCACCAACGATCCCTGGCAGGGCACCGGCCACCTGCACGACATAACCATGGTGTCGCCGTCGTTCCTGAATGGCGAACTGGTGGCGTTCTTCGCCTGCACGGCGCATGTAGTCGATGTCGGCGGGCGTGGCTTTGGCGCCGACGGCAAATCGGTCTACGAGGAGGGCATCCAGCTTCCGATCATGAAGTTCGCGGAAAAGGGCAAGGTCAATCTCGACCTCGTCAGGATCCTGCGCGCCAATGTCCGCGAGCCGAACCAGGTCGTCGGCGACTTCTACTCGCTTGCCGCGTGCAATGAAGTCGGTCATCGCCGCCTGGTCGACATGATGAAGGAGATCGGCCTCACGTCGCTGGACGGGCTCGGCGACTTCATCTTCTCGCGAACCCGCGACGCCATGGCCGAACGCATCAAGGCGCTGCCGAAGGGAAGCTGGTCCAATGAACTCGTGACCGACGGCTACGACAAGCCGGTGAAGCTTGTGGCAGCCGTCACGGTTCGCGAGGACGGCGTCGAGGTTGATTTCACCGGCACCGATCCGATGAGCCGGTGGGGCATCAATTGCCCGATCATCTACAGCAAGGCCTATGCCTGTTACGCGCTGAAATGCGTGGTGGCGCCCGACATTCCGAACAATGCCGCCTCGCTGGCCTTCTTCACGGTGTCATCGCCGGTCAACATTCTGAATGCCGTGCGGCCGGCGCCCGTGGCGTTGCGGCACATCTTCGGGCACATGGTTCCCGATCTTGTGCTGGGAGCGATCTCCAAGGCGTTGCCGGGGAAGATCCTTGCAGAAGGCGCCGGCGCGCTGTGGAATATCCATATCTCGGTGCGGCCAGTCTCCGGCGGTTCGGGCCGTCGCGCTGAAGTGCTGATGTTCAACTCCGGCGGTATGGGCGCGCGCCCTGGACTTGACGGACTGTCGGCGACGGCCTTCCCCTCCGGCGTCCACACAATGCCGATCGAGGCGACGGAGCATACGGGTCCGATCGTCATCTGGCGCAAGGAGTTGCGCCCCAATTCCGGCGGCGACGGCGAATTCCGCGGCGGCCTGGGTCAGGTGATCGAGATCGCCGCGATCGAAGGCCATGAGTTCGACTTCTCGGCGATGTTCGATCGCGTCAATCACCCTGCCCACGGACGCAATGGCGGCGGGCCTGGAGTCGCCGGCGTGGTCAACCTGGACGATGGCACTCAGATGCGACCCAAGGGATGGCAGCACGTTCCAGCCGGCCGTCGGTTGATACTGGAATTGCCAGGCGGCGGCGGCTATGGCGATCCGTCCAAACGCAGCGCCGAGGCGCGAGCGAATGACCGGTCCAAGGGATACGTTGCGGAGAACAACAAATGAGCTACGTTTCCTCGCGCCTGTCGGTGGTGAAGCCTTCGGCTTCGATGGCGGCTTCGCAGGCGGCCAAGGCGCTGCGAGCCAAGGGCGTGGACGTGATTGATCTCGGCCTCGGCGAGCCGGATTTCCCCACACCTGGCCACATCATCGATGCAGCCCATTTCGCGGCGAAGGCCGGCCAGACGCTCTACACAGGTGCTGCCGGCACACCCGAGGTGCGGGAAGCGGTGGCCGGCAAATTCCGGCGCGAAAACGGACTGGACTACACGGCGGACGACATCGTCGTAGCCAACGGCGCCAAGCAGATCATCTTCAACGCGCTAATGGCAACGCTGGAGAGCGGTGACGAGGCCATCCTGCCGGCGCCCTATTTCGTCTCCTATCCGGAGATGGTGAAGCTGCTCGGCGGCACGCCCGTCGTCGTGGAATGCCCGGAGACGTCAGGATTCCGGCTGACGCCGGAGCTGCTGGAAAAGGCCATCACGCCAAGGACGAAATGGCTTTTCCTGAATATGCCGGGCAATCCCTCCGGCGCCATATACCCGCAAACGGATCTGCGAGCGCTTGGAGCCGTCCTGGCGAGGCATCCTCATGTGCTTGTCCTCTCCGACGAGATCTATGAGCACATCCTGTTCGACGGACGCGAGTTCGTTTCGTTCGGCAAGGCCTGTCCGGAGTTGAAGGATCGCAGCCTGATCGTCAACGGTGTCTCGAAGTCCTACGCGATGACCGGCTGGCGCGTCGGCTACGCGGCCGGGCCGGCGCCGCTCACCAAAGCGATGGCGACCATTCAGAGTCAGTCCTGCACCTCCGTCTGCTCGATCGCGCAAGCGGCGACCGTGGCCGCGCTCAACGGCCCTCAGGACGAGGTGGCGCGCTTCCGGCAGGCCTTTGAGGCACGCCGCAATCTGGTCGTCGACGGCATCAGGCGGATCAACGGCCTCACGCTCTCACCGCCAGAAGGCGCCTTCTACGCCTATATTGGCTGCGCCAGCCTGATCGGCCGCAAGACACCCAAAGGCGTCGTGCTGGAGGACGATACGGCGGTGGCGACTTATCTTCTCAACGAAGGCCGCGTGGCGTCCGTACCGGGCACTGCCTATGGACTTTCACCCTATTTCCGTATCTCGACCGCTACCGGCGAACAGGTGCTGACCGAAGCGATCTCGCGGATCAATGCCGCCGTCGCGCAAGTGGAGTAGATGATGCCGCATTACGAACGTATCCTGATCACTGGTGCCGCCGGCCGGCTCGGCTCGGAACTGCGAAAGGGGCTGGTGCCGCTGGCCAGAACGATCCGCCTGGCCGGTCGCGAACCGTTCGGCGATCTTGCTCCGCACGAGGAAGAAGCGGTGTTCGACCTCGCAGACATGGAGGCGACAATTGCTGCCACCAAGGACTGCGACGCGATCGTGCATTTCGGCGGTGCGCCGCTCGAATGTGCATGGCAGACGATCCTGGATTCCAGTATCCGCGGCTCCTACCACATCTACGAAGGCGCCCGGAAACACGGTGTGAAGCGTGTCATCTATGCCTCCTCGGTGCACGCTATCGGCTATCATGAGGTCGAGGCGCATATCGGTGTGGACGCCCCGGTGCGCCCCGACAGCCTATACGGGGTGTCGAAGAATTTCGTCGAGAGCCTGAGCCGGCTCTACTGGGACAAGTTCGGCATCGAGACGGCGTGCCTGCGCATCTTCTCGTCCTTCCCGGAGCCGGCCGACCGCCGCATGCTGTGGTCATACCTTTCCTTTGCCGACTGCGTCCGCCTCGTCGAGGCCTCGCTGACCGCGCCACGCGTCGGCCACACGATTTCGTTCGGCATTTCCGACAACAAGCTGAAGATGGTCGACAACAGCGGCGCAAACCATCTGGGGTTCATCGCGCAAGACAGCGCCGAGCCATTCCGTGCTGCCGTCGAAGCGAAAACACCTGTTCCCGATCCGACAAAGCCATCGGTGAAATATCTCGGCGGCTGGTTCTGCGAACTCGGCCACCCGGACGACAAACCGGTCAAGTAGCGCGATAGGCAACTCGCGGCTCGGTCTCGTCAACTCCAAGCACGTTGCCGGTTTGGTTCGCGTATGCCCATCGGATGATCAGGATCCGCGCAAGCGCTGATGCCAAACACGCGCATGAATAGCTCAGTTTGCGGGAGCCGAAGCACGAGCCACCCTTCAGCGTGACCACGCCGATGTCTTCGTGCGTTCCTCAATCACCAATGATCTTCCTGCGCGGCGGAAAGAACGAAAGGCGTCATGATCCCGTCCTCTATTCCGCGGCCAGAGCCGTCACTTCTCGCCGGAACGGCAGCGCGTCGCCGATATCGTGTTCGTCCATCTCGCGCGCGAAGCGATGGCCGGCGTAGGTCGCCCAGGCAATCGGGCCCGGCGCCTCGGCATCGCCGATGACCTTGATCGAGCGAATGCCGCTGTCGGCCCACTCGTCCCGTCGCGTCTTCAATTCGTGCCAGACGCCATCGTCCTGTTGGCGCGATGTCACCAGCACCACTGCATCCGCGACGATGTCGTGCCGGGCGCCCGTGTAAGCGCAGGCCGTGGCAACACCTCCCGACGCAATGCGCGTCACGACCCGGTTCAGCACGATCTCGACGCCGAGCTCGGCCAGCCGGCGATGGATGGCGCCCTGCTCCAGCGTGTTGCGGGTCCAGTCGGACACATAGGCGGAAGGCGTCACAAGCGTCACCCTCGCGCCCTGGCGCGCCATGAGCTCGGCCAGAACGCCACCCATGTAGTAGTGGTCGTCGTCGAACAGCACGACATTGCCGGTCGGCACGTTGCCTCCCATCAGGTCGTCCGGTGTGTAGACCGGCATCGCAGGGTCCACCGGGATCGGCACGACATGCGCGCGCGCCACGCCGTCGCGGCGCCATGTCGAGCCGGTGGCGATGGCAACGTTCTGAAAGCCGAAGGCGAGTATGTCCTCGGCGGACAATCGGCTTTCGAAATAGACGTCGACATTGGACATCTGGCTGAGCTGATACTGGCGATAGTCGCGCACGCGACCCCAGGCGGAGAGACCGGGCAAGCGGCACTCGCGCGCGACGCGGCCGCCGAGTTCGGTACCAGCTTCGGCGATGGCCACCTGGTAGCCGCGCAGGCCGAGCGCGCGGGCGGCCTCCAGGCCGGCAGGACCGGCGCCGACGACCAGCACGCTGTCGCTGTCGCCCTTGGCCTGCATCCGTTCGGGATGCCAGCCCTTGCGCCACTCCTCCATGAAGGTCGGGTTCTGCGTGCAGCGCGAGATCGACATGGTCATGTCGCCGGTGATGCAGATGTTGCAGCCGATGCACTCGCGAATGTCCTCGATCCGCCCCTCTTCCACCTTCTTCGGCAGGAAGGGATCGGCGATCGACGGGCGCGCGCAGCCGATGAAATCCAGCGTCCCGGATTTGATCATCTTCACCATCACATCCGGCGAGGTGAAGCGCCCGACGCCAACGACCGGCTTCGACGTCAGCTTCTTGATGCCTGACACCAGGCTCTCCTGCGCAGCCTCCTCCTTGAACCGCGACGGCCCGGAGCAGTCCTCCCAGGCACCGTGGGCCAGATCCCAGAGGTCGGGCAGGTCGGCATGCATCTCGATCATGTCGCGCACTTCGGAATTGGCGAAGCCGAGCTCGCCGATCATCTCGTCCAGAGACAGCCGCAGCGTCAGGCCGCAAGTGTCACCAATGGCATCGCGACCCTCTTCGATCAGCTCACGCATCAGCCTCGAGCGGTTTTCCAACGAGCCGCCATACTCGTCGCTACGCTGGTTGGTGGCGGTGGACAGGAAGTGCTGAATGATGCCGAAGCCGTGCGCACCGTAGAGACACACCAGATCGAAGCCCGCCTGCCGGGCACGTTTGAAGGCATTGCGATGCCAACGGCGCAAGTCGCGGATATCCTGCTTGTCCATGGCGCGCGCCTGGACCGGATCGTTGGTGAAGGTCCGGATGGGCAAGGCAGACGGTCCGCGCGGCACTTCCTTGGTGTAGAGGTTCGGGCCGTTGATGCCTGAATAGGCCAGTTGGATGCCGGCCAGCGCGCCATGCTGGTGCATGGCACTGGCCATCCTGGCCAGCGCCGGGATATCGGCGTCGTCCCAGAGCCTGAGCTCGATGAAGGGGGTGATCTCCGAGGTATGGTGCATCTCGGTCTGCTCGGTGAAGATGACGCCCCATCCGCCTTCCGACTTGATGCGGCGCATCTCGGCCGCGGCGGACGGATCGCGGTAGCCGCCACCATTGCAATGCGGAACCTGATAGAAGCGGTTCTTGGCTGTCACCGGACCGATCTTCACGGGCTCGAACAGGATGTCGTAGCGGGGATCGCGCATGGTGTCTTCTTCCTGCCAGAGTCGCAGCGCGGCACGCGTGATCATGGCGCAGGCCGGTCTGCCCAGTGGGTAGATGCCGTGAACCTACTCATAAGTTGCGGCACGCGCTGGAAAACTACAGATTTCTTCTGTGCCGATTAGGACGCGCCTAAGCGCCCCTGCCTGGGTTAGCATCCGGTGACTCCCGGCTGAGCCAAATGCGACTTCAAGCCCGTGGCCACGCGATGCTAGATAGCGCGCACGGCCAACGAGACCAAGACGCATGGACAGCATCCGCATCCTTGAAAAGCTGCTCGCGTTCCCGACGGTGAGCCGCGACTCGAACCTCGACCTCATCGGCTACGTGGCGGACCTGCTTGACGCGCATGGCATTGCTTGCCAGATCATCCATAGCGACGATGGCCACAAGGCCAATTTGTTTGCCACCATCGGACCGGCCGACACGTCCGGCATCATGCTGTCCGGCCACACTGACGTCGTTCCCATCGACGGCCAGGCCTGGACGCTGCCGGCCTTCGAGATGACCGAGCGCGATGGCAGGCTTTACGGGCGCGGCGCGGCCGACATGAAGGGCTTCGTCGCCTGCGCGCTCGGCGCGTGCCTCAAGGCCGCGAAAATGACGCTGCGGACGCCACTGCAGCTGGCACTGTCGTATGACGAGGAGATCGGCTGCATCGGCGTGCGCAGCCTGGTCGACATGTTGCGGGCAGCTCCGAAGCGGCCGTTGCTGTGCATAGTCGGCGAGCCGACCGACATGCAAGTGGCGACCGGGCACAAGGGCAAGCTTGCCGCGCGCGCCATCTGCAAGGGACGCGAAGGCCATTCGGCGCTGGCCCCGCTGGCGCTCAATGCCATCCACCTCGGCTGCGACTTCGTCGCCGTCCTGCGCCGGGAGCAGGACCGGCTGGCGCGTGACGGCGCCCGCGACGGCGACTACGACATTCCCTACACGACCGTCCATGTCGGCAAGATCAACGCCGGCGTGGCGCTGAACATCGTGCCGAACCTCTGCCAGGTCGACTTCGAGATCCGCAATGTCGCGGCCGACAATCCTCACGAGATCCTTGACGGCCTGCGCAAGGAGGCCGCGCACATTGCCGGCGAAGCCTCGGCCATGGCGCCCGAGGCGGCGATCGACATCGACATCACCAACACCTATCCCGGCCTTGACACCCCGGCCAATTCGCAAGCCGTCGCTTTCGTCAAATCGCTGACCGGCGCCAACAATACCATCAAGGTCGCCTTCGGTACCGAAGGCGGCCTGTTCAGCCGCGATCTCGGCACGCCGACGGTCGTATGTGGCCCAGGGTCGATGGCGCAAGGGCACAAGCCGGACGAATTCGTCGGCGTCGAGCAGATGCGCCGCTGCGACGACATGCTGGAAAACCTGTTGCGGCGGCTAGCCGACCACCAGCCTCTACTGAAAGCAGGCTTTTAGCCGATTGCCCGCTCGGCGCCGAACACGCCCTGCTCGACCACGAAATGCCGGCATTGGTCGATGAACGCCTGGACGGTCTGCGTGCGATGTTCGGAGTTGGGCAAGGCGACGCCCATCGTCAGCGGCCGCAGGTCGCCGTCCAGTGGCACAAACACAAGCGGCTTGCCATCCGGCGCCAGCGTGTTGAGCGGGCGCATATTGGCGATGCCGTAGCCGAAGCCGTTGGCCACCATCGAGCGCATGACCGCAATGTCGCCAGTGCGCTCGGCAATGTTGGGCCGGATTCCCCGCTGATGGAACGCCGAGAGGAAATATTCGCGGCTATACGGCAGGTCGAGCAACACCATCGGCTCGTCGGCCAGTTCCTCCGTCGTGATCGACGCCTTTCCCGCAAAGCGATGCCCGGCCGGCAGCATGACATAGGCCGGCACCAGCATCAGCGGCTCGAAGGTCATGTCCTGCGACAGTTCGAGATCGTATGTCAGGGCAAGGTCGATTTCGCCGCGCTGCAGCATCTCGAGCAATTGCCCCTGATTGCGCTCGAACTGACGCACACGCACGTCCGGATAAGCGCGCTCGAACCGCATGCGAAGGGCCGGCAGGACGATCTGCGCGAACGTCAGCAGGCATCCTACCGCCAGCGGGCCGCGAACCTTTTCCGCAAAGTCGCCGGCGATATCGTGCAAGGCATCGGCATCGTTTAGCAGCCGGGCGGCTTCCTTCAGAAAGACGCGGCCGCCAGCCGTGAGCGAGAGGCCGTGCGAATGCTTGCGGACAAAAAGCTGGACGCCGAACTCCGTTTCCAGCTGGGCGATGGAGGCCGAAATCGACGGCGGCGACACATTGACCTGTTCGGCCGCCTTGGCGATGGAGCCAGCCTCGCCAACGGCAACGAAATATTCCAGCTGTCTGAGCGTGAAGCGTAGCGGCATGGCTGGCTATGTTGCCGGTTTGGGGGCTGCGATCAAGCCTCGGCGCCCATCAGTATTTGATCCATGTCGTTTTCAGCGCGGTATATTTGTCGAGCGCATGCAGCGACAGGTCGCGGCCGAAGCCGGATTGCTTGACGCCGCCAAACGGTGTCATCGGGCTCAGCGCGTCGACCGTGTTGACGGAAACCGTGCCGGCATGGAGCCGGCCGGCGATGCGGTGCGCGCGCGACAGGCTGTCGGTCCACAACGATGCGGCCAGCCCGTATGGGCTGTCATTGGCAATACGGATAGCCTCCTCCTCGGCGTCGAAGGCGATGACCGAAAGCACCGGCCCGAAGATCTCGTCCCGGGCGATCGGGTCGGCGGGCGCGACATCGTCGAAGATGGTGGGCTGGACAAAGCTGCCGCGCCCATTGACGGTGACCAGATCGCCGCCCGCGACCAGGCGCGCGGTTTTCTTGCCAGCCTCGACAAACCGCATGACATTGGCCGCATGGCGGGCATCGACCATGGCACCCATTTTCGAAGCCGGATCGAGCGGATCGCCGGGTTGGGTGGCCGCCGCACGCCGCACCAGTTTGTCCACGAGCGCATCCTTGACGCCGCGTTGTACCAGCAGGCGTGAATTGGCGGAGCAGATTTCGCCCTGGTTGAAGAAGATGCCGAAGGCTGCCATGTCGGCTGCGGCATCGAGATCACCGCAGTCAGCAAAGACAAGGTTGGGGCTCTTGCCGCCGGTCTCCAGCCAGACCTGCTTCATGTTCGACTGACCGGAATATTGCAAAAACATCTTGCCGACGGCGGTCGAACCGGTAAAGGCAAGGCAATCCACGTCCATGTGGCGGCCAAGCGCCTGGCCGGCGGTTTCGCCAAGGCCTGGCACCACATTGAGCACGCCAGCCGGCAGGCCTGCTTCCATCGCCAGTTCCGCCAGCCGCAGGGCTGACAAGGGCGACTGCTCGGCGGGTTTCAGCACGACCGAATTGCCCGCCGCCAGCGCCGGCGCGCACTTCCAGGTCGCCATGTCGAGCGGGAAATTCCACGGCACTACCGCACCGACCACGCCAAGCGGCTCGCGCCGCACCAGCACCAGATCGCCTTCGCCGGTCGGTGCCACTTCGCCATAGATCTTGTCGATGGCTTCGCCATACCATTGGAAGATCGCCGCCGAGCCGGGGACGTCGACCGAGGCCGCATCCCTGACGAGTTTGCCCATGTCGAGTGTCTCAAGCAGGGCCAGTTCATGCAGGTTTTCGCGCAGCAACCGCGCCAGCCGCAGCAACACCTCCTTGCGGTGCGCCGGGCTGGTGCGTGACCAGACGCCGGCGTCGAAGCTGCGCCGTGCCGCGGCAACAGCCAGATCGATGTCTTCTCCGCCGCAGGACGCCACCTCGGCCAGCGTTTCCCCGGTTGCCGGGTTGACGCAGGCGAAGGTTCGGCCCGACCGCGCCGCAACCGGCTTGCCGTCAATGAACGCCTTGTCGCGAAAACGGATGGCGGACGCCTTGCCGATCCAGTCCTTGTGGCTGAGTTCGCTCATCGCTGGTGACCCCTGGCCGTGTCCCGATTATTCGTCGCCCGGCACGCCGTAGCTCGGCGCATCGGATGGATTTATCGCGCGGGTCACATAGGCATCGAGCTGCGGCTTGTAGATTTCCCACAGGCTCGCCAGCTGCTCGATCGGGCAATCGTCGGTCCAGTCGCAGCGCAGGTCGGCGACCGGCCACGCAACCTCGCGCACCAGCTTCATCCCGGCCGAATGGACCGGGCCTGCCTCGCCACCCGCTTTCAGCGCAGCGCGCATGGTCGCGATGAGGCGGTCGCCCAGATGCCCTTCCGACGCCAGAAAGGCAGCGACCATGGCTTGCGGCACCCCGTCATGGGCTAGCATGTTGCCGCCGCAAGCGACATTGTCCGCGCGTGCTTCCGCCCAGATGCCAAGCGCCCTGGGGCCCGAATGGATCGCGGTCGTGCCAGCGGCATCGACAGCCAGCACCTGCCGGTATTCGGGATGGGCGCCGGTGCGCTTCAGTATAGCGATTGCCTCGGCGGCCGAAGCGCCGCGCGCCAGCAGTTCGAGGCCTCGCAGCCCAAGCGTCGGATCGGTGACGTTCTGGCTGGCAACGGCGCCGGCGCCTGCCTGCGCATAGGCGCAGCGCGCCGCCACCGCAGGCGACGAGGATGACACCGCGACCCCGAACATTCCGGTGCGGCTGCAGCGCGCGACAATGGAAAAGGTCATGGCTATCAGTCCGGGATGATCGAGGTGTGATCATCCGGGATGACGGCGGTGCCGTCGATCTCGACCAGCCAGTCCGGCCGCGCCAGGGCCTGCACGACAAGGCCGGTGGAAACGGGATGCACGCCTTTGATGTACTCGCCCATGGTGCGGTAGACCGCTTCGCGATGGCGCACGTCGGTGATGTAGACCACCACCTTGACCAGATGCTGCATGGTGCCGCCGCACTCCTCGATCAGCTGGCGGATGTTCTGCATGACCTTGTGCGTCTGCTCGGCCGGATCATGGCTGTCGATGTTCCTGGCCGTGTCGAGGTCCTGCGGACACTGGCCACGCAGATAGACGGTTCTGCCGCCCCGCGTCACGACCGCCTGGCACAGATCGTTGTCGAGTTTCTGCTCGGGATAGGTGTCCTTGGTGTTGAACTTGCGAATTCTTGTATGCGCCATCTTGGTCTCCGTCAGATCGGGCTCGATGTCAGGACATCCGTTTCGGTTGCCGTTGGCTATGCCGCCTGGGTCTCGCGCCTTGCAGCCGCATGGTAGGCCAGGTATTTGCGCTGCGTGGAAATATGGTCCGCCACATGCTGGGCGTCGTGCCAGACGCCCCAGATGAAGCTCGACCCCCTGCGCGATTGCCACGGCAGACCGAGGAAATAGATTCCGGGCTCGGTCGACACACCGCGCTGATGCTTCGGCTTGCCCTTTTCGTCGAACACATCAACGCCGAGCCAGCTGTAATCGACGGTAAATCCCGTTGCCCAGATGATCGAACCTATTCCCGCCTCGGCCAGGTTCAACTCGAGGATGGGATCAGTCACGCATTGCGGGTCCGGCCCGATCTTGCGGGCTCCGGGCTCTTCGGCAAGGTCGAGCCCGTTGCGGGCGACATAGGCGTCCGCCTCGTCCAGCACCGACATGTAGTTCGCATCACCGCGCGCGATATTCGTGGCCAGATCGGGTGCGAAGATCATGACCCCGTCCTTGTACGATTCCGTCCGGCCAACCAGCGTTATCCCTTGCGCCGCAAGACGCCGGAAATCGATCGTCTCGCCACCACGCGCACCGCTCACCGCGATGGTGACATGTTCCGTGCCTGGCGCGGGGGCCTGGGCGTCCCATTTGCCCAGCACCCCCAGCCACCAGCAGAAGTCACGCCCGCGATAGGCGCGCGGCGGGCGATCGTGAGGTCCGACCGAGAGGTAGACGCGCCGTCCGGCACGTTGGAGTTCGTCCGCGATCTGCACTCCCGAGGACCCCGAACCGACCACCAGCACCGCACCTTGGGGCAACTGTCCGGGATTGCGATAGGCGCTGGAATGGATCTGCACCGGCCCTGCGTCCGTGGGAACCACGGGCGGGATGACGGGATGCTGGAAAGCTCCGGTGGCGGCGACCACGCTCCTGGCCTCGATCACGCCATCCGATGTCTCGACCTGGAAACCGGGACGGCCGACAAGCCTTTGCACCTTCCTGACCTCCACGCCGCAGCGGATGGGAGCAGCGATCATGTTGGCGTAGGCGACAAAATAATCCGCGACCTTCTCCTTGGCGACAAAGGCGTCGGGACCGCAATCCGGAAACGCCATGCCCGGAAAACGATCATGCCAGGCAGGACCATTGGCAACCAGCGAGTCCCATCTTTCGGAGCGCCAGCGCTCGGCGATACGATGCCGCTCGAGGACGAGATGAGGCACGCCGCACTTGCTGAGATGCTCGCTCATCGCCAAGCCGGCCTGGCCGCCACCGACAACGAGCGTGTCTACTTTTTCGACTGACATTTCAGCGGCCCTTTCTGGCTCTCTCCCCGAGAGTTTCCGCGGATGCGACGGAGATCAGGCTGGTCTACTGGAAGGACAGGATAGCGAAAATTACGATTTCATGTGGCAATGGTTAGCTTGTCCCTAAATGCCGGGACGCATACCGAAACGGGGACGACGCCGTTGAGACGAATGCAATTGCCGCAGGTGCAGCACCCGGGGAGCTGCGAGGCTGAATAACGCGGCATGTCGCCGCCCTTGGGCGCCAGTAGGCGGCCACAGGCGGCAAGAAGAGTCTAGGCAACACGACGCTCCGGCTCATCCGTACCTTCATTGATCTCGACAAGAAGAGCCTCGATATCGGCCTTCGGAAAGGTGCGGCGGAAACGCCGATCAAAGGTCGTGAAGATGCCTACGAACGAGTTGGCGCAATGCTCCAGCATGCGATCAGCCTCTTCGGGTGAAACATTGAGCTGTTTCTGCAGGAAGCTGTTGAACTTGCTGCGAGCGGCCGGATTCTCCAGCAGGAATGCCGGCTGGGTGTCCCGTTCGATGCGGCGATGGAACGATGTGGCGGAAACCGTGCGCAGTCCGGCGGCAAGCCGGATGTCGCGCGAGGATGCTGCGCGGCGCAAAAAGCAAATTGACCGAGGAAGACGCGTCCGAGGCACTGAGAATACTCGCACACCATGCAGCGGAGATTGGCAGAGCCGCGGAGGTCTCCGTTGGCGTCAACTCGATGGGGCGCAGGCAGGTAACGCTTCGCGCCCCCTATAATGCAAGCGCTCGCTGAAGTGGCTCGCCCGCAGACGGCTACGCCAACATCGCCGTAGCCGCTTTTTCGCCAATCATCATGGATGGCGCGTTGGTGTTGCCACCGATCAATGTCGGCATGATGGAGGCATCAGCGACGCGCAGATTGTCGAAGCCGCGCACCTTGAGGCTGGCAGGATCAACCACGGCCATGGCATCGTTGCCCATCTTGGCCGTGCCAACGGGATGATAGACGGTCAGCGCCTCGGCACGCAGATAGGCGAGGATCTCGTCGTCGGTGTTCACGTTGGGCCCAGGCAGAATTTCCGGTCCCCGGATGCCGGCAAAAACCGGCGAAGCCAGGATCGAACGCGCGACCTTTATGCCCTCGACAAGGGTCAGTGCATCCTGCTCGTCGCTGAAGAAGCGATGGTCTATGAGCATGTTGCGGCGGGTGCCGTCGCGCTGAAGCGTGATTTCGCCCACGCTCCCGGGTCTCAACACACAGGTGTGCACGGCATAGCCGTGGCCATATTCGACGAGCCGGCCGCGATGGCTGCGATAGCCCGGCACGAAATGGAACTGAATGTCGGGTACGCTCCCGGCATACTTCGTCCTGGCAAAACCGCCGGCCTCGACATAGTTGGTCGTCAGCATGCCCTTGCGCCGGGCGAAATACTGGAAGGGCGCTGCCAGCATCGCCGGAAGATTGGCGAGCGAAAGGCCGAGCGTCTTGCGGCTGTTCGATCGCACCGTGATCATGCCGTCGACATGGTCGCGCAAGTTCTTGCCGACGCCCGGCAGGCTCGCGACCGGTTCAATCCCCGCTGCTTTCAATTCCTCGGCCGGGCCTATGCCGGAAGCAAGCAGAAGGCGCGGCGATCCGATTGCACCAGCACTCAGGACCACCTCCGCTCGGCATTCCAACCGTTGGGTTACCCCGTCCCTGATGACGTTGACGCCGGTGACGCGCCCGCGTTCAATCGCAAGATCGAGAACCTCGATGCCTGACAGAACCTGCAGGTTCGGGCGGCCGAGAACCGGCCGGACAAAGGCGGTGTAGGCCGAGAAGCGCTCGCCTCTGTTCTGGGTGACGTTGTAGATGCCGAGGCCGAACTGGCCATCGGCATTGAAGTCGCGGTTTTCGGGCAGGCCTACGCCCCTGCCCGCCTCTACCCACAGTTTGGATACGACGTTGGGATCGCGCGGATTGTCGACCAGCAGTTCGCCGTCGAACCCGTGATAGGCGGGATTCTGTGACAGACAGTTGCGCTCCAATTTCTTGAAGACCGGCAGGACATCGGCATAGGACCAGCCAGCGCAGCCAAGCGCTGCCCATTCATCGTAGTCCTGCGCGGCGCCGCGAATATAGACCATCGAGTTGATCGAACTCGACCCGCCAAGAACCTTGCCCCGGTTGACCGGGATGCGGCGATTGTTGAGCAGTGGCTGCGGCACGCCCTTGTAGCCATAGTCAAAATTCGGATTGCCGTAGAGCGAGAGGATGCCAGCCGGCACGCGCACCCGGGTGCGGTCGTCGCTACCGCCCGCCTCGATCAGGCAGACGCGGTTAGCAGGATTCGCGCTCAGCCTGTTGGCCAGGACACAACCGGCCGAGCCCGCGCCAATGACGATGTAATCAAATTCCACGGTCTCGGTGCTCATGCCATGCCTGTTTCGTGATCCACCCCGAAGACCGCTGATGTCATCTAGTGCTCTTCGTCTTCGTCGTTCTTCAAGAGCTCGAGGATCTCCCGCTTCATGGCGATGAAGTTCGGCTCCATGACCAGATCCATGCTGCGCGGACGCGTGAAGCCGACGCGGATTTCCTTCTTGATCTGGCCAGGGCGGCCCGACATGACGAACACCCTGTCGGCCAGCAGGATTGCCTCATCGATGTCGTGGGTAACGAACAGGACCGTCTTCTTGGAATGATCCCATATCCTCAGCAGAAGCTTCTGCATCGAATGACGGGTCTGGCTGTCGAGCGCTCCAAAGGGTTCATCCATCAGCAGCACTTCCGGATCATTGGCGAGCGCACGGGCAATCGCCACGCGCTGCTTCATGCCGCCCGACAGCTGCGACGGGTAATGGTTGGCGAACTTTGCCAGGCCGACCTCATGGAGAAAATGCTCGACGATGGCCCGGCGCTCGGCCGGCGGGATGCCCTTCCGCTTCGGGCCGTATTCGACATTCTGCGCCACGGTAAGCCAGGGAAACAGCGTGTAGGCCTGAAACACCATGCCGCGATCCGGGCCCGGCTCGGTAACCGGCTTGCCGCCGACGACGATCGTGCCGCCGGTGCGCTCCTCGAGACCGGCGACAAGATAAAGCAGGCTCGACTTGCCGCAGCCGGATGGGCCGACGATGACGCAGAACTCGTTGGGCACGACGTGAAACGAAATGCCATCCAGCGCCAGCACGGCATTGTCTCCCTTGCCATAGCGCAGGACCACATTGTCGATGCCGATGTCGGAACTTTTTGGTTTCGTTGTAAGGTTCAGGGGTTTCGTCGCAAGATTCAGGGCGTCCATGTGTGTGCGTTCCTCAATTGGCCCAGGGAGCGACGAGGCGGCGAATGCCCCGGAACAATTGGTCGGTGCAAAGACCAAGGATGCCGATCATGGCGATGGCCATGAAGATCACGTCGACCTGGAAGCCACGCATGGCTTTGAGCGAGATGTAGCCAAGTCCGCTGCGGGCGGCGACGAGTTCGGCCACGACGAGATAGGTCCAGGCCCAGCCCATGGTGACGCGCAGCACATCCAGCACGTTCGGAAGCGTGGCCGGGAAGACGATGTGGAAGACCGTGTCGCCTCGTTTCGTGCCGAGCGTATAGGCCGCGTTGACGAGGTCGCGCGGGACGCTGCGGGCGCTGTCGGCGATCATGACGAGCTGCTGGAAGAAGACGCCGAAGACGATGACGGCGACGCGCTGCTCGATGCCGATTCCGATCCACAGGATGAAAAGCGGCACGAAGGACGTCACCGGCAGATAGCGTATGAAATTGACCAACGGTTCGAGTGCGGCCTGGACGATGCGGTAGGTGCCCATCGTCAATCCGAGCGGCACCGCGACAACGCTCGAAATGACGAAGCCGATCAGCACCACCTGGACGCTGGCGAAAACGTGCTCCCACAGCGACCCGTCGGCGGCCATCCTGATGGTGGTGGACAAGACGGATTCGGGGCGGGGCAGGAACATTTCCTTGACCGCTCCGGAATAGGTCAACGCGAACCAGCCGCCGATGACCGCGATCCAGACCATGAAGCCCAGCGTGATGGAGAGAGAGCGCGGCACAGCCCGAAACGGTGTGGCGATGAGTTTGAGGGCGGATGGACCGGTCTGACCTTTTTCCACTCTCGCGGTCACGCCATTGCTGACCAGAGAGCTCGTGTTCGGTGCTAGTGTCACGGGAGAACCCTTTTGGGCCGTTTGGACCGGAGGCGCGAGGCTCGCCTCCGGTTCAGCCAAATCACTTTGCAAGGCCAAGTTATTTCGCAAGGCCAAGTTACTTCGCGAGGCCATGTTACTTCGCGAGGAAGGACGTATCGACGAGGTCGTCGTACTTGATGTCCATCTTGAGCTTGCCGAAGCCGCCCCAGATATCGCCGCCCAGCTTGATCAGCTTGCCGGCTTCGCCGCCCTCGCCTCCGGCGAAAAATTCGGCATTGCGCTGCTTGCCGTAGAAGTTCACGCCAGCGGCGGAGGAGGCGAAGTCCTTCGGATCCTTCAGCCAGCCGCCGACACCCTTGGCCATCACCTCATAAGCCTTCTCAGGATTTTCCTTGATGAATTCATTGGCCTTGTAGAGACCCTTGACCAGCGCCTCGACATCCCCAGGGTTCTTCGTGATGTAGTCGCAGTTCAGCGCCACCACGTCGACGATCAAGCCGGGCGTCTTCGAGGAGTCGATCAGCACCTGCCCCTTGTTTTCCTTCTTGGCCAGCGTCAGATGCGGTTCCCAGGTCACGGCAACAGGAATGCGGTCGGCCATGAAGGCGGCGGCGGCATCGTCCGCCGTCATGTTGGTGATCTTCACATCGGCCTGAGTGAGGCCGGCCTGCTTGAGAAGGATGTTGAACCAGAACTGAGACACAGAGCCTTCATTCAGCCCGACTTCCATTCCCTTGAGATCCGCGACGCTCTTGATCCCGCTGGGCGCGAGCACGCCGTCGCCGCCATGGCTGTCATCCAGCGCATAGACCGACTTGAAGCAAACATCCTTCGAACGATACTTCATGATCTCGTCGATGGTCGAGGCGCTGCCGTCGAGCTCGCCGGCGGCAACAGCTGCCATATACATCGATGCTTCCTCGATGACTTCGAGCGAGACATCGAGACCCCCTTCCTTGAAGTAGCCCATGTCACGGGCAAGGAAGAGCGGCCCGTATCCTACCCAGGTCGTCATGCCCAGTTTCAAGCTGCCAGCTTCGGCGTGGAGGCTCACTGAGAGGGCGCTCAGGGCAATCCCGGCCGCAAGCGCGGCCCGGCGAAACTTCGAGATCATTGTCGTCATTACGTTCCCCTGTTTTTTTCTGAGATCGGGCGTTGTCCCAGCCCGAACGAAACCCGCTCCGGACGCATCGCCGAAGCCTGTCGCCTGACGTTGTTTTTGTTATTCTTCCAGCCGACGGGGGAGCAAAGCACGCTGGGTGCGCTGCACAAATTATGATTTTCAGTCGTTCGGCTTAGGCTGGACCTAACCAGACCGGCGCTGGAAACGCGTCGGCACCAATTGTCTCGTTTGGTTCCGCCACCACCGTAAGCTTGAAATCGGCCACATCGATGTCTGCTTCGCACCAGAAGCCGACATTTCCGGCGCGGCTTCCTACGCTCTCAGGGACCAGTGGATTTTTGGGCTTAACACGATCGCGTTGGACAACGATGATCCTTTCCCTGAAGGTTTCACCGTCGGGGACATCTGGGCCTGAACTTCGGGACTCGCTGCCCGTTTCACCGCGAAGGCATTGCACTCAACAAGGAAAAATAATGCGTACGAAAACCTCCATTCGTGTCGTCGGCTGTCATGCCGAAGGTGAAGTCGGCGACGTCATCGTCGGCGGCGTGCTGCCGCCGGCGGGCCGCACGATGATGGACAAGATGATCACGATGGAACGTGATCACGACCATATAAGGCGGATGCTGATCTGCGAGCCGCGCGGCAGCGTTGCGCGCCACGTCAATCTGCTGGTTCCATCGACGCGCGAGGATTGTGTCGCGGGCGCCATCATCATGGAGCCGACGGAATATCCTCCGATGTCCGGCTCGAACACGATCTGCGTCGCCACCGTGCTGCTCGAGACCGGTATGGTGCCGATGCAGGAGCCCGAGACACGCTTCAAGCTCGATATGCCGGGTGGCGTCATCGAGGTGCGCGCCGAATGCCGCGAAGGCAAATGCCTGTCGATCACCTTCCGCAACGCGCCCGCCTTTGTCGATCGCCTGGACGCCAAGATCGAGGTCGAAGGGCTCGGCGCGCTTACGGTCGATATCGCCTATGGCGGCATGTTCTATGCGATCGTCGATGCCAAGGCGCTCGGCTTTTCGGTCGCCCCGGACGAGGCACGCGAACTGGCGGTGGCGGGTGAGAAGGTCCGGCGGGCCGCGCGCGAACAGCTCGATGTCGTCCATCCCGAATTCGACCAGGTGCGCGGCGTGTCGATCGTGCAGTTCGCCATGCCGTTCCAGGGCCCGGGCAACGTCACCCGCAACACCTGCATCGTCTCGCCGGGCCGCTCCGACCGCAGCCCCACTGGAACCGGCACGTCGGCCCGCATGGCCGTGTTGCAGGCCCGCGGCTTGATGGGGATGGGCGACGTGTTGATCCATGAATCGATCATCGGCTCCCGCTTCACCGGCAGGATCGTGGAGCTGACGGAGATCGGCGGTCGCAAGGCGATCGTTCCGGAGATCACCGGCCGGGCCTGGATCACAGGCGAGCACAGCTACTATCTCGATCCGACCGATCCGTACCCCCAGGGCTATGTGCTGTCGGATACCTGGGGCACTTCCACCTCGGTGAAGCAGTAGGTGCACCGACGGCAGGGCTGTGCGACGATTGAAAAAGTAAGGTGCCGGCAGACGACGATCGATTGCATCGGCGACCTGATGCAGCCGATCGCCGCGGGTGCGATCACTCGTTCCGATATTGCTTCGACGTGACGCCGCGATAGTCACGAGACGTGTCAACCGTCGCGGCCAAGTGCGAGGGTTGCGAGATGGCGCATCCAGCTGGCGGGAAAGTGAAACCCTCCGGACCGAAGCCAAGTGCAAGTGAGCGCCACCAATCAGATGCTTCTTTGATCATTGCCTGACGAACGCGCCCGCGTAGCTCTGGCCGGCAAGCGTATAGGTTCCGGCAAGGGTTCCGTCGGGCAGCATCTTAAAGCTGACGTCCGCGCCATTGGGGAGGCGCCCAAGCTTCAACGTAGTCCCCACAATAGTTCCAGCACCGGCGGCCTCTCCGGGATTGTTGTCGCCCAGGGTTCCCCACGCATAGGTGACAGTCACCTTTCCGGTCGACGAAACAGATTGAACAGCCAGCTTACCTTCATATGTGCCCTCCAATCGTCCGGTCCATATGCCCGAAAAAGCGGCGTACTTTGTTGGAACGCTCTTTGCAGGTGGAGTGATCGTCACGGATTGATCCAAGACTGCCGAGCCGGGGGAAACAGCGGCAGGATCCAAGGCAGGCTGGGGAGGAATGGCAGCAGGATTCGACGCAGGTTCGAGAGCGGGTTGCGGCGCTTCAGGAGCCGATTGGCACGCGGCGAGCGCGAGTGCCGCGAAGCCAAGCATCGTATTCCGCATCAAATTCTCCACTTCGTTCCTCCAAGGCAGAAACGCACAATTGAGGTCCCGACGTCCGCCCCAGCCTCAAACCCGCATACCTCCGCTGCAGGGTACTTCACATTGGGTTCATCAATAACCTATCCCCAATCACAGACCTATCCGAAAGCCCGCCGATCGGCAGAAAGTTCCATTCCCACCCAAGGCCAGATGTCGGAGGCGCCGAAGGAACTGGTGGGCTTGGCATCAGGACCATCGACGCCCTGTGGCAGGCCGTTGGCGGTATCTGCAATCTCCAGCAGAATGCAGAAACTACTTCGCTGCCGCAGGACATGGACTCACATGAAATGAAAGATGACACATTGGAATCTCCGCCCTCTCCTGTGCCGACGCGCGGGGTCCGACCGCGCGAAAACGATTTAACGTCATTTTCGGGCCGTAATAGGGGACGCTAGCAAAAGTACACTTGGTGTGCCCGGCGCCGTCAACCCGAGCATTTGCATCGGTATCCCCGAAAGCCCGGGTCATTAGACTTATATCGGGGACGCCTACACGCTCCCGGTTCTCCCCTCCAGCGCCTTCAACTTCGCGGCCATGTCGGTCGGCACATCGGCTCGCTTGCCGGCATCAACCTCGGCCCCCTGCCCCCAAGGTTCAGCGTCTGGCCCGTGCAACCGGGCGGTTCAGGACAATGGACGATTAGGCCTCGCCCTGTACCTGCCTGCGAATATCGTCAGCGAGTGGGTGCAGCGCTTCAGAGGGCAATGACCCCACAAGACTGTAACCCATACCGTTCGACGCCCAAGCCCAGCCGTCAACCTTGCCTTGGGAATGGGGCGTCATCGTCCGCGTCTGGTCCACGGTCATTGGTCTTGTCAACATGACAAGGCGCGTGCCGTGGTCATTGTCATACATCAACATCAGGCCGGCCCCATGAGGTGTGGAAACGACGCGACCGCCCATCAGCCGATAGCCGGACTTCGACAGGTCCGGCAGGACAGGCTTTCGCCCAATTCGTTCAGTCGCCCAGCCAACCAGTTCGACCATATTGTCGGCCCGGAGCTCCACCGGCCTGGTCCTGTCTCCCGCATAGGTGGCGAAACTGTCAGAGGCTTCCCGGGCGAGGGCGACCACACCTTCGGTAGGAGGAACCATCATATCGTGCATGTACCAGCCGCCGGATCCGCCAGCGAACAGAAGCACGACTGCTGCTGCCAAAAACCGCCAGTTGGAGACCCTGTTTTGCCGTCTGGTGGCAATGATGTGGTTAAGATTGAGCCTTGATGGCACTGGCTCGCCAGCGACGGGATCAAAGGCGCCCTGCAAAAGAGTGCGCTGGACGGAATAGGAAGCAAAACGATTGGCGACATCCGGGTGCTTGCCGAGATACGCAGAGACCTCCTCGCTTCGGGCAGCGTCAAGCCGGCCGTCGACATAGGCGTGGAGATCGTCCTCGGTGATTGGCCTATCCGTCATTTCACTCTCCGCAGATGCGAGCCCGGTCTAGCGCCCCTGGCGGGACTTTCCAAGATCTGCCGCAGGCGCTCGCGGGCGCGCGACAGTCGCGACATCACGGTTCCGATAGGGATCGCCAGTACTTCGGCGACCTGGGCGTAGCTGAGGTCTTCGACAGCTACCAGCAGCAGCACGCTACGCGGTTCCTCCGGCAGTTGTTGGATCGCCGAGACGACGTCCGCTCTTGCAAGGTCGTCCTCCTGTGTCGGCGGATGCGCCATGAGATCGTCTGCAATCTCTTCTATCGCAACATGCTGACCGCGCCGGGCCGCCTGCCGCAGCCGGCTGACTGCAAGATTATGCAGGATCGCGAAGACCCAGGTGCGGGCGTCATCATTTCGACGCCGGTGCCAATGAGAGATCACGCGTTCAAGGCAGTCCTGCACGAGATCGTCAGCGGCGACCGCGTCGCGAACGAAACCGCGGGCATAGCGTCGCAATGCCGGGATCATCGGTTCGACCTGGAAAAGAAGATCATCCATCGCACATCTGCTTCCCGTGGGTTGGCCCGCCTCGACCGAGGCGGGCCATTTTCACTTACTCTGCCTGAACCTGAACAATCTTACCGGGCTTGCCATCGGCAGAGGTGGTGGCAACGACGAGATAGCGCTTTTCGTCCTTGTGCTTGGCTTCGACGATCTGTCGGATCGGACCGACCGCGTTAACAATAGCCGAACCGGCGGGATTGGTCATGAATGCTGCCAGGCCCTGGAGCTGACCGGTGCCATCGGACTTGTCGGAAAGCGCAAGCACGTAAGGCATCTTCGGAACGAGGCCAGCGACGGCAGCCTGCAGAACCTGCGTCAGCCCCTGATTGAAGAGCGTGACGCTCGTCGACGGCTTCTTGTCCTTGTCACCCTTGGCCGCAAGCTTCAGGTGAGCGGCGTCTCCCGCCCCGCCGAGCGGCACGAGGTTCTGCATCCCATCGCCTTCGGGAACCGCGTTCGGAACGTAGGCGACCGCCTGCGGCGCCTGGCCGATGGGGATGTTGGCGATAACCTTGTTGGTCAGCGTATCGATGACGGCGAACTGGTCGGCATTCTCGAGGCCAACATACACTCGCGTGCCATCGCCAGACGGCCAGATACCGTGTGGCAGGTTGCCGACCGGGATGGTCGCGACCTGCTCGAAATTATCCGTGCGATACACCTTCACTTCGTTCAGGCCACCCACGGTCGCGTAGGCAAAACTGCCGTTCTTGTTGACGACGAGATTGACGTGGTTGGTGATCGGTCCCGTATCAATCGTCTTGATGAGGTCAAAGGGGGCCTCGGCATTGAAGACCTGCGTCTTGCCGACATCCTTCAGCGTGAACCAAACCTGCTTGCCGTCAGCGGAGGCGGCAATGTTCGGGCAGAATGGGCTTTCCTGTTTCACATGGCCGACGATCTGATGGTCCGCGACGGTGACGACGGCGACATCCGGATTGAAGGAAGAGCAGATATAGCCGTATTTACCGTCCGGCGAGAAAATCTGCATGCCGGGGCCAGGAGCGACCTTGATCCGGGTCTTTTCTTCGAAAGTGGCCGCGTCGATCACGGAGATATAGTCTTCGCCGCGGACCGTCACCCAGACTTCCTTGCCGTCGGGCGTAAAGAAGGCCTCATGCGGGGATCGGCCGACATAGGTCGTGTGCTTCACGGCATTGGTTGCCGTATCGATGAAAGTAACCGAATTGGAGCCGATCGACACGATCGCGAGCGTCTTGTGATCCGGAGAGAAACCCATGCCGTGGACGAGGACCTGGCCCTTGTAGAGGGGGCTCAGGTTGCCGGGCTGTGGATCGCCGAGCTTGATGACGCCGAGGAGTTTGTTGTCGACCGGGTCGGAAACCGACACCGTGTTGGAGAACTGCTCGGCCGCATAGACGCGGTCCTTGTGGCTGATCGGAATGTCCGGGTCGGAGGCGAGGCCGGGCGCCTGGCCGGCAAAAGCTGCCACGGGGGCAATCATGGTGCTTGCCAGAAGAGCAAAGATCTTCAGGTTGGTTCTCATGTCTCGGTCCTTTTCAGTTGGCGGGCTTCATCATCATCATCATCTGCATGGCCGGGGCCTTCGATGACGTCTCTTCATGAGGGCTGTGTGTTGTCTTCGCGTCGTTGGGAGCGACCTGCGTCGGCACCGCGTCGGAGGCGGGAAGCGGATCGCCAAGCGCCATGCGCATCGCCGCGATTTCCTGTTGCTGATCGACGATGATTTCTTGCGCGATCCGCTTGAGTTGCTCGTTATTGCCGTAGCGCAGGTAGGCGACGGCCATGTCGATCGCTCCCTGGTGATGCGGGAGCATCATCTCGACGAAATCGCGATTGACATCGCCTGTCGGCTTGACCGCCATGTCGTTCATCATTTTCACCATGGCTGCGTCGTTTTCCTGCAGAAACGGTGCTTCGTCCGTCATGCCGGATACGGTCTGGTGGGCTGGCACATCCTGGGCAAAGGCCGACACCGAGACGACGGTGAGCAGCGATGTGGTTGCCAGAATCCAGGTACTGCGAAATAAGGCGGTCATCGTTATCTCCTGGTCTCTCTCGAAGAGTTCAGAAGGGTAGACACCGCAGACAGCGGATTATTCCGGGCGAACTGAAATTTTTCTTGGCGATGCCGAACCGGGTCGAGTCGCCTGCAGTATTAAGATGAAGCAACATTGGCGGCCTTGGATGCCGTCAACTAGAATCCATGCAGCCCTTTGCGAAAGCTTCCCTCTCAGTCGGCGCTAACGCGCCTGTCGCACGATCAGATAGGCTGTTGCGACGCGCGCCCTGTGATGGGCAATCTATTCGGTAACAGGTCCGTGATTACCGTTTTTGAACCCTGATGCACGCGGATCAAGACGGATCCATGGTTCCGAAGGCGGCAACGAGCGCGATGACGACCGCGCCAAGCAAGAGCTCGAAGGCAGCGCCAGCGAACAACGCGGTTTCTGCCTCCCGGCGCTTTCTCCGCAAGAGGGGAACGAAAACATAGCGATTGACGATGGCCGCGAGCGACATGATCGCGACAAGCCCGATCTTGATGAGGAGCTTTGCCTGATAAGGCGACCGCCAGTCTGTCGGCAAATGACCGAGGATGAGCAAGCTGTTGGCCACGCCGCTCAAGATCGCCAGTGCGACGGCAACGTGGCCCAGCGTAGAGAAGCGGGACAACGCGACCACCGCTTGAGGACGATAGGCAACATCACGTGCCGCCCGCATAACAAATACAAAACCGACAAGACCGCCAAGCCATGCTCCGGCAGAAAGAACATGGACGATGTCGATGCAGGCATGAAGAGTGCGCTCAAGGCCGGTCGTCATTGCTGCATGCCCTGTCAGGGAAAGGCTCGCCAGGGAGCAGGCGGCAAAAACCGCCGCAAGAGCAAGGCAACGTGGCATGAGCCAGCGGGCCAGCCCAAGCAGTAACGAACCTGCGGCGAGTATATCCCATGCTCGTCCACCGGTCGTCAGCGTGAGAAACGACCAGAGCGTTTGCGGATCAATGGTCGCGCGCCAATCATCGGTCACGATAGCGATCTGCGCCGGAAGGACCGCCAGGACGCCTGCCGCCGCCATCATTGTGCAAATTGCGGAGACCCCTGAAAAGCGCCGCACCAGGAGGGCGCAGAGGGATGGCGGCGTAGCGGCAGAAAAGAAACCGCAACACCCCCAGAGCACCATGAGGGCGGTGTCGATAACGGCACGACCCAAAATCCAAAGCCCTTGCGGATCGATCAAGGCTCGACCGTGAAGCTGTAGCTGCCGTCGCTCTTGTGACCGTCGACCGAAAGAACACGCCATTTTACCGTATAGTCGCCCGGCCTGAGCGCCGATTGCAGAGGAATGGTGAGGGTTTCGTCTCCGTTCGACAGCTGCGCCTTGCCCTGCTGGACCAGCGAACCTGAAGCGTCCTGCAGATTGGCACCGGAAAAGGCGAGGTTCAGTCCCTCTGTAAAGTCAAGCGTCAGCACCATCGGGGAGGTCGATACGATCGCCTTGTCGGCGGGGTTGGCGCTCTTGAGATGGGCATGCGCGAACGCCGGGCCGGCTGCAAAAAGGCAACAGAGCCCCGCGAATGCGAGGAAAACAGAAGCATGTTTCATTCGATATGTCCTTCCATGCATGGAGTGATTTCCATCCATGTGGACATCCAGGAAGCGCGCTTATTCCATCGGACAACGAAAATTATGGTGCACTAGCTGTGGAGCCTCAACAGGTTGTCCAGGGTTAGATCGAGGCGAGTGATGAGTGGTTTGGACTTTAGGCTGCCGTGTGGGCGATCCCAATGTATCTGTGCAGCCATAGGCGATGGCATAGGCCCATTCGCGCAGCGCCGTCTGGATGAAGCGCTCGGCCTTGCCATTGGTCTTCGGCGTGTAAGGCCTTGTCCTGACATGCTTGAGGCCGAGATCGCGGCAGGTCTTGGCGAAGGCCTTCGATCTGTAGCAAGAGCCATTGTCGGTCATGACGCGCGCTATCGCGACGCCGAGGCTGGCGTAGTAGGCGACCACCGCCTTGAGGAAGGCGATGGCGCTTTGTTTTTTCTCGTCGGGCAGGATCTGCGAGAAGGCGATGCGGGAGGCGTCGTCGATGCAGACATGGACGAACTCCCAACTGCTGCCTCGCGAGTTGGCATTGCCGGTGCGCTTGCCGGTAATGCGATGACCGATGCGCTCGAAACGACCGAGCTTCTTGATGTCGATATGGATCATCTCGCCGGGATGCTCGCGTTCGTAGCGTCGGATCGGCTCGGCCGGTTCGATATCCCTAAGTCGCGACAGTCCGGCACGCTTGAGAACGCGGCTAACGGTGGCGGGCGAGACGCCGACCTGATGGGCGATGTGCTTGCCGGTCCAACGTTGCCGCCGCAGTGCCATGATGCGCTCGGCGATCAACGCGGCGGTGGCCTCTGGCATATGGGCGGGCCGCGAGGAACGGTCGATCCGCTCGACCCTCATATTCCGGGTCTCGAAGTCGGCGTGGCGCGTCGCCGCGGCGACCCCTCGCGGGATCGCGCCGCTTGCAATACCGCCGAGTTCAGCCTCGACGGCAGCAACGAATCCTCGAAGGAACGTTGGCTGAGATGCTCATAGTGCTGAACAGCGAAGCCGTCGATCATGGCTGCCTCGCGGTGGTTGCTTGCCTCGCTCCAGGAAGGGGGGCACGGGATTCGATGAGCCCCTCATGTTTGAGATCGGCCCACAGACCCGGGGGAATATCCTCCCGCAGGTAACCCAGATTCTGCTTCAGCTCTTCGACGGACCGCGCGCCGGGGATGACGCTCGACACCAAGGGATGGCCCAAAGGAAACTGCAGCGCTGCCGCCGGCAGCGATACCTGATAGCGGGCGCAGACCGCCTCGATGCGGCGCACGCGCTCAAGCACCGGCTCCGGCGCCGGCCTGGTGTTGAATGTCGCGCCCCTGACGGCGCCCGTTGCCAGGATGCCGGAATTGTAGGGGCCGCCGATGATGATCCTGGTTCCACGCTGCTCGCACAGCGGCAGCAAGGTCGCCAGCGGCTCCTGCTCGAGCAACGTATAGCGGCCGGCGAGCAGGAAATAGTCGAACTCTCCCGCCACCACAAAGTCGGACAGCATCTGCCATTGGTTTATGCCGACGCCGACCGCCTTGATGACGCCTTGCGAGCGCAAATCGTCGAGCGCCGGATAGGCGCCGTCCATGGCTTCCCTGAAGCGGCTTCTGGCATAGGGATCCTCACCGGGGCCGAAATGAATGGCCTCGTCCGGATCATGGATCGAGACCATGTCGACATAGTCGGTGTCGAGGCGCTTCAGCGTTCCTTCGAGCGAGCGCATCACCGCATCGCGTGAATAGTCGAACTCGGCACGAAACGAACCGGGCTGGTCCCACAGCGCCGGCTTCAGCTCCTCAGGCGGGATCGGAACGAGGTCGTAGCCGATCTTCGACGAGATCACGATGTCGGCGCGCGGCAGCGACTTGACTGCCATCCCGAGCCGGGTCTCGCTGACGCCAAAGCCATAGACGGGTGCCGTATCGAAATAGCGGATGCCATTGTCATAGGCAGCCTGCACCGTGTTTACCGCGGCGTCCGTGTCGACGGCGCGGTACATGTTGCCGAGCCCGGTGCCGCCGAGCCCGATCGTCGTCACCTTCAGGCCGTTCTTGCTGACAGCCCTGAATTCGATTTCAGCCATTTTCTCTTCCTGTGATCCTGTCGTTCATCGTGCCGGCCATGCGGCCGACTTCCGCGCCACTCGAACCGCAAAAAAGGCCCGCCGTGAAACCGGTATCGAAAAAGCATTGACACAAAAGTTGTCATATAACAATGTAACCAGATGACAAATATGGGCAAGCCCGCGAACCCGCGAAACGAAGAGGGAGGAACCAAGTGGACGACGAAACGAAAAATCAGATGGAGATGGTGAATGCCGCCATCAGCCGGCGCAGTGCTTTCGCACTGGCCGGAAAGCTCGGACTGGGTGCTGCCGGCCTTGCCAGCGGCCTGGCAGGTGCAGGTCTTGCCGGAGGCATCAGTGCCGCGAAAGCGGCGGATTCATCGACCGGCCTGCCAAAGAAGCCCTACAAGTTCCACCTCGTCTGCCACGTGACGCTGGACCAGTTCTTCACGCCGACGATCTATGGCATCCAGGACGCCTGCGCCGCCTTCGGCTGCAGCTACCAGTGGACGGGGTCGCAGAAGAACGTCGTCTCGGAAATGGTCAGCGCCATGCAGACCGCGATTGCGCAGAAGTCGGACGGCATCGCGGTCTGCCTGGTGGATCCGACGGCCTTCGACGCCGCCACCGACATGGCTGCGCAGGCCGGTATCCCGGTCGTCGCCTTCAACGCCGACGTGCCGGTCGGCAGCCCAAACAAGCGGCTCTCCTATGTCGGCCAGCCGCTCTATCAGTCCGGCTACAACTCGGCGCTGAAGTGGTTGAAGCTGATCCCCAAGGGCGGCCATGTCATGCTGTCGATCGGCGTGCCGGGCTCGCTCAACACGCAGCCGCGCCTCGACGGCTACATCCAGGCGATCAAGGACAGCGGCAGCGGCGTCACCTACGATGTCGTCAACACCGGGCCCGATCCGGCAACGGAAATCTCGCGCGTCGAGAGCTACTATCTCAGCCACAAGGACGTGAAGGGCATGTTCGGCACCGGCGGTTCCGACACCTATGCCTGCGGTTTCGTGTCCAACAAATACGGGCTGGTGAAGGCCGGCGGAGCGGTTGCCGGCTTCGACCTCTTCCCGCAGACGCTGGACTTCATCAAGTCGGGCGACGTCAACTTCACCACCGACCAGCAGGCCTATCTGCAGGGCTTCCTGCCGGTCCAGCAGATGTATCTCTACAAGCTGTCGGGCGGTCTCGTCGGTCCGGCCAACAGCGATACCAGCCAGGCCTATGTGACCAAGGACAATGTCGACGCCTATGTCGGCAAGTCCCGCTTCGAGGGTCGCAGCGACGTCGAGCCGACCTGACGCTGTTCAGCCAAGCGAACTCCTGCCCTCGCCGCGTCCTCTTCCGATGACGTAGCGAGGGCACCGCAGGCTGTCAGCCAGGCAGTCGTCGCGGTTTTTGCCGATCCGCCTTTCCGCCCAGAATTCGAAATCAGGAAGACAAGAGTGCCGCCAATCGAACCCTTAAAAGCCGGGAAGAGCGCCGTTGGGGTCAAGGTTCCGCATACGATGACGGAAAGGCTGCTCATCCTTTTGTCCCGCTATCGCGAGGCCAGCATCGCCGTCGTCGCCATCGTTCTGGTGATCTATTTCCAGCTCGGCAGCGATGGCGGCTTCCTGTCGCCGCAATTCATGAGCGTCGTGCTGCGCGACACCGGCCGGCTTGGCCTCATTGCCGCCGCCGAGGTCATGCTGATGATCACCGGCGAGATCGACCTGTCGCTGAGTGCCATCTTCTCGATCGCGCCCTATGTCATGGCGCTGCTGTCGGTCACCTGGGGCGTGCCGCTGGCCGTCGGCGCCGTCATCGGCGTTCTGATCGGCGTGCTGGTCGGCGCCATCAACGGCATCATCACGGTGCGTTTCCGCGTGCCGTCGCTGATCACCACGGTCGGCATGCTGTTCTTCCTGCAAGGCATCGTCGTCTCGATCTACAACAGCCAGCCGATCGTGGCGCCGGTTGAGCAACCCTTCAACGCCATCTTCGGCCAGAGCCTCTACCAGCCATCGGACGGGCTCCTGTCGTTGCACGGCGTGTCGGCTTTCACGCCCTTCCTGTGGGCGGTCGTGCTGGTGCTGGTGCTGGCGCTGGTGCTTTCCCGCACCACTTTCGGCCTGCACACCATCGCAACTGGAAGTAACATCATCGGCGCGCGCGAGATCGGCGTGCGCACCGACCGCATGAAGATCTACAATTTCATGATCGCCGGCGGCTTCGCTGCCTTTGCCGGCATCATCAACACGGCCCAGTTCACCTCGGCCGACCCGCAGGCTGGCAGCCCGTTCCTCACCTTGCAAGCAATCGCGGCCGCGGTCATCGGCGGCACCTCGCTGCTGGGCGGCTCCGGCACCGTCATCGGCGCGCTGATCGGCGCCTTCGTCGTCGCCTCGCTCAACAACGGCCTGGTCATGATCGGCGCCCAGGCCACCGTCTCCGACATTTATCTGGGCGCCGCCATTATCGCGGCCATGATCCTCAGCATCCAGGTCGACCGGCTGCGCACAAGGAGGCGCCTATGAACACGCAAGCTATTCCACCGCTCAGCAAGGACGCCCCTGTCGTGCTGGAGATGTCCAACATCTCCAAGAGTTTCGGCGCCGTCACCGCGCTCGTCGACGTCTCGATCCAGCTGCGCCAGGGCGAGGTTCTGGCCCTGGTCGGCGACAATGGCGCCGGCAAGTCGACGCTGATCAAGATCCTGTCCGGCTTCCACCAGCCCGACACCGGGACAATCGTCTCGCAAGGCAGGGAGGTTCGTTTCGCCTCGCCGCGCGATGCCCGCGTCCAAGGCATCGAGACCGTCTACCAGGACCTGGCGCTGATCGGCGACCTCAGCGTCTTCCACAACATGTTTCTCGGCCGCGAGTACCACAAACGCTTCCTGGGCCTGAACCTGCTCGACAACAGGAAGATGCGCGAACAGGCCCAGCTCTATCTCGATACGCTCGGCATCACGATTCCCAGCGTCAACAGCACGGTCGACCTCCTGTCGGGCGGGCAGCGCCAGTGCATCGCCGTCGCCCGCTCGATTTACTCATCGCCGAAGATCCTGGTGCTCGACGAGCCGCTGGCGGCACTCGGCGTGCGCGAGAGCGCGCATGTGCTGGGCCTGATCCAGAACCTGCGCCAGCAGCGTCAGGTCTCGGTGATCCTGATCGTCCACAATTACAACCAGATTTTTGAAGTCTGCGACCGCATCAACTTCCTGCATTCGGGCGAGGTCGCGCTGGACGCGTCGACGGCCGACACCAGCGAAGAGGAACTGATCCGCATCGTCAAGTCGGGCCTTGGCCGCAAGGCGATCGACGCTGCCGCGGCCGAAGTCCGGTCGAGCCTCGTATGACCCTGCCGCTACCAAACACCACGATCGAAATCATTGCCGGGCGAGCCAATCCGCCAAGCCCATACACGGAGTATTCGTTTTGACGTTCTCACCCACCGAGCTGACCAGATCCCTTGGCCGCGGGCTGCTGTCCTTTCCGCTGACCTTTTTCGATGATGAGGGCGGCTTCAACGAAGCCGGCTATCGCGCCCATGTCGCCAGCCAGGGCGCTGCCGGAGCGAGCGGGCTTTTTGCCGCCGGCGGCACCGGCGAATTCTTTTCGCTGACGCTGGAGGAATACAAGCGCGTCGTGCGAGCGGCTTCGGACGAAGTGCCCGATACCATGCCGCTGCTCGCCGGTGTCGGTTACGGCACGCATATGGCGGTGGAGTTCGCCAAGGCCGCCGAGGCCAACGGCGCCGACGGGCTGCTGGTGCTGCCGCCCTATCTGGTCAAGTCGGAGCAGGAAGGCTTGCGCCGTCACCTGACGGCCATCTGCCGTTCGGTCGGCATCGGCGTGATCGCCTATAACAGGGACAATGCCATACTGACGCCCGAGACGCTCGAGCGCCTGGCACAGGATTGCCCGAACCTCATCGGCCTCAAGGACGGCGTCGGCGACATCGAGCTTCTCACCGCGTTGCGCTACCGCATGGATGACCGCCTGATCTTCATCGGCGGCATGCCGACAGCCGAGGTCCATGCCAGCGCCGCCGCGGCGATCGGCATGACGACCTATTCCTCGGCGATCTACAATTTCGCGCCCGAGATCGCGCTGCGGTTCTTCAACGCCTTGCGTGCAGGCGAGACTGCGGAAGTCGGCAATCTCATCCGATCGTTCTTCCTGCCCTATCTCGCCATCCGCAACCGTCGCGCCGGCTATGCCGTATCGATCGTCAAGGCCGGCGCACGCATCGCGGGAATAGATTGCGGCCCGGTGAGATCGCCGCTTCTCGACCTGACAGCGGACGAAGAGAGGCAGCTCGCTGATCTCATGCAGTCCTGCAAGATGCCGGTCGCGGAGCTGGCGTAGGTCGGAATGACTTGCGGGAGCGGATCGAAGACCGGAGTTGATGGCGCACTACGATCTGGCGTGACCATCGACCATGCGGCGATACCGTTCGCGGCCAGCCTCCAGATGCTCGCGCAAGGTGAAACGGGCGGCCTCGACATTCTGCCGCTCGATGGCCTGATAGATGCGGCGGTGCTCCATCTGGACCTGCTCCAGATAGTGCCGCCGCTGCTCCGGCGTTTCGTCGCGCGGGCGCATTAACTGGCGCGGAATGAGGACCGGTCCAAGAAAATGCATGAAGCGTTCGAAATAGGGATTGCCGGTGGCCGAGGCGATCGCCCGGTGGAAGGCAAAGTCAGGTTCGATGGCGCTCTCGCCCGCCGCGATCGACGCATCGATGGCGTCAAGACAATCGCGCATGCGGGCAAGGTCGTCGTCGCTGCGCTTCTCGGCGGCGATGCCGGCGGCTTCCTGCTCCACCGCAAGCCGAAGCTGCAGCACGTTCTGGACTTCGGTCAGCGAGCGAAGCTCGTCGGAGACGATGCGAAACGTGGTGTTAGCCTCATGATCGGCGACGAACACGCCGGAGCCCTGGCGGCTGACGACAAGGCCCTCCGATCGAAGAGAAGCCATCGCCTCGCGGATCACCGTGCGGCTGACACCGAATTGTGCGATCAGTTCCTGCTCGGTCGGCAGTTTTTCGCCGCTCGTCATATGGCCGGCGCGTATTTCGCGCGCAAACCAGTCGGCAACCTGCGCCGTGCGGCTGATCTGCGGGGGAAGGCCAAAGGAACGTTTCATCACCGTCAAGCAATAAACGAACCGCTGTCCTTGGCAACCCATTATTTATACGGTGATATGATAACATTTGCAGCTTGTTCGCGGCCACCAATCTTCATTCGCCTTGCCAGCTCCGCGCGAACATATCGGCGGTTTCGGTGAAAGGACAGGATGTGATGCTGACCGACAAACCGGTGCTGTTGACCGGCGCCTCCGGCACGATCGGGCGCCTGCTCTCAGCCAGGCTGGCGGCACTGGGCTGGACCTTGCGGCTCACCGATGTCGTGCCGTTGCCTATCCCGCTGTCGCCAAACGCAAGCTTCACCATCGCCGATCTCGAGGACCGGCAGGCGGTGAACGATCTGGCGGAGGGTTGCGGCCTGATCCTGCATTTCGGCGGCATCTCCACCGAGCAATCCTTCGAGACGGTGCTCGGCCCCAATTTCCGCGGCGCCTTCCACATCTATGAGGCGGCACGCAGAGAGAAGGCGCGGGTGGTTTTTCCTTCGTCCGTGCACGCGGTCGGGCTTTATGAGCGGACGCAGATTCTCGACCAGGACTGCCTGCTCAGGCCCGACGGCTATTACGGCCTGTCGAAAGCCTATGGCGAGATGCTGGCGCGGCTCTACTTCGACAAGCATGCGGTGGAAAGCGTGCTGATCCGCATCGGCTCGGTGTTGCCCGAGGTGCCGGACGAGCGAATCCTGTCGACATGGATATCGCACGATGACTTTATCCGCCTGATCGAACGTTGCGCCGAAGCGGAGCGTGTCGATTGCTCCGTCATCTGGGGCCAGTCCAACAACAGCCGCGGCTTCTGGCGGCACGATGCCAGGCTGAAGCTTGGCTGGACGCCGCTCGACAGTTCCGACGACCAGGCCGAGCGTGTACGCGGCAAGGTGACGGACAATCCGGTGGTCGAGCGCTACCAGGGCGGCAAATTCATCGTCGTCGACTACAGCCGCACAGACTTTCCGCCAAGCGCGATGTTTGAGGACGACTAGAGCCTGTTCCATCCCGATGGAATCGGGATGGGGCTCTATCTCTTTGTTTGA